>CAYQRW010000303.1:0-3886 GCA_964419735.1 uncultured Spirochaeta sp.
TCTCTCCGATCACGATTCCCGCGGCGTGGGTGGAGGCGTGGCGGTGCAACCCTTCTAGCCGGCGGCTGACATCGATGAGTTCGGCGTAGACCTCTCCCCGCTCCGGGAGCGCCGCCAACTCCGGCTCCTGCTCAAGCGCTTTTTCCAGGGTGATTTTGAGATCTTTCGGCACCAGCTTGGCGATCGCGTCCGCCTCATCATAGTTGAGTCCCAGCACGCGGGCCACATCCCGGATCACCAGTTTGGTCTTGAGCGTTCCAAAGGTGATGATCTGTCCCACTTTGTCGCGGCCGTACTTCTGAGTGACGTAGTCGATCACCTCACCGCGCCGTTCGAAGCAGAAATCCACGTCGAAATCGGGCATGGAGACGCGCTCCGGATTGAGGAAGCGCTCGAAGAGGAGCCCATATTTCAGCGGCTCGATATCGGTGATCTTTAGGGAGTACGCCACGATCGACCCGGCCCCGGATCCCCGTCCGGGGCCCACGGGGATGTCGTTGTCGCGAGCGTACTTAATGAAGTCCCAGACGATCAGAAAGTACCCGGTAAAATCCATGGAGATGATCGTGTTGAGCTCGTAATCCGCGCGCGTGCGAATTTCCTCGGTAATCGGATTGTATCGCTCCTTAAGCCCCTCATGGACCAGGTGCCGCAGATACTCGTCTTTGTCGGAGAAGCCCGGGGGAATCTCGTAAACGGGAAACTTGGGGCCCGGCAGATCGATCGTCACGTTACAGCGGTCGGCGATTACCTGCGTGTTGGTAAGCGCCTGGGGATGATCGGCAAAGATCTCCGCCATCTCCGCCGGTGACTTCAGGTAGAACTCCTCCGTGGAGAACTTGAAGCGGTTGGTTTCCGCTTTCTTGCGGTTGCTCCCGATGCACAGGAGAATGTCCTGGGCGTTGGCATCCTCCCGCTCTACGTAGTGGGTGTCATTGGCCGCCACCAGCGGAACTCCGGACTCCCTGGAGAGGTTTACCAACATCGTATTGAGTGCCTGCTGTTCGGGAATCGTGTGGTTGCACATCTCCAAATAGACGTTTTCGTCTCCGTATACCTGGCGATACCAGGCCAGCAGTTCCCGGGCGTCGTCCAGGCGGTTCGCCAGGAGGAGCCGCGGAATCTCGCCGGAGATCGATCCCGTGAGGAGCAGCAGCCCCTCGCGGTACTGCTCCATCACTTCGTGGTCGATGCGCGGGCGATAGTAAAATCCCTCCAAATAGCCTAGGGAGGATAGTTTGATCAGGTTCTTGTAGCCGGACTCGTTGCGGGCCAGCAGAACTACGCGTCCGTTTCGTGAGGCGCCATCGAGTCCCGTCTTACGGTGGCGGGACTCCGGAGCCACGAAGAAATCGCAGCCGATTATCGGTTTGACGTCGCGTTTGCGACACTCCATGTAGAAGTTGAGCGCACCGAAGAGGTTTCCATCGTCGGTGAGCGCCACGGCGGGCATTTCAAGCTCCACGGCACGCTGAACGAGTCGTTCCACGGTGGCTGCTCCCTTGAGCAGCGAAAAGTCTGAATGGTTATGAAGATGAATGAAGCCCGACACCCCTGCATAGTAGCGCCGGTGTAGGAGATCCTGCAACGGTCTCCGGCGGTAGATCAGTGCCGACCGGGACGGGGGAGGTCGGATTACTGCAGTTTCTGCAGGAACCCGCGAAGCCCGTTGGACGCCCGCCATCGACCGAGGTTGTCGAGTTCGCTTCCATAGAGCAGGTTGTCTTCCAGGGTGCCCAGGATCGTGCGCCGATCCCGTTCAGTGAGGGGGACTGCCTTTCCCACGAGATCCGTCTCGGCGGCGCGGAGACGGATCTGGCGCTCACCATTGATGAGAAGCGCAAATCGGAACTCTTCGATTCCCGTTTTGTCCATCGATGCCGCTCCCAGGAGGGTGAGAGACGGTCCACCACCGGGAAACGGCTGTCCGTAGGTGTGAATCATCCAGTGCGTCCAGTTGCGCAAGGGAATCCGTAGGCGGGTGACAATTTCGCCTTCATCGATGCGGAGTACTCCGGTGGGGTCGCGAAAGTGTCCTAACGGCATCCACCGCGCATTTCCCTGGCGGCGGAGCTCGATCGAGGTATCGATCAGCTGCAGTACCGCAGTCACCGGGAGCGTGGTGCCGGGAATTGCCAAGGCGCCACCCAATGTGGCGACGTTGCGAATCGGCGGTGGCCCGACGCGGTGAATCGCCTCCACCGCCACGGCCGGGAGAAACCTTTTCCCCGCCCCCAAGAGGCGACCGGCGGGGACGGTGGAGCCGATCTCCACGTGGTGTCCCGTGCGCACCACCCGGCGCAGTTCGCGGACGCTGTGAATCGCCAGAATCTGCCGGGCCCGACGGGAATCTTCCGGTTGTTGCAACCACCACGTACCGCCGGCCCATACCGCCCGATCGGCGGTGTGCCGTAAGAGTTGGAGCGCTTCCCCCAGCGACTGGGGTACGATCACCTCGGGAAGTGGCGTACCGTCGGCGGGGTCCCGGCGGGCGGTGGGCCTACTTCGGGAGCTCACGGTGTTTCCTCTTATGCACCCGACCCGCCAGGCGGACGGCGCGCTCGAACTCGTCCCGGCTCACGCAACGGGTCGTCATGTGGCGACTGTACTCCCGCAGTTCATCATCTCCGGGGAGCGGATTCTCCCCGAGAAGCTGATAGGCGAGAAAGATCAGACCCGGCAGCGCCTCCTGACAGCGGGTGATTCCGATCTTTTCAAAGGCGCGGTGGATGTCAAAGTACAGGGTGTCACGTTCCAGTCCGGCCAAGTCGACAACGTCCGCACCTTCCAACCGATAGGCGGGAAGGCTGCAGGTGGCGGTAACGCGACTACCGAGGAGAACCGTGCATTGGAGACAGCTGCCGTCGCCGCACGTGCCCCGTCGCCCGTGAACATCGCTCAGGTAGTGGTTAGCCGGGGCATCGGGCACCACCTGTACCGTTTTCTCAGTTCCATTGTAGCGGAACGTTACCTCCATGTAGTCAATCCTCCTGGAGCATCTGCAACAGTGTCGCCGAGCGCACCGGCAGGGTGTCGAGATACAGACCGCTCGCCTGCGAAATAGCACTGGTTAGCGCCGCCGGCACCGTAAGAAACGGAAGCTCGCCGATACCGGTGGGACCATCACGCCGCTCCGCCGCTCCGAAGACGATGCGCAGCCGCGGCGGCCTGCCGCGAAAGGTGGTGCGGTAACGCCCGATTACACCGGGGTCGTGCACCGCTTCGTGTAACGTCCAGTTCAGTGCCTGGTAGATACCGCGTCTCAGCTCAGCCTCCGCCGAACCGCGGTCCAGAATCCGCCCGGCGTATACCGAAAGCGTCACTGATTTGATGTCGATTTCCATGCTGCTCGGGATGAGAATCGCCTCCACCGCTGCGGCGCCGGCGGAGCGCATGGCGTCGGCGGGAGTGCGTACGGCTCGGCTCGTGCGGATCGTACGGCGTACCTGGATCGGCAGCGGCTCCCGAAAGCGCTGCTTCTGAATCGTCTGGCAGATCGACTGAATCGCGCGGGGAACCACGGAGACCCCCCGGGAGAAGAGGCGTGGACCGCTATCATACTGATCCGTACTATAGGTGGTGTCCACCGAGACCGCATCTATATCGAGGCCCAGTTCCTGCGCTACCAGCTGGCGCCATGCGACGATCAACCGTGCCGTGGGAGTGGGAAGACTACAGAAGAGAAGGGCCTTTCCGCCGGGGTCCAACCGGATCGTAACCGCTCCGATTTCCCGTTCACCGGTGACGCCGCTGATCTGCTCCGCCACGGCGCATCCGATACCGCGCAAAGCCTTAGAGTTGCGAGGCAGTTGAATACGTCGTTTCTTGACGAGTTCATTGGCCGCGTACCGCCGATGGAAATCACTTTCGTCGGCCACACTTCCCA
>CAYQRW010000304.1:0-2234 GCA_964419735.1 uncultured Spirochaeta sp.
AGTCGAAGCCGGCATACACGCTGAGCAGCACCGCGCCGATGAGGGTGACGAAGATACCAAACTGCGCCGCCGCCCCCAGGAGGGCGGTCCGGGGATTGGCGATGAGTGGTCCAAAGTCCGTCATCGCTCCGACGCCCATGAAAATCAGCAGGGGGAATACCCCCGTTTCCAGTCCCACGGTGTTGATCATGCCGAGAAATCCCGCGGGTCCGGCGATATCGGCGATGGGGATGTTGGCGAGGATACCCCCAAACCCGATGGGGAGCAGCAGGAGCGGTTCGTAGCCGCGGCCGATCGCCATGTAGATTAGGAGCAGACTGATACCGATCATTACGAGCTCACCACCGGTGATGGCGGTAATCCCGGTGGAGGCCCACAGGGCCGAAAACGATTCGAACGAACTCATGCGATCGTCACCAGCGCGGCATCGGCCTCAACGTTTTGCCCGTCGGTGACGTGCACCTGAGTAACCGTCCCGGCGGTCTCCGCCTCGACTTTGACCTCCATCTTCATACTTTCCATGAGTACCACCGCCTGACCGGCGCTCACCGTGTCGCCGCTCTTCACCAGGCTGCGGATGATGATTCCCGGCATGGGGGCGGTGACGGTGGAACCGCCCTGCGCGCTGGAAGTACCCTGCGCGTTGGAACCTCCCTCGACGGCGGGTGCCGGGTTCTGAGCGGGTGTGGCCGCCGTGCCGGACTGCGTCCCTCCGGAAGCCCCGGCGGCGGGAAGCGGATGGGAGGTGCCGTCGATATCGGCGTGCCCGTCCTGGACGGTGACGTGGTAGCTCTGACCGGCAACGGTGACGGTGTACGCTGCCGGTTCACCGGTGGCGGCTGAGGTGGACGTGGCGCTCCCGGCGGCGGCTGCCCCGCTCTGGCCGGAGGCTGCGGCGGCCGGTTGCGTACTCTCATCGGCGGTTTTGCGGACCTGCACCACGCCCTCACCTTTGAGGAACGCGATACCCCGTTGCTTGCAGGTGGCGGCGATGAAGATGTTCTCCTCGGTGATCGGAAGCTCCGCCTCTTTGAGGCTCTGTTCCGCCGGGGCCCGCCCCTTTTCCGGGTTTTCGTCGTTGAGCAGACGGGGACTCTTGGTGGTGGGCTCCAGTTGGAGCTGTTCCGCGGCCAGCTTCACCAGTTCAGGGTCCGGCTTGGTAGGTGTGGTGCCGAAGTAGCCCAGCAGCATCTGACCGTAGCCTTCCGCGATCTTCTTCCAGGGACCCATGAGGACGTTATTAAACGCCTGTTGAAAGTAGAACTGCGATACGGGAGTCACCGAGGTGGCAAAGCCGCCCCGTTCCACCACTTCCCGCATGGCGGCGATTACCTCGGGAAAGCGATCCAGCACGTTGTGGTCACGCATCATCTGCGTATTGGCGGTGAGGGCGCCGCCGGGCATCGGGGAGAACGGAATGAGGGGTTCCACCTTCTGCGCCTCCGGGGGGAAGAAGTAATCACGCATCGTGTCTTTAAACACCTCTTCCGCTTCCATCACCTTATTGATGTCGATCCCCAGATCGTATTCGGTACCCCGCAGCGCGTGCCACATCGTGATTACGTCCGGCTGCGAGGTTCCCCCGGAGACAGGAGCCAGGGAGAGATCGATTCCGTCGGCTCCGGCTTCAATCGCCGCCTTGTAGGTGATGACACCGGTACCGGCCGTGTCGTGGGTATGGAAGCGCACCGGCACCTCCGGCGGCAGCTTGGCCTTGGCCATTTTTACTGTATCGTAGACCACCTGCGGAGTCGCGGTGCCGGAGGCGTCCTTGAGCGCCAGTGAGTGCATCGGAATATCGGCGTCTAGAATCTGCCGGATCCGCTCCAGATAGAAATCGGCCGTGTGGGCGCCCTCCAGTCCCGGGGGCAGGCCCATCAGGGTGACGGCCACTTCATGGTTGAGGCCGGCCTCCGCAATACAGCGTCCGGAGAAGTCCAGATTATCCACATCGTTGAGAGCGTCGAAGTTGCGAATCGTGGAAATACCGTGCTTCTTGAAGAGTTCCGCGTGCATCTTAATGATGTCGGAGGACTGACTCTCAAGCCCTACCACGTTTATTCCGCGCGCCAGTGTCTGAAGGTCGGCCTCCGGTCCCGCCACCTCACGACAGGCATCCATCATCTCAAAGGCGTCCTCATTGCAGTAGAAGTACAGGCTTTGAAAGCGTGCGCCGCCGCCCACCTCGAAGTGGTTGAGACCCGCCTCCTTGGCGGCCTCGAGGGCGGGAAGAA
>CAYQRW010000304.1:2334-3865 GCA_964419735.1 uncultured Spirochaeta sp.
CCCACCTCGAAGTGGTTGAGACCCGCCTCCTTGGCGGCCTCGAGGGCGGGAAGAAAGTCTTTGGTCAGTACCCGGGCACCGAAGACGGACTGAAAGCCATCACGAAACGCCGTAACCATGACGTTAATCTGTTTCATCTGTGAGCTCCTGAGCTGGTGTGATTTGTGCGGGCAGCATCTCCCCCGCGACGGCGGTGGTGTTGTGCCACGGCTGCGAGAACGGCTGCGATCTGTGGACTATGCTGGTGTGGGGAAGTGCCCCTGGAAAGACTGGGAGCGGGCGTACCACCGGTATTGGTGGCGGAAGCCGGCGTCTCGAAGCGGCGGGTAATTGCCGACATTACCGTCATCAGCGCTACCAGTATCACTAGAAATATGAATACCACGCTCATGCCGATCAGCATCAGCTGCAATCCTGCCTCAATCATTTAGGTGTGCTCCCTCTTAACTATCTGGTGTGGCGGAATTGTACACGACTTTAACGGGTCTGTGCACGATTGTTCGGACCTATGCCGGTATCACTATTCCCAGGGAGGTACCGCGGGAAGTCGATCGTAGAACTCTTTCAGGAGGCGGTTCTGATAGTCGGTATCCCACTGAGCCGCGAGAAATCGGGGCCACGCCTCCCGGCGGAACTGCTCCCAACTGCTCGGCTCCGCACCGGGAAGGATCGGGTAGAACCACGCCTCCACCGACCGGGCCGCGGCGAAATCTCCCGGGGCATCGCCGATCATAAGCATCCGGGAGGGGGTGTATCCGCCGGACTCCCGGGCGGTGGCCAGGTGCTGGCCCTTCTTGCCCGTCTCCTGGCCGTTGATCGCATCTACCCAGTTTTCCAGCCCATACAACGCCCACTGCCGGCGAAGTACGGCGGTGGGAGCGTGGCTGATTACCGCCACGTCCGCGGTGTGGCGCAGCTCTTGCAGCGCCTCAGCCACCCCGACAAAGGGCTCCACCTCGGCGACGATCTCCTCAAAGGAGCGGTCCACCGCTTCCGACCAGCGCCGCACTAACTCCAGGTCGTGGCCCTCCTGGGAGGATAGACCCACCCGCTGAATCTCACGGGTGAGGCTCTCGGCGCTGAGCGCCTCCGCAGCGTCCACCCAGCGGTGAAACGCCGGGAGCGCCGGAGCTTCCGGGGCGCCGGCCAGGGCGGGGTGCCCGGGGAGGAGTCGCAGCGTCTTGGCCAGCGCGGCGTAGCGGTTGATGCCGCGCGTCGGGGAATACAGATTTACGAAGTGCCACACCTCCTCCGCAGCTTCCCCGTGCGCCTCGAGGCCGAACCAGCGGACGTACTCCGGGGCAAAACAGCGGCGATGTTTAATCTCCATTGTGTCGAAGGCACATCCGTCGCTATCGATTCCAACGAAGATAGAGTGGTGGTGGCGAGAATCATCGTGTGACACGGCGCCCGGATTATACGGGGCGTCCTCACCACGGGTCAACGGCGGGATTCAATGGCGCGAGTCAACGGCGCGGGTCAACGGTGTGGGTCAACGGTGTGGGTCAACGGTGTGGGTCAACGGTGTGGG
>CAYQRW010000305.1:0-3847 GCA_964419735.1 uncultured Spirochaeta sp.
ATATCTAACTTCACCGCCAAGTGAAAGTATCCATGGAAGATCACCTGCTCGATCGAGTGTGAGCGAGTAGTCATTTGATCCATCTTGAGCGACGACGTCTACCGAAGGGCTGACGACGGCCGAGTATCCAATCGATGCATGGGCGTTCAATTGCATTCGATTCCACTTTTTGGAAAAGGTTGGCCCGACGACCAGAGCGTTTGTTATCCAAGTTCCGGTAGTTACATCCACCCCAGGCGAGGGATAGCGGTCTGAAAACCGTGTGACTTGCCGGTGTATGTTCGTTCCATTCGCGATTTGTGCGAACCGGATGCTGTAGCCAAATGCGTGTTCGAGACTTCGTGAGTACGCCAACTGCGCAATGTAGCCGGACTCTGCAGCACCTCCATGTACGCTGGCATAGTTGTCGAACGGCAGTGCTGGTCCAAAGGCTATTGCTACACCATTTTTCTCATCGGCCTGCAGTGCAAGCGGCATGATGAAACTTGCCAGCAGAATCAGGGCAGCGGACGCGGTTTTACAATTGGATATTTTATGTAATATGTTTCCAATTATATTATAAGTTTCAGATTTATCAAGTATATCATACAAGCCGATAGAGCCTCCCCTACCCTACCAACTACACCTCCCACCATCAGGGATTCTCCCTCGGGAAACTCGGAACTTTCCCGATAGCCGGGGGGAAGGTGATGGCCAAAGAATGAAGTACCCCGAGCAGGAGGTGTTTCATGTCGCATGCCCGATGGCAGAGGCTTCGTCTGCACAAGATCGAGAAGAGTCTGCGGGAGTTCTGGCAGGATGAACTGAGCAGTGCCCGCACCTACCGGCAGTACGCCGAGGTCACCGGACGGGAGATCCCGGAGGAGGTAGCCACGGTGGTGGAGCGGATCCTCTCGGGAACGCTGGGAGATACCGCCGGAGCCCTGGCCACGTTGTTTACTACCCGTACCCGCTGGGCCTATGAGAATAACGAGGTGAACGCGATCGAAAGCCTCGAGGCGCGCTTCCGGATGTACTTCGCGGCACTCACGGAGCACGAGATGCTATGAGTGACGGATTCGCCCGGGAAGCGTTTATCGCCCACAACCAGCAGATGGCCGAGGGCGGCCGCCAGCTCACCGACCTGGGAAATGCCGAGCGGATGATCCAGGACTACGGCGAGGACCTGCGCTACTGCGCGAGCTGGAAGAAGTGGCTCTTGTGGGACGGCGTGCGGTGGGCCACCGACCAGACCAATGAAATCTACGACTACGCCAAGCGCACCGTGCGCAACATGTACCAGACCGCGGCGTTCCTTTCCAACGACCAGGAGCGCCGGCTGTTGGTGGACCACGCCCTGCGCAGCGAAAGCGCCAACCGCCTGCGGGCGATGGTGGAAGTGGCCGGGTGGGATCCGAAGATCGCCGTGGGTCCGGATGACCTGGACACCAACCGCTGGCTGTTGAACGTAGCCAACGGTGAGATCGACCTGCGCACCGGCGAGATCCACGATCACGACCGAAACGCGCATATCACCAAGGCGGCACCGGTAGCGTACGACAGCGAGGCGCGCTGCCCCGTGTGGGAGCAGTTCCTGTACCAGATATTCGGCGGCGACGAGGAGCTCATCTGCTTCGTGCAGCGAGCGGTGGGATGGGCCCTCACCGGCGACGTGAGCGAACAGGCGCTGTTTATCCTCTACGGCATCGGCGCCAACGGAAAGAGCACCTTCCTGAACACCCTGATGCAGCTCATGGGGGATTACGGCATGCAGACCCCCACCGAAACGCTGATGGCGAAGCGCGGGGACCAGGTCTCCAACGACATCGCGCGCCTCCGGGGAACGCGCTATGTCACCGCGATCGAGGCGGAACAGGGCCGCCGGCTGGCGGAGAGCCTGATCAAGCAACTCACCGGCGCGGACCACATGACCGCGCGCTTTCTCTACGGCGAGTTCTTTGACTTCATCCCCACCTTCAAGATCTTCCTGGCCACCAACCACAAGCCGGTGATCCGCGGCACCGACTACGCGATCTGGCGGCGGATCCGGCTGATCCCCTTTGAAGTGACGATCCCCTGCGAAGAGCAGGACCACCGCCTGGGGGAGAAACTGATTGAGGAGTTTCCGGGCATCCTGAACTGGGCGATCGAAGGCTGCCTCAAGTGGCAGCAGGAGGGCCTGGGCAGCGTGTCGGCGGTGAAACGGGCCACGGAAGTCTACCGCGGCGAGATGGATATCCTTGCCTCTTTCCTGGGTGAGTGCTGTGACCGGCGGAAGAACACGATGGTCCGGGCGCGGGATCTGTTCAAGGCCTACCAGCGCTGGTGCGAGGAATCCAATGAACGCGCCCAAAGCGAGCGGGCGGTGGGCATGCGCCTGCAGGAGATGGGCATGGACCAGATCCGCCGCTCCGACGGCCGCTACTGGATCGGGATCGAGGTGAAGGAAGAGCACCAGGTGAGCTACTGAGCCGCTGCCCTCCTCTACCGGACGTATGCCAACCCCGCCTCACTTCCACACGATCTCCTGCCTCTCGGGATCGAAGAACCGCTGTGGCTCGTTGGGAAACCGCCGCCACAGATCGAGTCCCTCCCGTGCCGCGTCGCGGATAAGCTCGTAGCGCTCCTCAAGACCGCCGTAGCGCGAAACGAAGAGCGGCGTGGCGGTTGGGCGATCGTGCCAGTCGTGGCGGATGAAGGCGACGTTGAGCCGTCCTCGGCCGTGGCCCTCCCGGTTTTCCATAAGCTGCCACCCGCGGGCTTCCATGTATGCAACGATCTCGTCTGCGGTCACGCTGATGACGATAGCGCACCGGAGGACGCGCGTTAAGCACTCTGTGGGGTATCTGCCCGCCACCACGGCCGGTAGAGCGCCCCTCCGCTCCCGCTCCCTCACCTCCCGGGGGAAGCAGTGAAGAGGCAATGCAGCATCGGTGCAGCTTTTTTCGGATTCTTTCCCTTATTCCTCTCACGAGGAGACTCTCTGATTAATGCTACATAAAGCTACACATCCTACACTCTCAGAAGGTTGCAAAAAGTAGCGGAAGCGGACCCAAGAAAACACGCCCCGAATCGGTCGGAAAAAAAACTGAATCGTCGGAAAGTCGGGCAGTTCCGGGCGGCTTCGGGGATGGACGAGCGATAGCGAGTGAAAATCCCCGAAGCCGCCCCGTCACCGGGGGAGTGGTCAGGGCGGACCGAAGGCGCGGGAGGGGTTCGGGCATGCCGGGCGCTACCCCCACTTCAGTGATCCGTCGCGCGGGCGCTGCCGGGGAGACGCTGCGCCGACATAGCAGCAGAGGCACGTCGTGAGCACACGGGTGAGCGCGAGCGAACAGGAGTGTGCGAAGAGAGATGATGCCCACCTGCGATGAAGATACCGCCCACTCCCCCGGCTGCCGTGGTCAGACATACGCGGTGAGCAGCATGAGCACTCCTGGAAGGAAGGTGGCCCCCAGCGGCGGCGGTCTGTGGCGGCCGCGGCCGCCATGGTGAATCAGGCTGGTGGTTCCGGGGAGGCCGCCGCGGGCCGCCGCCGCCTATGAGGTGATGCTTGCCCCGGGACAGGTGCACAGAATACCTGTTATTGCTGCCAGGAAGGATGCCG
Organism: uncultured Spirochaeta sp.; assembly: GCA_964419735.1. GTDB lineage: Bacteria > Spirochaetota > Spirochaetia > DSM-27196 > Alkalispirochaetaceae > Alkalispirochaeta. Next base: position 3,587 of record CAYQRW010000305.1, read on the forward strand.
TGGTGGTAATAACAGGTATTCTGTGTAGCCGGCGTGCCACGGACGGCACGACGGCGGGCCTGCTCCCGGGGCAACAGTACGGGGACCCTGAACGCAGGTGATTGCCCTCAGCGGATGGGCCGGCCGAAGGCGGGCCCGGGGGAGCCAGCATGTCTGCGTGGACGGGCCTGGTGCTCATCGCTCTGGATGGTGCCGGCGGTTTGGGTGTTGGGCTCCCGGTGGGTGTCAGAGGCGGCTGCCGCCTGAGCGGCGGCCGGCGAT
>CAYQRW010000306.1:0-3830 GCA_964419735.1 uncultured Spirochaeta sp.
TGATCATGCTCCCCCCAACGATCATGCTGGTGGGCCTGTTTAAGCTAATGATCGGAATCGGACTGTACAACACCCGACTGGCGCTGATCCTTCCGGCAATCGCCAGCCCATACGTGGTATTTTTTCTGCGGCAGTACGCGGTGAGTGTGGTCAACCGCAGTCTACTGGAGGCGGCACGCATCGACGGGGCGGGGGAGTTTCAGATCTTCAACAAGATCGCCCTGCCGTTGATGATGCCCGGCGTGGCCACGATGTCGATCTTCACCTTTCTGGCGCAGTGGAACAACTATCTCGTGCCGCTGACGCTGTTAAATAGTCAAGAGAAGTACACGTTGCCGTTGCTGATTCAGCAACTCAACACCACGACCTACCAACGCGACTTCGGCGCCATGTATCTGGGAATCGCCCTGAGCGTAGTTCCGATTATTGTGGCCTTCGCGTTTCTGTCGCGGTATCTGGTAAGCGGTATCAGTTTTGGCGCGGTAAAGGAATAAGGCCACAGCACACCGGCTGCGCCCAGCGATTTGGAGAACTACCATGAATAACTCACCGTCAATCACCATGACCATTAATGGTCTTCCGCTGGAGGTGTCTACCGAGGCGCCTTCCGGCGGCTCCCTTCGGGAGCGGGAGACCGCCTACTACGAGATTCACCACTGTGACCAGATGCCGCCGTTTCTCATGACCGTGGCCGGTAGCTCGAACCACTGGATGTACCTCTCCAGTAGCGGGGGCCTCACCTGTGGCCGGGGAAGCCCCGATCAGGCGCTCTTTCCCTATTACACCGATGATAAGATTCACGAGTCGACTCACACCACCGGTCCCTTCACGGCGATCCGCGTGTACCCCGATGCTGCGGAGCCGGCCCCCGGCGGGACCGCCGCCCTCTGGATCCCCTTCAGCGAACGCTACCGCGGTCTGTACCAGATCTCCCGACGCCTGCTCAAAAGCCATGCGGGAGATCGCATCGTGTTTGAGGAGTACAACCGGACGTTGGAGCTGGTATTTCGCTATGAGTGGCGCTTAAGTCGGCGCTTCGGCTTTGTGCGGACCGCCGAACTGCACAGTAAGCATGCCCACCCGCGCACGGTGGATATTCTGGACGGTGTACGCAACGTGCTGCCCGCCGGGGTAGACCGCGGTACTCAGGAGCGGGCCAGCACGTTGGTGGACGGCTACAAGACCGCCGCGCTGGAGCGTCCTGCCGATCTGGCGGTCTACGCCATGAGCTCTATCATTACCGACCGGGCGGAGCCCAGTGAGGCTCTGCAGGCGGCGGTGGCGTGGCACGCGGGTCTACCAGACCCCACGGTGCTGCTCTCCGAGGAACAAGTTGAGGCGTTTCTCGGAGGATCCCCGCTTCAGCAGGAGTCGGTGATCCGCGGGCGTCGCGGGGCGTTTTTCACCGCCGCCACCGTGACCGTGGGTCGCCAGGATGCGCCTTCGTGGCTCACGGTGCTGGATACCGCGCTCGATACCGCCGCAGTGGCGGACTTGGAACTCCTGCTATCGCAACACCGGAGCGCTGCAGACCGCTTCTCCCTTGTCATGACCGATGTGGCGGCTGGAGAAGATGAGCTGGCGCGGCTAGTAGCCGCGGCCGATGGAAACCAGGTCGGTGCCGACATCCTGGTGGCGGTTCGTCACTATTCCAACGTGTTGTTCAATATTATGCGCGGTGGAATCTTCGCCGAGGGCTACGTGATCGACCGCGACGACCTGCGCGCGTATGTGGCTATCCGCAATTCCACCGTTGCCCAGGCTCATCGGGCGTTCCTGGAAGATCTTCCGGAGCGGGTGCCTTATGGTGAGCTGCAGTCGCTGACCGAGGGCCGGAACGATGCGCATCTGAAGCGGCTGGTGGGAGAGTATCTGCCGCTCATGTTCAGCCGCCGCCACGGCGATCCGAGCCGGCCCTGGAACCGTTTCTTCATCGATGTGGAGCGCCCCGACGGCAGTCGAAAGCGCTCGTGGCAGGGGAATTGGCGCGACATCTTCCAGAATTGGGAAGCGCTGGCACTATCGTATCCGCGCTACCTGCCGGCGATGATTGCTACCTTTCTTAACGCCTCCACCGCAGACGGGTACAACCCGTATCGCATATCTCGCACCGGAATTGACTGGGAGATCATGGACCCGGAGGATCCGTGGTCAAATATCGGCTACTGGGGTGACCACCAGATCGTGTACCTGTGGCGCCTTTTGGAGTTGGCTCGGCGCTACGAACCGGGGACGCTGGAACGCGCTCTGGACGTACCGGCCTACGCCAGTGCGTCGGTACCCTATCGCATTAAACCCTTCGATGAGATCGTGCGAAACCCGTACGATTCGATCATCTACGACGACACGTGGGCGGCACTAGTGGCGGAACGGGTAGCGGCGATGGGGACCGACGGGAAGCTGTACCGCCAGGAGGGGCGGATCCATCTGGTCTCACTCACCGAAAAACTCCTGATTACCGCCCTCACCAAGATCAGTAACTACGTCCCCGGCGGTGGAATCTGGATGAACACCCAGCGCCCGGAGTGGAACGACGCCAACAACGCTCTGGCCGGGTGGGGACTCTCCCTGGTGACGTTGGCCTACCTACGGCGCTTCCTCTCGTTTCTCCTCGAGCTATTTCCGGCGGACGGTGACCGTAAGACCTCCGTCAGTAGCCTGCTGGCGCAGCTCCTTCGGCAGGTAGGGGCGATTCTGGGGCCTCCCGGTGCACCCGACTCACCGGCGGCGCGCTATGAGGTCATAAGCCAACTTGGCCGCGCCGGCTCGAGTTATCGGGAGGCAGTATACCGGGGAGAGGTAGGATCGCAGGAGGAATCCCTCTCGTATGGCGAGATTCACACCGTGCTGCACAACGTCCGCGACCACCTCGATGATACGATCCGCCGCAACCGACGCCCCGATGGGCTCTACCATTCGTACAACGTCCTGCGGATCACCGAGGGCGGCGCCGTTGTAGATCCCCTCGACGAGATGCTGGAGGGACAGGTGGCTGTTCTCACCTCCGGTCTGCTGAACCCGGCGGAGGAGCAGGAGTTGCTGGACTCCCTCCGGCGCAGCGCGCTCTACCGACCGGATGCCGCGAGTTATCTGCTGTACCCGGATAAGACGCTGCCGTCGGTTCTCGAGAAGAACCGGGTCCCCGATGATCTGCTGCAGCGATCCCCGTGGCTTCTCGCCGAGGTGGACCGCGCTGATGGAAGAGTGGTGCGGCGCGACGCAACCGGCACAGTGCGCTTTCATGCGGCGTTTCGCAACGTCCGAGAGCTCGAAAAGACGCTGGATGCTATAGCAGCAACCGATAGCGGCGCGGCCCCAACGGAGACAGATCGGGCTACGGTCCTGGATATCTATGAGGCCGTCTTCCACCATCGGGCGTTTACCGGCCGGTCGGGAACGTTCTTTAAGTACGAGGGGCTCGGTTCAATCTACTGGCACATGGTTTCCAAACTCAACGTGGCAGTCCTCGAGTCGATTCGTGCCGGCAACACCACCCTTATCCCGCACTACTTCGAGATCAAAGCAGGAATCGGCGTGCACAAGAGTCCCGCGGAGTATGGGGCGATACCGGTTGATCCTTACTCCCACACCCCGGGATTTGCCGGAGCCCAGCAGCCGGGAATGACTGGTCAGGTCAAAGAGGATGTGATCGCACGTTTCGGAGAACTCGGAGTCCAAGTGGACCAGGGGCGCGTCGCGTTTCGTCCGCTGCTGCTGCGGGCCGATGAGTTCACTGCGGACCCCTCGCCGTTCAGGTACCTGGACCTCTCCGGCCGTTGGCAGACGATCACACTGCCCGCGCAGGCGTTGGCGTTTACCTACTGTCAGGT
>CAYQRW010000307.1:0-3794 GCA_964419735.1 uncultured Spirochaeta sp.
CGCCAGGCGGTCTGACTCTTGTCGATGAGGCCGCGGAAGTAATCGTCCAGGAGCAGGTTGTCCAGGTCCGGGACGCGTTCAAACGCCTTTTTGATGTCCCCCAGAAAGACGCTACGAATGATGCATCCCGCGCGCCAGAGCATTGCCACGTTGCCGTAGTTGATGTTCCAGCCATACTGCTCGTCGGCACTCTTAATCAGCATAAATCCCTGCGCGTAGGAGACGATCTTGGACGCCAAGAGCGCCTGCCGGATCTCCTCCACCAGTTCCGCGCGTTCTCCGGAGAACTTCGGGTCGGGACCGGAGAGGATCTGCGCGGCGGTGGTACGCTGGTCCTTGAGGGCACTGAGTGCGCGGGAGAAGACCGCCTCCACGATAAGCGTGACCGGTATTCCCTCCTCCAGGGCATTAATGCCCGTCCATTTCCCCGTCCCCTTCTGGCCGGCGGCATCGAGAATCGAGTCCAGTACCGGGCTGCCGTCTTCGTAGGTGGCGGTGAGGATCTCCGAGGTAATTTCGATCAGAAAGCTGTCGAGCTCGGTCTTATTCCAGGAGACAAAGACTTCATGCATCTCCTGGTTGCTCATTCCCAGGCCTTCCTTCATCAGGTGGTAGGCCTCAGCGATGAGCTGCATGTCTCCGTACTCGATGCCGTTATGCACCATTTTCACGTAGTGCCCGGCGCCGTCGGCACCTACCCAGTCAGCGCAGGCGTCCCCTTCGGGGGTCCTGGCGGCGATCGCCTGAAAAATCGGACGTACCGGCTCCCAGGCGTCCGGGTTGCCCCCGGGCATCAGGGAGGGGCCGTTCCGCGCACCCTCCTCGCCGCCGGAGACGCCGGTGCCGATGAAGAGGATACCTTTCTCCTTGAGCTCCCGCGTCCGCCGCACGGAGTCGGGGTAGTGGCTATTGCCGCCGTCGATGATGATGTCTCCCTCCTCCAGGTGCGGTAGGAGCTGTTCAATGAAACGGTCCACCACTTCCCCCGCCTTAACCATTAACATCACGCGGCGGGGGCGCTTCAGAGAAGCTACCAGCTCCTCTACCGAATAGGCGGGAATGATCGTATCTCGCCCGGCGGCGGTGCCGGCGACGAAATCTTCCGTCTTCGCGGCGGTTCGGTTATACACCGCTACGGCGTATCCGTGATCGTTCATGTTCATGACCAGGTTCTGGCCCATTACCGCCAGACCTACCAGTCCAATATCTGCCTGCATCTGTGTTCTCCCGGGCGCCTGAGCGCCGCTATTCGAATTTTGATCGCTCAGTCCAAAGGCCGAGCGCCGGTTGCTTGATGACGTAGATCCGTTCCCCGTCGGGTTGGGTGTTCCAGCCGGTTTCCATTTCATGGACGGGATACTGCTGGAGGACCTGCTCTACATCTTTCCAGGTATAACCCACCGCGGTGATCTCTTCCGGAGAGAGTCCACCGGCGGCGTACTCTATCTGAAAGCGTCCCTCCGACGATCCGTGAATCAGGTGGGCCGCCGCGCTCAAGTCTTGCGCGACTTCCGGGTCGGAATCAACCGCGGCCAGGGTGGCATCCCGACCGTAGTATCCGTGGCGCCGAATCAGGCGATCGATCTGCTGATCCTCACCAAACCCCTGCACCCCGGGGGCGATAATCGTCAGCGTGCCGCCGTCGGCGATCGCCATGCGGGAGCGGTAGATCGCCTTATTCCCCAACCAGGTGGAGTGAAACTCGTCGGGGTCGAGGTATGCCACCACGTGCGCCGGGGCCTCATCCAGGAAGGTGAGATTCGTAGCTATCGTAAGCTCGGCGGCGCGGTAGAAGCACTCCTGGCCCACGCCGGCGAAGAGCCCCCGCATTACCGGCTTGTCGTGTCCGGGGATCGGCTCCATCACGGTGAGAAGGTAGGAGACGGGCAGGTCCGCCAGGAAGTGCTCCGCAGCGTAGTTGATCACCGCGCGCACCGGATTATCCGCGCGCCCCATGATCCGTTCCATGCCGTAGACCGCGCCCAGAAAGTGGCTGCGATTGATCCCGATCGACCCTCCGGTACCGACGAAGATGTTCTTGGCGTGATTGGCCAGACCGATCACTTCATGGGGCACCACCTGTCCCACGGAGATGATCGCGTCGAACTTCTCCTCCGGCGATATGAGCAACCGGTTTACCTGGGCCGGCCACTCATAGTCGACGAGGCCCTCGGACACCTCCCGCACAAACTCCCGTGGTACGGTGCCCAGGGTGGTGACGTCGTTGCGCCAATCGTGATTGCGAAAGAGGTGTCGTGGCACTGAGCCATACATCCGCTCGAGCTCGAGGTCGGTCATAGGCCGGTGTGTTCCCAGCGCAGGAAGAATCGCCGTGATCCGGTCCCCGGCCAGTTCGTAGAGAATCTCCGTGACGCGCCCGGCATACGAGAAATACCGGGAAAAATCGGGGGGAATCACCAGGATCCGGTGTGCATCTATCCGCGTGAGGTACTCGGTGAGCGCCTCCCGGATCGTGTCGTCATCAAGCTGTGTCTGAGGTCCGCCCCAGGCAAGTGTCCAATCCATAGAATATCCTTATCGTGCCACGCGGGCATTGCCGTTCCAGATCGCCCAGACTTGCCCCTCATCCAAGGGCTGAGCGTAGTCGGTGGTGAACGTGGTGGCCATCGCGCCGGAGGCCCACCCGAACTGCACCCACGTTTCCGGCTGCCAACCGCGGAGAATGGCGTACAGCATACCGCCAACGAAGCCATCGCCGCCACCGATGCGGTCCAGTACGGTAATATCTCGGGGAGGGGCGGTGTACCACTGATCTCCCACTGAAAGTATCGCACCCCAGAGATGGTGGTTGGCGCTGACAACTTCCCGCAGCGTGGTGGCACAGACGGACACCTCGGGATAGGCCGTTCGAACGGTCTGGATCATCTGCTGGAAGCTCTCCATCTTGCCTGCCAGACCGGCGCCACCGGGAGGGGGGCCCTCGAGTCCCAGACTGAGCTGAAAGTCCTCTTCGTTTCCCACCAGGATATCAGAAATGGAGGCGATTTCATGAAACACATGCCGCAGTTCCGTCTCCCGGTTCACCCAGAAGGATGTGCGATAGTTGAGATCAAAGGAGATCAGCGTACCCTGGGCGCGCGCCTCTCGTGCCAGGTCAAGACAGAACCGTGCCGTCTCCGGCGATAACGCCGCCACCAACCCCGAAAGGTGCAGTACCTGGACGCCGTCCGTTTCGAACAGCCGTTTCAGGTCGAAATCCTCGGTGGAGAGCGTGCGTCCCACTTCACCGGCGCGATCGTTATGGACGCGAGGCCCCCGGCTGCCGTAGCCGCTGTCGGCGATATTGAACTGGTGACGATAGCCCCATGGACCGCCCTGGGAGCGTTCCGGACCCTCAAATTCCATGTGTCGGGCGGCCAGATTGTCTTTTATGAAGCGGGCAATCGGGCTACCGGATACAAAGGCGGTGAGCACTTTGGTCGGAAGCCCCAAATAGGACGCAATGCTGGCCACGTTCGTCTCGGCACTGGTGGCTTGCATTTCAAACATCGTGGATGAATGGGTGGGCTGACCGTTCACCGGAGTAATGCGCACCCCCATGCTTGTCGGTACCACCAGCGCATACCGCGCATCTGTTTTCATTGAAAGCATTAATTGTCACCTCTTACGGTTATCGTAACAAATCGTAAGTATTGCGTCCAGCATTGGCGTATCCTCGCGATATTGGTATGCTTCCACTAAGTACACTGTTTTACTAAGGAAAGACTAAGGAAAGGGACTATGGGAAAGAAACGTACCTCCGGCGGAGCACACAGCTCCGGGTCACCGATCGG
>CAYQRW010000308.1:0-3790 GCA_964419735.1 uncultured Spirochaeta sp.
TCGCCTGCGATCTTGCGACTCTCAAACAGACGGAACGCCATCCGGATCGATGCCGTAAGCACCGTCTCACCGGAGTTCTTGACGATGTACCCGTAGGAGGTGATGCGTTCCGTTTTGTCCACCACTTCCGGATCGGTGTGAGACGAGAGGAAGACCAGGGGGAGATTACGCTCCTCGAGGATCTGTTCAGCTGCCACCGTGCCGTCGATACCGGGGCCCAGGTTGATATCCATGAGAACCAGGTCGATCTTGGGCGTGGTCAGCGCCACGTCTACCGCCTGTTCGCCGGTGCTCGCCGTGACGACGCGGTATCCATGGCGCTCCAGCGTTGTCCGTTCCGCCAGGGCGATAAGCGCTTCGTCCTCCACGAGGAGGATCGTCTTGCCAATCCACTCGTGGAACAATCGATCCGACTCATTCTGCAATCTGTACCGCCAAAATTTCTCCGTAGTACATGCGGTGGTAGTCGTTCTCGTAGTGGTTTTCCAGGGAGCGATCCAGCATGCGCGCCGGGACGATATCGTTGTAGTACACGGTCCGGCATTCGATGCAGAGGACCGCTTCTGCGTAGGACGGTGCCGACACCGTACCCGCGGCAATCGGGGTGAGGCCGCTTTCGGCCATTTTGTCGGTGTTACGTCCGGACCGCGATCCTAAGATCTGCAGCGCCTCGCGGTGAGCCTCGGGAAATGCGGTTAAGGTCCAGGTATCCGTGCGTTCCATGAACTCATAGGTGTAGCGGGTAGGACGAACCGGCGTGATCGCCACCGGCCGCCGCCACATGGCGCCGATGAACCCCCAGGCTACGGTCATGGCGTTAATCGCGCCCGGACCTTCATTGAAGTCACCAGCAGATAGCAGCATCCAATCATCCAGTAGTTGTCGCACTGGACTCAGTTCAAGCTCTCGTGGATTGATTGTTTTCATGGAGTCTTACTCTACCATGACCGGGGCGGTTGGCGAAACGTGTCGGCGTCGCCGGTGAATCACGTCGTTGAGCCCGAACACCGTCAGCGGCCAGGTGCCGTACCTTCCAGGCGGCGTAGCCAGGCGTAGGCTCCTTCCACGTGGCGCCATGCCGAACTTGCCCGGTGGGCGTAGAACAGCGCATCCTGGGCGTCGAATCGATCATGGGGGTCCTCGGTGGTCTCAAGTCGCCGTCCAAGCAAGGCGCTCACTACCCAGGGGTTTTCCCGGAGCCCCTCAGTGGCCAAGCGCTTGGCTTCCGCCCGGTCCCCCGCGGCCCACGCCAACAGCGCGCCGGTCCAGGTTGCATCAGGTGGCGTATGTGCGCAGTACTCTGCATGTATCCGCTGGGCGTCGTGGTATCGGGAGTGCTCAATTAAGGCGAGGACGTACCACAGGGCGGCACCCATGAGATCTTCCGGATCGATCTGCAGGAGCTGATCAAACTCTCGAAATCCCTCGTCCGTGCGACCCAGTTCCAGCAGAGATTGTGCCCGAATCAGATGGAGCCGCATCACATCACGGTACAGATGACTACGCCAGGGGGATGTGCCCGGTGCAATCTCCGGCTCTTGCCTCCGGGTGGCGTCCAGGCCGGACTCGACGAAGTTTAGGGCTCGTTCCGGATCACCCTCATACAATCTGGCCAGTACCACGTACGCATCCGCCTCCGTGGGGCACCGCTCCAGCGCGCGCAAGCAGTTCCGGGTGGTCTCGTAGTCCCTGGTGCCGTTGATCTGCAGCTGCAGCTCGTGGACGGCCGAGGTCCAATTGTAGGCGGCCATTTCGGGAGTCTGAAACGCCTGGGGTGGGGGAGCAAACTTCCAACTGATGGCGCGGCCAAAAACCACCGTCGGTTCCCACCGAGTGTAGTAATAATAAATTCGGTCTTCCTCGATGAGGGGATGGTCAAACTGCGGAAGCTGCCGGAACAACCCGAAAAACTCGCCGAAACGCTGAAAGAAGCGCAACCGAATGATGGAATCAAGTTCCTCGCCAACCGGTTCACCGCCCCAGGATCTACCATAGACGCCATACAGGAGCTCCGACAGGTCTTCCTCATAGAGCTCACTACTGCCTCTCACCGCATGCAGGAGCAACGGCACGGTGTGTACGGTGACGGCGCCTCGGGGAAGGCGGTCATGGTGTTCCAGGCGCTGTGGTGTGCGCATGGCGCTGGCCAGGAGTCGGCGGTACAGCTCGGAATTGTCGTTACCGGATAGAATAGCCGCTCCGGCCTTGGTAAGTGAGAACTTCTTTGATCGAAACGCCAGCAGCCCCGCATCCTGGGTAAGCCGGCGCGTGCGTTGGAGAACAGGACTGTGATCCTCCCGGGCTACCTTTATAAACGACCACTCCGCATCCGACATCGCTCCCTGAAACAGCTCTTTTACCACGCTGGTGGGAAGATTACCCTTGGCCGTTGCCGGGAGCGGCTGACGTTCATAGATCGATTGGAGCAACGCCCGGGCGTAAACCAGCACCGGGATCGTGGCACTATCCTCATCACTGAGCGTCGGCTGGACGGTGAAGCAGTTCTGCCAACGGTCCGGATCACCGGAGATAAGATCATCGAGTTCATGGGTCTCCACGCCGAGCTCTTTGCCGAAGGGGTTCGAGCTATCCGACCGTCCGAAAGACGGGGATGGGTTCTCGCTCTGGTTATCGTTTCCGGGAAAGGGAAGTATTTTGCCCATGGCGTCGGTATTCTCCTGGCCCCATGGTACCAGCCTACGGAGCAACATGGAAACACGGGCAGCGTGCAATGACCTGGTCTAATCCCCGTTTCCGCTGGATGAGCCCACGCTACTCGTTGAACAAACCATGCCTGCGGAGTAGAGTTAGCATTGCAAGCATTGCTATCAGAATGGGGGTATCATGGCAACGTTAACCATACGGAACCTCGACGACGAACTGAAGTCACGCCTACGGATTCGTGCCGCCCGGCATGATCACTCGATGGAAGAGGAAGCGAGGTCGATCCTCCGATCTGCATTGTCGGATTCGGAGAACCTCGAGGAATCGACCGGTATCGGAACACGAATCCGGAACCGACTCAAGGACCTGGGAGGGGTTGAACTGGATCTTCCCCAAAGAACCGAGAAACCGCGAGTCCCAGAGAACCTCCAATGATCGTCTGGGATACGAACGTGCTCTCGGAGATCATGAAGCCGACCCCGGACACGAATGTTCTCTCATGGGTAGATTCGATACCGACGCCACAGACGGCCGTCACCGCCGTTACCGTTGCCGAGATTCTCTACGGAATCGGCCGGTTGCCGGATGGGGCACGACGGCGGAAGCTAATGACTGTAGCGGAGTCCATCTTTGACGAGGAGTTCAGAAACCGGATTCTCGTGTTCGACGCAAATGCCGCTGTCGAGTATGCGACGCTTGTGGTCGAACATGAGGCCGCCGGTCTTCCAATTGCTATGGCCGACGCACAGATTGCGGCAATCTGTCGAACACATGAGTGCACGTTGGCGACGCGAAATGTCAGGGACTTCGATAGAACCGGTGTAACGGTCATAAATCCATGGAATGATGCTGGTCAGATAAATCATGAGCGTACCCACGGATAGACATCCCACTCATCGACGGCCGTCTTGAACGGCAATATATAGGACGCATGGTCATGTGTGCTGCTGGCCTTATCATGCCCGAAGAGTAGGGTGCCGATAGCCCGGACTTGATCCGCCGCGCTACCAATCCGCGGCGGTTGTCGTCGCGTTTCTCGCTTCGCTATCGGGATCGTTCCTCGGCGCTGGGCGCCTGCGGTACGACCCGTAGGCGATACGCGACTTGTGACAACGGCGGGTTCCTC
>CAYQRW010000309.1:0-3778 GCA_964419735.1 uncultured Spirochaeta sp.
ATGCTCGCCGAGGGAATGAGTCACGACGAGATCCTCGTGAACGCTTCATTGATCTCCCCCACGGAGCGTAGCCAGACCCATGCGCTTCAAGCTTGACGAGAATCTCGGACGTCGCGGCGCGCAGATATTCCGCGAGTTTGGCCACGACGTCGCGATGAATAAGGATCTGACAGGCGAACTCTGGATCGTACAAAAGCGTGGGATCCGAGAGTATCAGCCCGACAATTGAACCAGACACCAAACGGAACACCATGACCGCGCCGGAGAGCGTCGAACTGCCCCGACTGGTAGTCAACGGTGTCCGCTGGGAGCATCGACAGCTGCGCACCGTCCCGTGCACTGCACCAGGCCTGCGCCACCCACCGCGCCAGGCCTCCGCTACCCACTGCACCCAGCCTGCGCCACGCGCCGCGCCCTTGAAAAGTGCAAACAAAAAGGTTTGCCCGGGCAACACAAATTGTTTGCACAATTCTACGGTGCTTGACCGTCAGCGCCGGCGACGGCGGGCTGAACAGAGCCGCCGTGTGCAGGACCTTCTAGAGATCTCCGGCGAATGCAGTGAGCTTCCGGTTCTCGACGACCGTGCGCCCGACGAAATCCTTGCCTACGACGAGCATGGGGCGTTTTCATGATCGTGGTGGATACCTCCGCGCTGTTCGCGATCTTGGCAAACGAGCCGGAGCGAGCGGTTCTTGTGGAAACAATAGCCACCGCGGATCGCTGTGTCATTTCAGCGGCAACGCGGGTAGAGACCGGGATCGTCATCTCCAGTCGGCAGGCCTCAACTTTGGCGATTGCTTCTCCTATGCCCTGGCGCGCACACTGGACGTCCCGCTACTGTTTACAGGCGACAGTTTCTCGCAGACCGACATCAAGAGGATCGCATGAAAAGCGCGGCGAGACGGTACGACGCATCTTCTGAACCTGCCGTCCTGCTGATCATTCCGTCCCATTGATAGCGCGCGAAATATGACCTATATTTGACCTATGAAGAGTCTGAGTGTGTCTGATTTCAAGGCCCACCTATCCGCATACTTGCGTGACGTACAGCGCGGCGAGACGTACCTGATAACTGAGCACCGCCGACCGGTTGCGGAAATTCGTCGGAATGGCTCCGATGCGCAACTTGTGGACTATCCCTCCGAGCCGTTCTCCTTTGAAGGAATCGGTTCGGAAGGACTCGTCGAAGCTCACCACGGGCTTGCACTGGCCCTGATCACCGAGGACCGCGGTGAGTGACCAGCTGAACTATCTGGACACGAGCGTTGTGCTGGCCTGGCTGCTCGAGGGAAGCGATGTGCTCACGCCTTTGGATGGCAGCCGGTGGGTCGCGTCAAGCCGACTTCTGTGGACGGAGGTTGCTCGCGGACTGTACCGTGCCCTGCAGACTGATCGCCTTTCCGCCGTTGCCACTACGGCGGCGCGGCACCGATTCGCTCGTCTCTCTCCGCGAATCGCCACGATAAGGCTTACCGACCCCGTGCTTCGGCGAGCTGAGGGGCCCTATCCGGTGGTGGTCCGATCCCTCGACGCGATTCATCTGGCATCGGCGGAGCATTGGCTGAATGCCGAGGTTCCCGCCGGCGATCCTGGACGTGTCTCAGTCTGGTCGCTCGACACCCGCATGAACCAATGCGCTGCGCTTCTTGGCTTCAGTGCGCCGTTGATGGATCTATGACGCCAGGGACCGCGTCCGGGACCGGCGGCTTGGGCGCGGATGTGGCCGCCATCTCTGCGTTGAGCCGGATGCCAGGACACAGTCAAGAACGGAGTAGTACCCGCCTGACTGACACGGTCGCAAGAAACCGCTTGGCGACTGCTTCTCCTACGCTCCGGCCTACACCGTCGAGTGAAAGGCGGGGGTGGTCTGCAGGATCTCTTCCTGTGATAGACCCAGGCGGCGAGCGGTGTCATGCCAGGTATCGACGGCGGTCATCACGTCGGCAATGATCGCGTCCGCGCCGAGGGATGGGAGTCGATAGTAGGGGGCCGTGGCCCGGACGGTTGCGATGTCCGGGCGGGTGTCGGCCTCGTCGATGGCGAGCACATGGGTCGCTTTGTCAGGGTCGGGATTGACGTCGAACGCGGGGGCGAGTCTCCACCCGCCGTTCTCGAGGATGAATCCGTGGTTTCTTAGGTGATCATCGCGGTTTCCCACGGCAACGTTGAATGCGACGCGGCGGAAGAGTTGGTGCAGGTCATCCTCAAGACCGGCGGGGTCTCCGTAGTTGCTGATGAACTCCGCGAGCTCCAGGTAGCTCGCTTCGTCGCCGGGAGTCTTGTCCAGAAGCGTGAGGGCCGACGCGTAGAAGCGGCGCGTTGCCCCGCGGCGATCGAATCGACGAACCCGAAATGTATGGTACGGAGAGGAGCCGACGCGGTCGATTGCCGCGAGGGGTACGGTGATACCCGCTTGTTGTGCAAGCGTCCAGGTTACGTATTCCCAGGCGCCGACGTCCCGCCGGTCCTGGTGAGCGGGGAATTTTGCGATCCAGAGCGATCCGTCGTCGTCGACAACGTTCGCCTTGGGACGCGCGCCGCCGAGGGATGATCCGGGTGCAACGAGCAGCGAGAGCCATTGCTTCAACGCGGAAAGGTCGTCGTGGTCGGTTCTGGTGAGCTCGGTTGCGACGTCTGAGAGCGCCGCGAGGGCGGTGACGGGTGGGACGGTCAACTCGTCGCAGGCGATAAACCGGTCGGTACCGGGCGGCTTGAATCGCAGCGCTCCCTGCCGGGTCTGATCCTGGACACCGGTGAGGTAATCCCAGGGCCGAAGTGTCCGGGGACGCCTGCCCTCGTCTTTCGCGGCGAGCAGTTCTCGCCGGTTCATCAGCGTCTGCCCCCATCGGTCGGGAGCTGAGTCGAGAAAGACGCCGAAGTTTCCCGTTTCGGGGTGGGCGTACGCCGAACCGGAGAGGAGTTGCAGCCGAGGGTCGATCTGGAATGCCGTCGGGAACGTGAGCCATTCGTCATCATAGGCGAACCAGACCGTTCCACGGTCGTGGGACAAGACGCCGATCTTCCGGAGTGGATGAATGTCGCTGTCGATCCAGACTTCGAGTTGATCGTGCACGGTCACGACCGTTCCGGCAGGAGCGCCAGGTCCTGGAGACGACGACCGAGGGTGTCGTCCGCAGCGATCTGGTCGACCTCCTCGCTCAATCCGTACACCGCTAGGACGCGCAGGTATACCCCGAGGGTCACCGCAGGGTCACCCCGCTCGACCTTGTATAGCGAGGTGCGTGAGATTCCCGCGCGGGTGGCCACCATCTCCATGGAGAATTTTCGCCTGAGGCGGGCGAGACGGAACCGCTCACCGAGATCCTTGAGTCTCCGCTGATCCGAGGGGAACAGTTGGGGGCCTTTTCGCTGCATGTCCATTAGTATAGACGTTGATGCGCTTTTCTGTCTATGAAAATGTACATCAGGGGAGGGGTGAGCGTATCGGTGTTTTCATAAGTTTGGCCACGGCGTTGCCACGGAACACCTGACCGCACCGATACGAACGATCCCGATACCCAAGGCGCCCGCCGAGAGCGCCAGTTCGATCCGAACCCGCCTCCTGATGCCTACCGAAAGAATCTTCCCAGATGATCAGTTAAGAGTATAATTGATCACAAGAGGTGGTCATGAACACGTGGAACGCAACCGACGCCAAGCGCAATTTCTCTGAGCTTCTTCGCACCGCTGAGGCACATCCCCAGTTGGTCGTGCGTCGGGGCAAACCGCTTGGGGTGATCATCGGATATCAACAGTTTGTGCGGATGGAAGCACGGCA
>CAYQRW010000310.1:0-3748 GCA_964419735.1 uncultured Spirochaeta sp.
CCTGGCCGGCGTGCAGCGCCAGGGTTTCAAGTCGGTAACTCACAGTTTTCCTCCTGGTTTGTCACTATATTCACGTGATTAACTCAAGTATATTGCGCTGAGTGGTGTTGATGAGTCAAGCGATCAGCTATCAATAGCGTGATTCTATAGACGGTGGGCGGTGTGCGCCGTATGTTTTGACTATATGAGACGATTCGCCACACTTCAACGTTATCTTCTGCTGTCGCTGCTGCTTCTGATACCGGTTACCCTACTTTCCGCCCGGGGAGTACCGGAACCCGCGGCTCACGACACTTCATTCTTAGAGACGCCACTCCCGTTTCGGGAGGAGATTCTCCGCGGCCGGCTGGAAAATGGCCTGGAGTATTTCACGGTGAGCCATCCCCGCCCCGAGGACAAGGTGGTCCTGCGCCTCATCGTAGATGCCGGAAGCATCGTGGAGACGGACTCGCAACAGGGGCTGGCCCACTTTGTGGAACACATGGCGTTTAATGGCACCGAGGACTACGGAGAGGATGAGCTGGTGGCTTACCTGGAAGGGCTCGGTATCCGCTTTGGACCGGACGTCAACGCCTATACCAGTTTTGACGAGACGGTCTATAAACTGGAAATTCCCTCCGACGATGCCCAGGCGCTGGCCACCGGATTTTCCGTGATGCAGCAGTGGGCGTCTGCTCTCACCTTTGAACCTGAGGCGATCGACCGGGAGCGGGGTGTGATCGTGGAAGAATGGCGCGGGAGTCGGGGGGCGGCCCAGCGGATGCAGGAGACCCACATTCCCACCCTCTTTGCCGGTTCCCGCTACGCGGAGCGTCTTCCCATCGGTGATATGGAGGTAGTGCGGAACGCGCCGCGCAGTGAGTTTGTCTCCTTCTATGAGCGGTGGTATCGGCCGGATAACATGGCGTTTGTCGCCGCCGGGGACCTGCCGGCGAATGAAATGGAGCAGTTGATCCAGGAACACCTGGGCTCCCTCCCCCGCCCGGAAGAGAACCTCAACCGCCCCTACTATACCGTGCCCGAGCGCGAGGACACGCGGGTAAGTATCGCCGCCGACTCGGAGGCGTCTCGCAGCACGGTATCCCTGTATGCACTGCGGCGACCGGTGGCCACCGAAACTGTCGGGGACTACCGGCAGCTCCTGGTGCGCTCTCTGTTTTCCTCGATCATGAATGAACGCTTCCGGGAGATCACTCGGGACTCCTCGGCGCCCCTGCGAGATGCGGGAGTCGGCTATACCCGCTTTCTGCGGGGCACCGAAATCGCAGTGGCCACCGCAGTGGTCCGGGACGACCAGACGCAGGAGGCGTTCCGTGTTCTCGCCCGTGAACTCGAACGGGCCCGGCGCCACGGGATTCTTGAAGAGGAACTCGACCGGGCGCGCCGCCGGATGCTGGAATCGATTGAATCTGCCCGGGTGAATTTCGAAACCCGTCCCGCCGCCTCCTTGGCGGATGAGCTGGTCCGGCACTGGACGCAGGGCGAATCGGTACCAGGGATCGAGTACGAATACGACCTCTATCAGCGACTGCTGCCGGAGATCTCCGCTGAGGAAGTGGCCCAGATCGCCGATGAGTTCTCCCAGCGCGATAACCGCGTAGTTCTGGCCAACCTCGAGACCGATGAATCCGGACGGCTCAGAAACGGTGACCCGGTTCCCGAGGATGATGAATTTCTTACGATTCTCTCCGATGTGCAGTCATCGGAGATTAGCCCACCCCTTCCGGAGGATCCCGCTGCAGCGCTGATCTCTGAGGAACCGGAGGGCGGCGAAATCGTGGAGCGCATCGAGCACGAAGAGGTGGAAACGCGGGAGCTTCGTCTGTCCAACGGCATGCGCGTGTTTCTGAAACCCACCGATCTGCGGGAAGACGAAATCCTCTTCTCCGCGTTCAGTCCCGGCGGACTGGCGTGCGTGCCGGCCGATGACGCTCCAGCCGCGCAACTGGCCGCCACGGTGGCGCGGGAGAGCGGCCTGGGAAATCTCAACGCCTCCGCGCTGGAGCGGTACCTGTCGGGTCGCTCCGCCGGCGTCCGCCCATCGATTGGTCGTGTGTCTGAAGGGATGTCCGGCAGCACCCGCGAGGCGGATCAGGAACTCCTGATGCAGCTGATCTACGCGTCCTTCACGGCTCCCCGCTTCGAAGAGAATGCATGGGACACCGTGCGGCAGGAAACGGTACAACAACTGCAAAGCGCCGCCGCGTCACCGCAAGGGCGCTACTCGCGCCGATTGCAGGAACTGTTTGCCGGGGAGAGCGCCCGCCTGGCCCCCTTGACCCCGGAAGATGTGGAAGCCGTGGAGCTCTCCCGCATGCGCGAGATCTACACCGATCGCTTCAACGACCCCGGCGATTTTGCCCTGTTCTTCGTGGGGAGCTTCGAAATCGAGGATATGGAGGGGTTGATTGAACGCTACCTCGCGGCGATCCCCGCGTCGGATACCAGCAACGAGACGATACCGGAGGATCGCTATCCCCGGCCGGAGGGGATTACCGCCGATACGGTGTATGCCGGAAGCGAGCCGGTGGCGCAGTTAGCGATGGTGCTCCATGGACCATACGAGTGGTCACAAGAGGAAAACCACCGCTTTAACAGCATGGCCTCGGTGTTGAATATTCGCCTCCGGGAAGAGATCCGGGAGGCGCTGGGCGGGGCGTACAGCGTGGGCGCCGGCGGATGGCGGTGGCGCGTACCGCAGCCGTGGTCGTACGTGCAGATCGGGTTTGGCTTGGATCCCGACCGCGTCCCGGAACTCCGGGACCGCGCCGTGGAAGTGGTCCAAGAGCTGGTAGCAGAGCCCCCCGCGGCGGACTACGTGGAGCGGGTGCAGGCGCAGCAGCGTGATGAGTACGAGCAGGGCCTGCAGGAAAACGACTACTGGCTGTCAGTGCTGCAGTTCTCCGTCCAGCACGATCGTGATCCGGCGGACATCCTGAAGTACCCGGACCTGGTGGATTCCCTCACCGCCGAGGCGATTCACGAGTCTGCCCGCCGATTTCTCAACCCGGATCGCAGGATCGAGCTGCTGCTCCTCCCGGAAGGCGCCCAGGATGACGTCGACACCGGGCAGTGACGGGCCGGATACCGTAGTCCTGGTCTATCCCCACCAGCTGTACCGCCACCATCCGGCGGTACAGCGTGGTTCCAGGCCGGTGTTTCTGGTGGAAGACCCGCTTTTCTTCCGCCAGTTCGCGTTCAGCCGCGTGTCTCTGGCCTACCACCGCCTCACGATGGAGGCGTATCGCGCAGAGTTACAGAGAACCGGTCATACCGTAAGCCTCATCCCATCCGCACATATCGCAACCTCCGCCGACGTGTTCCAGCTACTGCCACCGTCGGTGCGCCGGGTGGTGGTGTGCGAGGTAGATGACGACTGGCTACGGCAAGCGATTGACACTGGCTCAGCGGCGACGGGAATCACCGTGGAGTATGTCACCTCCCCAGGATTCATCCTCACCCGCTCCCAGGTGGTGGCTGCTGGGAACGGGGGTACATCGCTCCACATGGCACACTTCTATCGCACGATGCGCACGGAAATGAACGTGCTCTTGACACCCGACGGTGGGCCGGTGGGCGGAACGTGGAGTCTCGATACCGAAAACCGCAAGAAGATACCCCGCAGGCAGACACCTCCGCCGGCGGTGGCTCCGGTCCATGGGGACGCAGCCCACCGTGCCGCCGCGGCGATCCAGGAGGAGCTGCCGCCGTACCCGATTACCGCGGAGGATGCCGCGCGCTGGCTGGA
>CAYQRW010000311.1:0-2141 GCA_964419735.1 uncultured Spirochaeta sp.
CCGGTCCCAAGGCCGCAGGCAACGCCCCTGAATCCACCGAACCACCGGGAAACTGCACCGGCTGCGTCCACATGCCTGTCTCCGGCACGATGAGCGAGAGTACCCACGCCAGCAGGAGGCCGCCTCCCGCCCGCACCACGAACATGCGCCGCATGGGGGTGCCGGTGCGGCGCGTTACCGCCAGCTCCACCAAAAAGTTATGGGCCACTAGGCACAGCAGGGAGAGAATCACCAGCTGACGATGGTCCAGGCCGAGCACCGGGAGCATCGCGATTACGGCGTAGAGGTTCACCAGGATACTGGAGATAAGTGCCATGGCGGCGCTTCCCGGGAGCCCCACCAGCCGCATGAGAGGTTGAAGGACACCGGCGATAAGCTCCAGAACGCCCGTGCGCTGGAGAATGAAGACTAACGCCGAAGCCGGCACCATGATGCGTACCAGCCACCATACCGTGTCTCGGCTGCGCAGGAGACTCTCGGTAAGGTGGGCGCGAAGTTCCGCTGAAATCATGCCGGGACGGTATCCGCGGACGGTCTTTTATTCAAGCCACGGCCGCGCTACAATACGGCTCGTGACGGTACTCCTAAACACTCCCGACAACTCCCTCTGGAAGGAACGCGCCGAAGAGCTGGCCCTGGCCACCGGGGCCACGGTGGTGCCGGTGCGTCGCGCCTCGGATATTACGCACCTACCTCCCGCTACCCGCCGAGAGGCGATCGCCCTGATTACTTTGGGATGCTCGGCGGAGATCCTTGCCGATCTCCCGAATCTGCGTCTGGTGGCGGTCCCCATGGCGGGGCTCAATACGCTGCCCGTCGCGGCGCTGCGGGAACGCTCCCTGCAGGTGATTAACGCCCACGCCAACGGCATGTGGGTGGCGGAGCGTGCGGTGGCGCTGATCATGGGAAGTCTCGGCCGCCTGGTAGAGTACGATCGCGATCTCCGCGGTGGGGTATGGCACGGCTTTGCCGCGGCGGAACCTCCTACTGAGAGTTGGCGCTCCCTGTACGACACCACTGTGGCGGTGCTGGGCACCGGGTCCATTGGACAGTGGCTTGCGCGTTTTCTGACGCCCTTTGGCGTCCGGTGCCGCGGTTTTCGGCGGCAGGAAGGCAGACGGGGCATCCCGGAAGGATTGTTCGATGAGGTCTCCACCAGCCTGAGCGACGTGATCTCTGCTGCGGATGTGGTGGTGTCCACCTTGCCCCTGACCGAACGTACGCGGGGACTGCTGGGTTCACGGGAGCTCACGGAGATGCGTGGCGCGGTTCTGGTAAACGTGGGGCGGGGAGAAGTGATTCAGGAGGAGGCGCTGTACCGTTCACTGCGGGACGGCACCCTTGCCGGGGCCGCACTGGACACGTGGTACCACTATCCCGATCCTCCCGGAAGCACGCAGTTACCCTCACAGTTTCCGTTTCACGAACTGGACAACGTGCTGCTCTCCCCCCACCTTGGGGGGTACAACGCCGCCGCCACGCGCGCCAGCGCCCAGGAGGTGACCGACGCCGTGGCACGCTGGATCGCCGAGGGCGCTCCGGAGGACCAGGGTGGCACCGTTGATCTCAAGGAAGGATACTAATGAGTTATACCGTACAGCATGACCCCGATTTTCAGCGGTTTGTCGCAACGGTGGATGGAGAAGAGGCGTATGTGGTCTATGAACCGCGCGGCGCGGATCAGTGGGTGATGACCCACACCTACACCCCGCCGGCGCTTCGCGGCCGTAAGATCGCCGGTGACGTGGTGCGCACCGCCCTGGAGACCGCCCGCGAAGAGGGGCGCTCCGTGGTTCCGGTGTGCTGGTATGTGGAAGGGTTTATCCAGCGACATCCGGAATTTCAGGATCTTGTGGCCGACTCCGAGTAGTCAGGTCGTTTTCTAGCCGATAGAGCGCCCGCAGACTCCGCCCCAGCGTATGCCAGCGGGTGGCCACGATGTCGATGAGTTCCCGCGGCGCGTAGTCTCCGCTGAAACTTTGACTGTGGAGTTCCCGGATGCGGTAGGCGCGCTCGGTGCCGTCCTCGGTGCGGGAGATCAGACTTCCGATCAGCTCCAGGGCATCCACCGTTTCTTCGATTGCGGTTCTTACCCGCGGGCGATACCGCTCGTAGAGGCCGGTGAGCTGACGGCGGACCAC
>CAYQRW010000311.1:2241-3739 GCA_964419735.1 uncultured Spirochaeta sp.
CGGAGCGCACTCCAGATGGGGGCGATGCGCCGCTCGATCTCGGCGACCTCCGTCTCCAGAGCGGTCGCGACGGTGCGACGGACGCGGCTCTGCGCGTCCTGGAGGGAGAGGTTCGGGTCGGAGAGCTCGTCTGCGGAGAAGTCGGCGGCGGCGTGGAGCCGCTCGGCCACCGCTGGTGCGCTGTGCTCCAGCATCGTTCTCAAAAACGCCCCCCGGGCGAGGCCGGTGGTTTCATCCAGGGCGGGGCGGACTCGCTGGAGCTGCGCCTTCAGCGAGCGCACGTGGTGGTGAAACGCCGGCAGCAGCGCCGGTACGCTACAGTCCACGAAGCTCCGCGCCACTCGATCCAGCCGGCGCCGCAGTTCCTGGAGATGGTGCGCCCGGGTAGCCTCCTCCACGGTCCGCGCCCCCAGCAGTCCGCGCAGTCTCAGATACCAGCGGTACCAGAAGGGAAACTCCATAAACCGCTGGTGATACGTCTCTGCCGCGGGATAGATCGGCTCGGGAAAGCGGACGGTGTAACGGCTGGTGCGTCTCACGGCATGGGTCTCATGCGCTTAGATGGAGATATGCCGAAACTCGTTGGTTTCGGTTTCCCAGATTCCGAAGCTTGGCTCACCAAAGCGCCCCATCACTTCCCCGGGGTTGGCCCACAGCGTGTTGCCGCGGGGGACGATGTACTTCTTATGATCGTGGCCACTGAAGACCGCCGCGTACTTGCCGGAATCGGCGAGACCGGCGGCGATATCGGGGTAGTGGTTAAGGGCCACCGCTTTTCCGCCAACTGTGATCTCCGCCAACTGCCCGTACAGCGTGACGTGATCGTGCTGTGAGGCGATGTGACTCAGCAGATACGTGTCTCCATCGTTGTTCCCAAAGACCACGTGAATCGGTCCGGAGAAGCCCTGTGCCAGTTGTGCCAGGGTAAAGGGAGCGCAGAAGTCCCCGAGGAAAAACAGCTCTTGCGGCTCTTCGTCGGGAAGCATGGCTATCACCTTTTCCAGATTCCAGATGTTGTCGTGGATGTCGCTTACTACGGCTACGTTCATCGTTTCCTCCCGCTCCCATCGTATCAAGCTCACCGACGCCGGTCACCCCGGTCACTCCATGAGCAGTGTAGATGCGCCGGGGGTAAATCGTGTTACATTCCCGGCATGAAGCTGAACTCTTTCATCGCAGCGATCTCGGCGCTGCTGGTCCTGTCCACCGGTACGGTGTGGGCGGTGTCGATAGATCACGTTCGGGTGGAGCCCACCGCGCTCATGGTGACCCGAGCAGATACAGATGGTTCGGTGGAGGTTCCCACGTTGCGGGACGCCACCGGAGAGAATACCTATCTCACCAGTGCGGCCGTTTCTCCGCATAACTCGCGGCGGGTGCTGGTGGCTACCACGTTCCACGGCATATACGAGAGTTCCGACGGTGGTGAATCCTGGACCGACTTGGGGGACAGTCCCGCGGGACGGGCGATCTATCGGGGAAACGGCTTCTATGAGGA
>CAYQRW010000312.1:0-3703 GCA_964419735.1 uncultured Spirochaeta sp.
GGCTCTCGGCGCGGGTGTGGCTGCCGGAGACGGCGGTGGCGGCCGGTGGGCGGCCCGGGACTCCGGCGCCGGCGATTCTGGAGTACATTCCCTACCGCAAGCGGGATATGACTCGCGGCCGGGACGGGAGCATGCATCCCTACTTCGCCTCGTTTGGCTACGCCTCGGTCCGGGTGGATCTGCGGGGGAGCGGCGATTCCGAAGGGGTCCTCACGGACGAATATCTGCCGCAGGAGTTGGATGACGGGGAAGACGTGATCGCTTGGCTCGCCGAGCAGGAGTGGTGCGACGGGCAAGTGGGCATGATCGGAATCTCCTGGGGCGGGTTTAATGGCCTGCAGATCGCCGCCCGCCGTCCGCCGCAACTTAAAGCCGTGGTGAGCGTCTGCTCCACGGACGATCGCTACGCCGATGATGTGCACTACATGGGGGGCGCGCTTCTGGGAGACAACATCTCCTGGGCCTCAACGATGCTCGCCTATAACTCCATGCCCCCCGATCCCGCGCTGGTGGGCGACCGCTGGCGGGAGATGTGGCTTGATCGGCTCAACGGCAGCGGCCTGTGGCTCAAGACGTGGCTCGAGCACCAGCACCGCGATGAGTACTGGAAACACGGATCGATCTGTGAGGATTTTGACGCGGTGGAGACGCCGATCCTCGCCGTGAGTGGGTGGGCCGACGGCTACTCCAACGCCGTATTTCGGCTGCTGGCGGGGCTCAGCTCGCCCCGTCTGGGAATCGTGGGGCCCTGGAGCCACACCTATCCCCATCTCGGCACGCCGGGTCCGGCGATCGGTTTCCTGCAGGAGTGTCTCCGCTTCTGGGACCACTGGATGCGCGGTACGGACACGGGGATTATGGAGGAGCCGATGCTCCGCGTGTGGATGCTGGAGAGCGTGGATCCCGCCACCGACTATCGGGTGCGGCCGGGGCGATGGGTATCTGAGGAGTCCTGGCCCTCCGGGCACGTTCGTTGCCGGACGCGGGGGTTGGCGCGGGGCCGGCTATTGCCCGTGGGGGGAGCTGCCGCCGGAGAGTGGCTGTCGATCCAGTCCCCCTTAAGTGTCGGATTGTTTGCCGGTAAGTGGTGCTCCTACGCCAGCGCGCCGGATCTACCCTACGACCAGCGAGAGGAGGACGGGGGATCACTCGTCTTTGATAGCGAGATTCTGGAGGAGGCGGTGGAAATTCTGGGCGCGCCATCGTTGGAGCTGGAGCTCACCAGTACCGAGCCGGTGGCGATGGTGGCGGTACGGCTCAGCGATGTCTCGCCGGAGGGCAAGGCCACGCGCGTTACCTATGGAATTCTCAATCTCACCCATCGCCACTCCCAGGAATCACCGCAACCGCTCACTCCCGGCACGCCGGAGCGGGTAACCGTTGAGCTGAACCATGTGGCGCAGCGCTTCAGCGCCGGTCATCGGATTCGGCTATCGATTTCCACGAGCTACTGGCCCTTGGCGTGGCCGGCTCCCCGGCCGGTGCGCCTGGATATCCATACCGGTGGTTGCACCGTGAGTCTACCCGTGCGTCCCGCGCGGGAGGAGACGGTGGCCCCCACCGACTGGTTTGAGGCGCCGGAGCGTACTCCCGGACCGGAGAAGACGGTGATCCAGCCGGCAAAGCACAACTGGTACATCGTGCGCGATCTCGCCGCGGAGCGATCCGAGCTTCACGTAGTGAGCGATCACGGACGGTATCGGCTGGAGGGAATCGATTTGGAGATCGAGCGCGCCACCAACGAGTGGTATCGCTATACCGCTGATGACGCCACCTCCACTGAGGCGGAGATCGTCTCCGTGCGCGGTCTTTCCCGCGACGGGTGGCGCGTCCGCACCGAATCAAGAACGGTCTTGCGCTGTACCGAGGATACCTTCGAGCTGCACGCCAGCCTCGACGGGTATGAGGGAGATGTTCGCGCCTTCAGCCGGAGTTGGATAGAGCAGATCCCGCGACATCTGGTGTAGAGGCTGACGTAGTTGTCGGCCCCTGGCGCGGGAGCAAGCGCAGGTGTGGGCGCTGGCGCAGGTATCGGCGTATGCGCAGCGGCCGCAGGCAGCTGCGGCCCCGGGAGTCACAGATCGGTCATGTGCACGTAACTGCCCGGTTCGAGATCGGTCCGGGTGAGCAGAGCCACGAGTTTGCGGGCGGTTTCTGCCGGTGTGGCCAGCGTACCCTCCGCTTTCCAGCGCTGGTAGATTTCCCGTTCAGGCAGCGCCGCCGCATCGGTACCCCGCAGCGTTTCCTGCATCGCCGTGTCTACCTTTCCCGGGGAAACGGCAAAGAGTTTCACGTCCGAAAACTTTTCCGGGGCGCCGTCGATCTCCACTTGGGCGGATCGGACGAAGGCGTTCATTCCCGCTTTTGTGGCGGAATAGACGGAAAGACCCGGCATCACGCGTTGGGAGGCGCCGGAGGAGAGCAGTATCCCGCGAACCGGGTAGGGCGCGGCGTCAAAGTGGCGCAGAAACTGCTGTGTCACGGTGATTGCGGTGGACAGGTTCAGCCGGACCGCCGCGTCTACTGCGCCGGAATCCAGCGTACCCGCCACCCCGATCGGTTCCAGCTGAGCGGCTGAAAGAAAGAGAGCCACCAGCTTCGGTTGGGCCCGCTGCTGGTCGTGCCGCTGATCGTGAGTATCCGTCTGGTCCGGGGGCTGGTCGGGGTCACCGGGAGTGTTCACGATTGCCGTGATCTCTTCCATGAGCGAGTCGGCGGCGACCGGATCTGAAAGGTCCCGGGAGAGCCAGTGCAGGGGGGCGTTGCGCTCCTGGGCCAGGGCGGTAAGCTCATCAGACTCAGACCGGGACACCGCGATGACCACGGCATCCGGTGACAACAGCTGTGCAACGATCGCGGCGCCTACGCCCCGAGAAGCACCAATGACGATGTAGTAATTCATAGGCGACATAAAAAAAGGCCGGTACTCACTACCGGCCGTTTGAGTTTCCTGGGTGACAGACACGCCGAAACGCGTCTCCCTGGAATCAACTATCTTCACCGCAACGCGGCTGCATAAAAAACCTCTGAGCTGCTGACCGGCGGCTATCCAATCCGGTCAGCCTTGCCCGTCCGGGGGTACGTCACTCACCATCATCTACCTCCCAAATCGCCGCCCATCGGCGATTCCTTGTATCTATAGTCTCGTGACAGCGGCGCCTAAAGTCAAACAATTTCATAAAGAATTTTTCAGGCTTTTTCGATCAGCTCACTCCCAGCATTTCCGCGTAGGCCGCGAGTTCCGCCCCGGGGCTGCCGGAGAGCACCTCCTTGGTGAGCACCTTGCCCAGCTGAACACCTTCCTGGTCGAAGCTGTTGATGTTCCACGCCAGCCCCTGAAACATCACTTTGTTCTCGAAATGTGCCAGGAGGGCGCCCAGCGCCTCCGGGGTGAGCTGTTTTCCCACGATCAGGGTCGAGGGGCGACCGCCGTCGAAGTTCTTGTTGGGATTAGCATCCCGGTGGCCCATGGCAAACGCCACCACCTGCGCCGCCAGGTTGGCGTTGAGCTTCGTCTGGCTCGTAGAGCCGTCAAACTCGGTGTCCGCTCCCCGTTGGGAGGCGAGAAATCCAACAAACTGCAACGGCACGATGTCCGTCCCCTGGTGGAGGAGTTGGTAGAAGCTGTGCTGGCCGTTGGTGCCGGGTTCGCCGAAGACCACCGGACCGGTGTCGTAGTCGATCGGTTCACCGTCGCGGTTGA
>CAYQRW010000313.1:0-3694 GCA_964419735.1 uncultured Spirochaeta sp.
TTCGATCTGACAAGTGAAAAAAATAGCGCGGGTTGGCCCCGCGCCGTTCAGCGGTCGTTACCGTTCGGGCCTACGCTCCGTTCCATGTTCCGAGTACCACCGATACGTCTTCTCGATTCCCTCCCGCAGTGAGGTCTTGGCGGTCCACCCCAGTTCACTCATCTTGCTTACATCCATCAGCTTGCGGGGCGTGCCGTTGGGCTTGCTGGAGTCCCATCGGATCTCGCCGTTCCAACCAACCACGTCCGCGATCGTTTCGGCAAGCTCTCGGATGGTGACATCGGTCCCGGTACCGACGTTGACGAAGTAATCCTGCGAGACCTCGCGCATCTTCGGTGCACCCACGTGCTCCAGGAGATACACCAGCGCATGGGGTAGATACAGCTGGAGCCGAGGTCAAGGAGTTTCTCCACGCCCCTCTTCCACGCAGCATGGATCACGTTGGAGGCGATCTGCAGGTTCTGCCTGGTCACTCGCTCCGCTCGTTACTCGGCCTCGAAGAACGCTTCCACGTCGGCCTGACGGGTGAGGTCAAGCTCGCTGTGCGTCCTGGTAATGATGTTGGTGTAGCCCCCGGCTTCCAGGCGGCGCATGACGGCGCTGCCGACAAGGCCGCGGTGGCCGGCGAGGTAGATTCTTGTTGAAGTGTTCATAATGGCTATTTCCAGATTGCTGGTTTCGTAATGCTAGTTCCGGGAATGAGATCGGGCAGTTGATGATTCCGAAGGGCCGTAGATCGTATCGGAGTGACGAAATCCGCGTAACGCAATAGTTGCCGGGATGTCTTCCGTTTTGGTGCGCCCGGCGTGACGAGGCCAACCGTCTTATGATGCTCTTGTTTGACAATTCTCAGTGCTTCGGTGAGGTCGGAATCATTCGACACGATGATTGCAGTTTCAAAACTGTCTTTCCAGGCATCATTTACGAGATGAACTGCTATGTTCACATCCGAACCCTTTTCTTCGTTCTTCCAGACTCGACAGATTGAAGGCGGCGGCTGGGTGTTTTCCAAACTCACTGCGTGACGTAGGAAGTGCCCGTAGTGGATGGTTACTATCGGACACGTCTCTTGGAGAGCACGAAGATATGCGTCCTGCCGATTCGATACATTGGGATCTGCAGGCGTTGGCGCTACTCGCGCGGTGTAGTACTTGATCGCAACGATATCGTTGCGATCTTTAAACACGTCGCAAAACAACGATTGAAGATTCAACCACTTATACGGTGTCTTCTTCAGAGATCCGAAATAGAAATTGAATCCATCGATGTAAACGATAGTACGGGTTAGCAGGCTCATAAAGAAGCAGGGACCCTTTCGGGTCCCGCGCCTGAAAGCAAGAGCAATCAGGGTAGTCTATATAAGATTATGCGCGGTTGTGTTCTTTGTCAACGATAAGAACTCACTCAAAACAATTCTTGACCTCATACCCAGGATGCATGAGTGTGACGAGATCGTTCGTGTCGGCGCGTTCCGGCGGGTACGCGACCAGCCCTTCGATCCCTCACGCGTACCAACAGATGCGGTTTACGCCCCCAACAGGATGCGGCAATCGACCAAGTGGTTTCTTGCGAGCTTGCCAGTAAGGCGGGTACTACTCCGTTCTCAACCGTGCCCTGGCATCAGGCGCATCGTAGAGGTGGCGGCCGATGGTATCGGGTAGCGGGAAGCGGTATGACGGGGTTCCAATGAGTCCGGCTGCCCGAAGCCTATCGATGGTGCGAATAGTCGCAACGAGATTGTCGCGTTTTTGGCTCTCGCGATTGAAGGTGTCTTGGACTTGATCAGTCAGATTCATGTTTATGCTCCACGAGCGGCTTGTGGGACCGAAGACTGCGGTCGTACGTTCAGGCGGACTGCTTTCCGATCTCGCGGTATACCAGTTCCTGGAGCCCGCCCGATTCCTTGGCATGCTCGATGGTCATGCTCACGACGTTCCCGTGTTCGTCTATATCCACGTAGAGATTTTCGCTGATCTCTCGCGTTTCAGTTATGGCGTGATCCGTAAAGTCGATAAGGGCTGTATCCGTGTCGTTAAAATACCGAATAGTCATGTGTTATCCTCCCGAAAAGAGCGGTCAAAGAAGGCGCTGTCAGGGTGACCACGCGATCAAAGCGCTCGACGAGGCGACTACGGGGTGAGTTGGTGCGTCCAAACCGCTGTTTCTTGATCTTGAGATCTTCAGAATTCAGGTTCAGGTCGAACTGGCGCTCTCGGCCGGCGCCGAGGGTTTGAGCAGAGGCGTAAGCCCGCCCTTGAAGGGGTGGCCCCGGACGCAGCGCGCCGCGACGTCCGAGGTTTTCGTCAAGCTTGAAGCGCATGGGTATGTCTACGCTCCATGGGGCCCGCGCAAGCATTTCCATTCGTCCGTCGGCGTATTCGCGCACATGGTGGTTGCAGTACTGCGTGCCGCAGATGGATGGTGTCCGAGGGCCACTGGAGTTCGGTATTCCTCGAAAATCTCAGGAAATCAGATTCGTTGACGGATGCGAACACCGCCTGCCGTGATCACGACAAAAGCGTCCGATAGCTCGTCAATATATCGACGAAAGACGCCAACAACCAGATTGACCTTTTCTTCGGGCGGCATGCCCGATAGCCACGTCGTAAATGTCTACTATCCCGTCGAGAGCGGCTACAACCTGGCGGTCTACGCTCTCGTCCGCTACCAAAATCATCGATTAGATACTGACGAGGTGTACTACGTCGTTTCTGTAAACCAGAGCGGCGTACTCCAACGCGGCACGGATCTGTTCAGCCGAAATGTGGGGATGTTCCTGTTGAATCTGCTCAATGGACTCTCCGGCAGCTACCTTTTCAAGGATCAACTCTACAGTAATACGAGTCCCACGAATGACAGGTTTGCCCATCATTATGTCTGGATCCGACTGTATGAAAGTATCGATTGTGTCACTCATGCATGCCTCCTCACCGTGTAAGAGTATACATCGATCGCTCAACCATCGACAGCGGTAGCAACTGTACCAGTTTCGCTCCACAACCCAGTGAAATACGGAACGTGGAAACGCGTAAGCCCGCCCTTGAGGGGGTGGCCCCCAACGTTCCCGCGCTATGCAGTCTTGGTCCGCTGAAACGGCAAAGCCGCGAATGACAGATTGGTCAGATCGACGCTCGTGCTTGCGTGCTCGATTTCAATGCCAACGATATTTCCGTCGGCATCCATATCGAGAACGACACCAGGACTTACCTCATCAGAATCAGTGCCGGGACGATCGGCAAGATCAATATAGAGGGTGTCGGTATCCGGAAAATAGTTGAACTTCATCTTGTCAGTGGTGCAAATGGTCACGAAGAGATCGGTGCGAGATCGTTTCCTCGCCTTGTCGCTCGGCAACAACGGCCAAGTCGACAAGATCTTCCAGCAGCTCTTCGTACTCTTCAAACGAGAGAATCACAGCTGTGCGTTTTCCGCTCTGGTCGGTGACGAAATCAGGCTGAGGAGTTTGGGTGTTACTCACGACTGCTTCCTCCGTACGGTTTTGACACTACTTCCAAACGTCCGGAAGTGCAAGAAATCCCAAGGATGAGATCCGAGGAAGACGGATTCAGGTCGAACTGGCGCTCTCGGCCGGCGCCTTGGATCCGAGTTCGGCGTAATCCCGCCCTTGAGGGGGCGGTCAGGGCGCGATCTCACAGGTCATGCGCCGTAGAATTGTGCAAACAATTTGTGTTGC
>CAYQRW010000314.1:0-3643 GCA_964419735.1 uncultured Spirochaeta sp.
GATCCGGCAGCATCGGCAGCAGGACCAGGGTGGTGAGCATCACCACGCCGAGTCCGATAAACCCGCCCCTCACCAGTCCCCGTTCAGTGAGAAATCCCATGAGGGTGGGAAACACCCCGCTGGCGATGATATTTACCATGGGGATCATGAGGGATACCGCGATTCCCCGCATTTCCGGTGGGCCGATGTCGGCGATGGCGCTCACCGCCGCGGGAAAGAAGGCGGCGATAATGATCGGCTGCAGCGCCACCGCCACCAGCATCGCGTTTCCCGTGAGGGCGCCGATACTCACCGTGAGGACTCCGGTGATCGTCAAGACGCCCCCAATCAGTTTGCGCACTCCGATGCGGTCCACCAGCACTCCCGAGATAAACAGCATACCGATTCCGCTCACCCGGGAGACGCTGATAATCGTGTTGGCGACTCCCACCGGGTAGCCTTCGGTACCGATAAGAAAGGTGGGTAGAATCGCGAACACCCCCACCGTGGAGCTGGCCGCCACTGAGAAAAAGACGGTAATCGCCCAAAACTCAGCCTGGGCAAACAGATGCTTCAGATTGTGGAGCTGCGGCCGTTCCGCCTTGATCCCTCCCGCCACGGATTTGCGGTCGAACGTGACCGCCATGGCCAGCGCCGCTACCCCTGAGAGGCCCGGCACCCACCGCCAGTTGCCCACCAGCACTCCCGCGGCGACGATCAGCGGTGCCACGACGAACGCGGTATTGGGCCCCATTTCATGCACGGCGATCGCCTTGCCGCGGATATCGGGGTGTACCATACCGGTGAGACTTGCCACGCCGGAGGGCGGGTAGAGGCCGGAGCCGATCCCGATCAGACCAA
Source organism: uncultured Spirochaeta sp. (assembly GCA_964419735.1). Taxonomy (GTDB): domain Bacteria; phylum Spirochaetota; class Spirochaetia; order DSM-27196; family Alkalispirochaetaceae; genus Alkalispirochaeta. The sequence continues at coordinate 841 of CAYQRW010000314.1, forward strand.
ACCCCAGAAACATGATCGTTAGGTTGGTTCCCACCGCCACCACGATCAGCCCGATTCCCAGAAGCGCCCCGGAGGTAGCGATCGTCCGTCGATGGCCCACGTGGCCTGCCAGGAATCCGGAAAGCAGCATCGCCGTGGAATAGGAGACGGACTGCGGGAGGAAGAGGCGCGTCGCCGCCGCCGGGCCCACCGACAGTGCCTCCTGGATAAAGACGAGCAGCGGTGACATGACCATTCGGGAGTACATCGAAAAAAAGATCATCACCGTCATGAGTGAGATCTGCGGAGCCGCCTGACGGAGTGACGAGTACTGGGTCACGAGGTGTATCCCACCAGCCGCAAGAACGTTCCCCGCTCCCGAATGACGGCGGGTACCACCGCCGGCATCTCTATCAAAGGTACCGACCGGGAGATCAACCGGTTCAGGTCCACGCTCGCCGCCAGCTCCACGGCGACGGCGCTGCTAGGCTCCGCATCCGTTAGACTCTGCACGCCGATATCGTTATCGACGATATCGCTGAAACTGAAGGGGTAGTCCACCGGAACGGTAAGGCCCAGTACACTGCCCGGGGGCATCGCGGCGATCGCCGCCGGCATAAACTCGGGATCACCGGAGGTGTCCACAACAAAATCCACGCGTCCCCCGGTGAACCATTCCAATTCCTCGGGAAGGGATGCGGTGATGGGGTTAATCGTATGCTGAATACCAAGCTCCTCTGCCTGGTGGAGACGCGGTTGGCTGGGATCCGCCAGCACCACCTGCGCCCCCATCCATTGGGCGACCACTGAGAGTACAACGCCGGCGGCCCGCGCGCCGAGTACCAGCAGGATGTGGCCAGCGGTGACGCCGAGGCGTGTCAGCACGCCCGCGGCAATAGCGGCGTCCGGTAGTAGCGGGAGGCGCTCCTCCGGAATTTCCGCGGGAAGCACGTGGCAGCGACTCTCCGGTACCACCACGTATTCCCGGAGCGCCCCGTCGTGAGTGCCATCGAAAAACACCATCACCCGCGTGCCGGCCTGTAGACGTCTGTCGGCTCCACCAAACGGGATGATACGTGCTGACCCCGCGCCGGCGACTCTCGTGCCGTCGAGTATCGTCCCCACCAGGGCACTCCCGAAGACGCGCGGCATTTTGCCGGTGCCGTGGTAGAACGCGTCTAAATCACGATCGAGGACACACCCATACTCCACCTGAATCAGAAGGTGACCGTACGCTACCTCGGGAACCTCCAGCCAGTATTCCCGGAGCGTACGAGCTCGTTCAAGTACTATTGCCGTCATTCCGCCAAAGGTACTAACGGAACTACTTACTGGTCAGGTTAAATACCCCATCCCAGGTAGCCGGCGGCGGTTCTTTTTGAAACTTGGTACACCGATCGAAGTACGTCTTGCTGGGGCCGTCATCTGGAAACTCTCGGTTCAGCCGGGAAAAGTGGCCTCCCGCCTCGCCGAACTCCCGCTCCTCGAACAGCTCCAAGCCCTCATGGAACTCATCCAACAGTTGTCGCTGCTCGTCGGGAAGCTGCGAGGATTCATCGACGATCTCGAATAGACGTACCGGCTCGGAGACACCCACCACCCGAACCCGGTCCAGCTTACGGGCGGCGAAGTCCGCTTCCGCCTCTCGATAGGTGAGTTCACTGGCAAGAATCCACGTGCCGTACTGTTTATTCACGCCCTCCAGGCGCGCCGCCAGGTTTACCGAGTGGCCCATAATGGTATAGTCCATGCGGTTGGCGGTACCCATGTTGCCCACTACCATTTCACCGGTGTTAATGCCGATGCGCGTAGCCAAGGGGTGTGGCGACAGCTGTTCACTTAGAAAATGATCGTTCAGGTAGTTCTCAATCTTCTTCATGCGTACCGCCGCCAGACACGCCCGGGAGGGGTGGTCCAGGTAGGGAATCGGCGCGCCGAAGAAGCTAATAATCGCGTCGCCCTCAAATTTGTCGATCGTTCCCTGCAGCTGCAGAATAATGTCACTCATTTCCGAGAGATAGCGGTTGAGTAGTTTCACCAGCTCTTCGGGATCAAGCGTTTCTGAGATCGAGGAAAACCCTTTTACATCGGTAAACATTGCCGTGAGCATCCGCTTCTCACCCCCCAGCCGCAGGCGAGAAGGGTCATCGAGAATCTCGTTGATCACATCCGTACTGAGGTAGTGGTTAAAGGCGTTACGAATATAGCTCTTCTCTTTCGCCACCTCGATATATTTAATGGTACTCTGACCAATGGCGGAGCCGAGGACAGTCAACACAGGCGTCAAAATCGGCAGGAACAGGCGCGCCCCCATCATGAGGCCGGCGGATCCCGCCACTACCACGCCGGCGCCGGCAAATCCGAGCGCCAGGGATACGTTGGCGGAGCGGTTTCGGCTGATCAGTACGTAGAGCACGGTGAAAACAACCGCGATCGCGATACTGATCCACAGTGGAATTTCGTCGATGAACTTGCGGGTGAGAATCGTGTTTACGACCGCTCCGTGAGTACCGGTGTTGGCGTACTCATTTTCAAAGGGGTTTACCCCGATATCGGTGGTGCCCGTACCGGTGTAACCGATAATGATAAACGAATCCTCAACCGCGTTGGCGAGTATCTCCCGGGTATCCATGAGATTGTTGAAGACATTGCGGGTGCTCTCAAAGACACCGGGGATTTCCGCCTCGAGTTCCTGGTAGAGTTCCCGGGTTTCTCCGGTAACCTGCTGATCCTCCAGTGCCCCGCGGATGTCGCGCAGGATCGCGTCTTCCGCCGGCCCATCGAGAAATGCTCCCACCTCGGAGAGGTAGTACTCATGGATCTC
>CAYQRW010000315.1:0-3630 GCA_964419735.1 uncultured Spirochaeta sp.
CCGCTGGAGCGTGCGCCTCAGCGACTGCACGCCCCCCGCCCTCGCCGCCCGCCATCACCTTGGCGAGCTCCCGCACCCGGTCGGGCTCCCGGACCACCGCCTCTCCCACGAGCACCGCGGCGAACCCCGCGTCCCGGGCGAGCTCCACATCCTCCCGGTGAAACACCCCCGACTCAAACACCACCCGGCACTGCCAGTCGATCTCCTGCAGCAATGCCGGCGGCGTCAGGAGATCCACGCGGAACGTTCGTAGGTCGCGACTATTAATGCCCACCACCGCGGGCTGGAGGGGGCGGATCTTCTCCAGGTCCTCCCGGTCGTGAATCTCAACCAGCGCGGTGAGACGGTAGCGCGTGGCAGCCTCGAGCAGCGCGGCGATCTCCTCCCGGGAGCGGATTCCCGCGATCACCAATACCGCATCCGCCCCGGCGCGCCACGCCACTTCCACATCCACCGGTTCCAGGAGAAAGTCCTTGCGCAGTACCGAGAGGTCCGGATAGGCGCGCTTCACCGCGATAAGGTCCGCCAGGGAGCCGGAGAAGTGGTCCTGCTCGGTAAGAACGCTCACCGCGCCTGCGCCGGCCGCGCGATACGCCGCGGCGCGCTCCACCGGGTCCACCTCCGCCGCCAGCGCGCCGCGGGAGGGGCTGCGCCGCTTGATCTCACAAATCAGCGGTTGGGGAAAGGGCTGAATCGGCAGCCCCGCCGGCCGCGTGGCGGGGAGATCCAGACCCTGCGCCGGGCCCTCGGCGGCAATCCGCTCCCGCCGCCGCGCCACGATCCGATCGAGAATATCAGCCTGCATGACGCTCATCCCGCACGGGGGAATGGGTCTGGCTGATCGAGATCACCCGCTCCAGGGTCTGCATGCCGCGGCCCTCTTCGATCGCGCGCATGGCGAGCTCCACTCCGTCCTGCAGCGTCTGCACCTCCCCGTAGACTTTTAGGGCGGCGGCGGTGTTAAAGACCACCGCATCGTGCAGGGCGGAAAGTACCGGGTCCACCTCACCATCGGGACCGAGGCCGTTGTCTCCGGAGAGCAGCCGGAGCGCCACTGTGGCGTTCTCCTCGGCGGTACCACCCACCAGCGATTCCGGTGCGTGCAGGCTGAGTCCGTAGTTTTCCGGTTGCACCACAAACTCCTCGAAGGAGGCCGCCGCCAGTCGGAGGTCGCTGATATCCGTGGCGGAGTCTGCCGCCGCGGCGAGCTCATCTGCATCGAGATCGCCCACCTCAAAGCTGATCACCCGGGAGGGAGCGGTTACCGACAGTTCGTCCTGGCCGTCCAGGCCGTGAACCACCATGCCGCGACGCACACCGAGGCGGACCGCGGCCTCCGCCATCGTCTTCTGGTAGCGCTCCGAGAAGACCCCGATCAACTGATACTCCGCACCGGCGGGATTCACCAGGGGACCCAGGAGATTCATGATCGTCTTAATTCCCAGCTGCCGCCGAGCGGGGCCGGCAAAACGCATCGCCCCGTGGTACAGGGGGGCGTAGAGGAAGGCAAACCCCGCGTCGCTAATGGAGGCCGCCGCCTGATTAGGCGCCAGCTCGATGTTAATCCCCAACGCCTTGTAGAAGTCGGCGCTGCCGCTGCGGGAACTCACCGCCCGGTTGCCGTGCTTGGCCACGCGGGCGCCGCAGCTCGCCGCCAGAAGCGCGGTGAGGGAGCTGATGTTAAACGTTCCCAGGCCGTCGCCGCCGGTGCCGCACGTATCCAAGAGCGGTCCGCGCACGGTGAGGGGGGTCCGTTTACGCTGCAACACCTGGGCGCAGCCCGCCACCTCCGGGGACTCGATGCCCTTGGCGTTGAGGGCCACCAAAAAGCCCGCGATCTGCGCGTCGGTGAGATGGCCGTCGGTGAGCTCCTCCATAAACTCCGCCGCCTCCCGCTGGGAGAGGCTGGCGCCGTCGATAATCTCCGAGAGATAGCGCCGCGGTTCAAACGGTTCCCGGCGGTAGTTGAGAAAGTTCGCCAGGAGCTTCATGCCCTCGTCGCTGGCTACTGACTCCGGGTGAAACTGCACCCCCTCGATTACGTGTTCGCGGTGGCGAATCCCCATGATCTCCCCATCCTGGCCACGGGCACTGATCTCCAGCTCCTCCGGGAGATCGTTCTCCGCCACCGCCAGCGAGTGGTAGCGGGCAAACTCCGCGGGAGAGTTCACCGCGCGAAATACGCCGCGGCCATCGGTGGTGATGCGGTCGGTCTTGCCGTGGACGATCTCCTTGGCGCTGATCACCCGCCCGCCAAACGCCTGGGCGATCGCCTGATGCCCCAGACACACGCCGAGAATCGGCACCTCCCCGGCCAAGCGTTGGATCGCCTCCACCGAGATACCGGCACCCTCCGGGCGCCCGGGACCGGGGGAGATCACGATCCGGCTGGGATTGAGGTGCACCAGCTCCTCCACCGTGATGCGATCGTTGCGGATAACCCGGATTTCCTCGTCGGTAAGCTGCGAGAGGTACTGGTACAAGTTATGAGTAAAGGAATCGTAGTTGTCGATGAGTACAATCATGCTTCCGCCTCCAGGCCCACCGCCCGCATGAGGGCGGCCAGTTTTTCATTGGTTTCCACGAACTCCCGTTCCGGTTTTGAATCGAAAACGATGCCGGCGCCGGCCTGCAGTATCAGTTGATCGCGAATGCGCAGGCCCGCGCGAATCGTGATACAGCTGTCGATGTTGCCGCCGGGCTCCACGTAGGCCACCACCCCGGCGTAGAAGCCGCGGCGCTGCGGCTCGATCCCGTCGATCGTCTCGATCGCCTGAATCTTGGGGGCGCCACTCACCGTGCCCGCGGGAAAGGTGGCGCGCAGCGCATCGATGCCGGTCCGGCCCGGCGCCAGGTCACCTTCCACCTGACTGACGATATGCATCACCCGCGAGTAGCGCTCGATCTCATGGTAGCCGGTGACCTGCACCGTTCCCGGGGCGCAGACGCGGCCCAAGTCGTTCCGCGCCAGGTCCACCAGCATTAGGTGTTCGGCGAGCTCTTTCTCATCTCGCAGCAGCTCGCGCTCCAACGCCTGGTCCTCCACCTCCGAGGAACCGCGGCGCCGCGTGCCGGCGATCGGCCGCATCGTGGCCCGGCGATCTTTCACTTTCACGTGCATCTCCGGTGATGCGGCAAACAGCTGAAACTCCTCAAAGTCCAGGTACACCAGGTACGGCGCGGGATTAGAGGAACGCAACCGCCGATACGCCTCCAGGGCGGGCATATCGGTCTTGATCCGCCGCCGGCGGGAGAGCACTCCTTGCAGGAGGTTTCCCGCAACGATCTCTTCTTTGACTTTGGTCACGCCCTGCTCAAAACGGGAGCGGTCATCCACATCGTCCATCGGTTCGGCGGTGTACTCGGTACCCGAGGACTGCAGGTAATTAAAGTTGAGGTCATGGATCGCCGCCTCCGTGTCCGCCAGCGCCTGGTCCAGATCCACAGTGTGTTCCTTGTAGTTGAGGCCAATCAAGTACAACAGGTCACTGTAATGGTCAAAGATCACCAGTACGTGGCCAAAAAGGAACAGCGCATCCGGCAGCCCCTCCGGTTCAACACGGTCGCGGAAGGAGATCGTATCGCAGAAGCGGGAGAACTCGTAGGAGAGAAACCCAATCCCCCCGGCGG
>CAYQRW010000316.1:0-3615 GCA_964419735.1 uncultured Spirochaeta sp.
CCCGGCGCGCGATCACATCCAGAGTGTGGCGGAGGAAGCGCTCGGCCCCCTCGTGCCGGTAGGCCGCAACCCCAAACAGTAGATACAGCAGCGAGGAATGGGGCGGGAACTTGGCATCCAGGCCAAAGCCTCCCCACTCATGGTCGCCGCGCCGCACCAGGTTATCCAGGCGGTGCGTGAATCCCTGCGTCTCTCCCGGGTTGGGCGTCTCCCCCGCGGTGGGGCCGTTCACGGCATCGGCGGAGCCCTGCCAGAGATCGAACGTGGGAAGATCGTGGCGCCGCTTCCCGTAGAACTCTAAGACGCGCTCGAGAATGTCCACAAAGCCCGGCATACCGTTGCGTTCTACCACCGGCATGTAGGTTAGGGCCAGCATCGGTTTCACCTCCGGGGTAAGGAACACGTTCAACGGCCACCCGCCGTGTCCTCGGGTGGCCAAGAGGAACTGCATCAGAAAGTGGTCAATATCCGGTCGTTCCTCCCGGTCCACCTTAATGCAGATGAACTCCGCGTTGAGCGCGGCCGCCACCTGATCGTCGGAAAACGCCTCCGCCGCCATTACGTGACACCAGTGGCACGTGGCGTACCCCACCGAGACAAACAGCGGCTTCCCGCTCTCCTGCGCCGCAGCTAGAGTCTCCGGGGACCATTCCTGCCACCACACCGGATTATCACGGTGCTGGCGCAGATAGGGGGACGCTGCCTGATCCAGTACGTTTCGTTCAACCATGGGGCGAAACTCGTAGGTTACTGGGCAAAAGTCAAACCAAACCAGTAATATATTTCTATGAGACACTCCCTCTGGCTGGTGATCGGATCGGTGGCGCTGGGTGCAGCGCTGCCGGTCCACGCGTTCGACTTTATGGAGCGCCCCGGGGCGATCCTCCTGACCCCGGCGCCGGAGCAGTTTGCGGTGGCCCGGGGCGGCATTGCTCAGAGTGCCTACCATGCCAACGTGTTTTCCTCCACGGAGATCGATCGATTTCAGGTGAACGCCGTCGCTCATCACGGAATCGTGGACGTGGCACCGGCCAGACTCAGCGCGTTCTACAGTACGCATATGCTCAACGGACCGGTGAATGCTGGTGATTCCCCGGGGGCGGAGGCTGCGCAGTGGATGATGAATGCGATCCAGTTCGAATACGGATTTCTGGGAAGTTGGGATCTCACCCGGGGACGGCCGGCACGGACCGCGTTGGTGGCGGAGTACTCGCGGCGCAGCTACCACCCGCTGCGCGGTGGGTTTGAAGAACCGGCGGCGGATGTGCTCCGAACTGGGATCGTCGCCCGGGGAGTACCGGGGCCCTTCTTTGAGGCGGTCACCACCGACTGGGCCGCCCGATTCGCCTGGGCTGAGTTGTATGAGTTCTGGGGTGCCCCGAAGATATCACAACCGCGGGCCCGGTACACCTTCCACCTCGGCGCGGAGGCCACCGTGAAAACGGGAGTGTCTCAGGTGGAGGGGTTCCTGTTGGCGATGCCGGACGTGATTCTGCTGCGCCAGGGTGGGGTGAGCGTGGACGTGGCAGTGCAGGGAGGCCTGCGCCTGGGGGCATCAGCGGGACGAGGAGCAGCTTCGGAACGGGCCGGCGGGCGGCTGGAGCTCTATCTCGATTACTATCGCTCCGCGGATACGGAGCAGCGGGTCGATCCCTCTCCGGCGGAGTTGTTTGGTTACGGAGTCCGCTTTGTGCTGGAGTCGGTGAGATCCTGAAGCTGCAGGTTCAGCGCCCGGATCGAAATGCTCACCTCAAACACCAGGAACGCCATGGAGGCGGAAAGTAGCGCCAGGGAGAGGACAAAGACCACTTCCGCCGCGACGATGAGATCAAAGAAGAGCAGTACCATGCACACCACCGCCAGCAGCAGACTCAGTGCACCGGAAACCTGCATATTGCGAATGAGACCAATCCGGCGATGGAGGTTTTCTATTTGCATCTGCAGCGCCGGGCTGCCGTCGGTGCGCCAGCGATCGTGCAGGCGCCGCACCAGATCGGCATAGGAGATGAAGCGATTGGTGTAGGAGATGAACAGCAGCGAAATCGCGGGGAAGAGTAATGCCGGTGTCGAAAACGTGAATTCCATGACTCATCGTACCGCACCGGCAGTTATGTGGGAACGGCGATTTCTGCACGATTGCGCCCGCGCTCCTTCGCGAGGTACAGAGCGTGATCAGCCTGTTCCCGGAGTTCGGTGGCGGTCCGGCCATGGTGGGGGAACGCCGCGATTCCCTGGCTGCAGGTAACCACCGTACTCGACCCGCCGCGATCTCGAAGGAACGGAACTTCCGTCACCGCTTGCCGAAGCGCCCGGCACAGCGGTTCCGTCTCTTCCGGAGTCGTGTGGGGCAGGATGAAGGTGAACTCGTCACCGCCGTACCGTACCAGGATGTCGGTGGGGCGGAACGCGCCGGTAATCGCCGGGGTTACCGCCGCGATCAGCTGATCACCAACCTCGTGACCATACTCGTCGTTAATCGCGGTGAAGTGGTCCAAATCCATCATAACAACCGTGAGTGGGGCACCCTCTTGCTCGGCGCGGACGATCTGGTCGTCAAGGTTCTGGTCTAGGAACCGCCGGTTGTACAATCCGGTGAGATCGTCGGTAAACGCCCGGCGCCGCGCCTCCTCACCCCACTGCACCACCTCCGAAAGAAGTACGCTGGTATTTTCCAGCCGTTCCGCGGTGATCGCCAGCATGCGGTACATGATACTGATCGCCGCCGTCGGCTCCGCGGTGATTAGCGCGGAGAAGTCATCTTCATCCAGACGGAGAACGGTAGACGACTCCCGTGCGCGGCAGGTGGCGCTGCGCGGCGCGTGGTCAAAAATGGACATCTCCCCAAGAAAGCTACCCGGATCGAGGGTAGCCACCGGAACCTCTTCATTCTCACCGGTCTGCACGGCGATTTCGATGGATCCGGAGCGGACGATGTACAGAGCGTCCCCGGGATCACCCTGAGCAAAGAGGACCTGCCCCTCCGGAAGTTCTTGGGCGGTGAGGCGATCGGTGAGAATGCTCCGCTGGTGGTGGGTGAGATCAGAGAAGATCGCAACCTCCGTGAGGAACTCCGATATATCACTCATGCCCGCGTCTCCTGGGGACTCCGGGTGTGGTCGCCGCCGGCCTCCCGGGCGTCAAACATGCGGCGGTAGGCGGCCTGGAGGAGATCGTCTCCGGCGGCGTTGTCGGCGGTGGACTCGGCTATCCCGATGCTGGCGGTGAGCGTCACCGCCGGGTCATGCGTCATCTTCGTCAGGTCGATGGCGTGGACCTGGTGATGCAGCTCTAGAGCCAGCTCCAGTGCGGTCTGCAACGTATGGTTCGGAAGCAGTCCCACCATCTCGTTGCCGCGGTACCGCACGGCGTGCCCCAGGGGGGATACCGCCTCGCGAAAGATCCGCGCCAGCTCACGAATCGCATAGTCGCCAACCTCATGGCCGTAGGTGTCGTTAATATCCTTGAATCGATCCGGCTTAAAGCATAGTACGGTGGCAATCCCCTCTGCTCTACCGGGAAAGGAGCGCAGGGTATCCTTGAGAAACGCGGTGTTGTACAGTCCGGTGAGTTTGTCGGTGTACACCTGCAGCCGGAGCTGATCAAGCCAGACACTAT
>CAYQRW010000317.1:0-3606 GCA_964419735.1 uncultured Spirochaeta sp.
GATGATCGACCACATTACCGAGTACGAGGTGGTCGCGCCGCAGCGTTAGATCGGGTCCGACAGCGGTCTACCACGGGCCGCGGGCGCAAAAAAGCCCCGGAACGCGTTGCCGCGCCCCGGGGCCTGGTGTATCAGTGTTGCTGGCGCGTGTTACCCGGCACCAGCGCGCGGACTCACCGCAACCTAAATCTGGAAGCGCGCTCCCAGCGTTCCCCCCAGCGAACCGGAGGTAAGGTTGTACATCACGCCCAGGTCAAAGCGGAACACCACCAAGTTCAGCGACATACCGCCGAAGGCGCGCAGTGAGAAGGTGGAGACGTCGCTGCCCAGGGAGATGCCCTGTTCACCGATGGAAACACCAGCAATCGATTCCAGGTCCTCTAAGGTGATATCCGCGGGAGCCCCATCAATGGAAACATCCGAAGTAAGACCCGTGTTAGTTTCGGCACTACCAAACGCAGCCCCCAGACCGAAATGCGGCTCCACAATCAGGAAGCTCTTGCTCACCTGTGCCTTAAAGTCAAAGACGTTGGCAGTCCAGTCAAAGTCCAACTGGGGGTCGCTGAGAATTACGTCGTAGCTGTTTCCATCGGTAGCATCGACGCTGGCAAGCGTGGTATTTCCGAAGCCAAGGGGCGTCGCGATGCGACCACTGAGGTAGTTATACCCCACGCCCACGGAGACCTTCGGAAGAATACCTCCGTCGAGCACCGCGTAGCGCACATCAACACCGAAGTTGGTGTACTCCGCTTCCGCGTCACCCAGTTCCAGACTGCCGATCGTGCCAAACTTCAGCCCCACGTCAAAGGGCAGGATCACCCCACCCACGCGGGCATCAAAGGCGTAGCCGGGGAGAGGTATCCCTGCGGACGGCAAGTCGCCAAGATCGCCACCAGTCTGGACCAATTCGCTGGAGAGGTCTTCAAACACCGAGAGCGGAATCGTGGTCGCCCCTGCCGTGATCCCCACCCCAAAACTTGGAATCGGTAGAAGCTGCCCAACATAGGCATCGGACCAGTTGAGTCCGATGGTAGAGTTCATCGGGAGCGATTTGGTAAACTCCTCTGAGAAGCCGCTGAAGGCGCTCTCAAACTCTTCCAAACCGGCGATGTCGGTCTGCGCAAACACCCCGCCGCCGGCAACCACCGCCAGCACCATGATCATTACTGCAAGTCGTTTCATCAGAATCCTCCTCAAGAATGCTGCAGCCCTCAATGTACCACCACCGGCGAATTATTTCGAGATAAACGTAGAAAGGCCCCGGACAGATTACTATCCGGGGCCGAACGCTCCAGGCGCGACTGCGTCGATTATTCCAGCGTGCTGTTGATCCGGCGATCGGCATCGGCCAGGGCGGCATCGATCGACTTACCGGTGAGCCAGGTGGATTCGATTTCTTCCTTTAGGATGTCCTCCACCGCCTGCCAGTTGCGAATGGTGGGAACCAGTTGGGCGATGTTGGCGGTCTCCGCATAGTTGCTCCGTTGAGCCACTTGCTGCAGGGTGTCACCCTCGAGGACGCTGGTGCGCGGAGCGAGGTGACCGGTACCCGCGGCCCAGTCGCCGGTGTGCTCATGCAGAAATGCCAGGAAGTCCATACCGGCCTCGTACTTCGCATCGTCACCTTGAGCCGGGAGCACCCACATGTGGCTGTTGGCCCACACGGCGGAACGATCATAGATCGTAGGAAAGTCCATGGCGCGGTACTCAAAGTCGGCTTCGCGATTGTACTGGTCCACCGCCCAGGTGCCGTTCATGAGTATCGCCGCCTCTCCGGAGAGAAACGCCCGTTCCGAGGAGGTGTAATCGAACTCCGGATTGGCGTACCCCTCGTCAAACATCGTCACCATGAAGTCCACCGCTTCCCGCGCTTCGGCGGTATCAACGGTACCTTCGCTGCCATCCGCCGAGACCAGGTCTGAACCTTGCTGCCAGACAAGGCTGAACATCAGACGCACCCCAAAGGGAAACTGGGAGGCATCGGTGGCGAGGTACAGCTTCCCGGTCTCCTCCATCATCGTTTCCGCATGCTCAAAGAACTCTTCCCGGCTGGTGGGAAGAATCGGATTGCCCTGGTCGTCGACCAGTCCCGCCTCCCGGAACAGATCCACATTGACGTGGGTCAGGAGGGCGTGCAGGTCAAACGCGACCCCATAGTACTCATCGTCGGCGGATACAGCGCCCTGAGCGGGGTCGGTCCAGTCCGCGGGGTCGATTCCATAATCACTCAAATACGCATCAATCGGATGAATGAGTCCCCGCGAGGTATAGTCCGGCAGGTTGGAGCCGTGCATGACCGCGATGTCCGGCGGATCGCCGGCGGCAAAGCTGGTGTTCAGGGCATCATAGTAGGAACCCCACTCGGCGCCCCCGAGGCGTTCAATGACGATGCCCTGATCGTTCTCCGCGTTGTACTTATTAGTGAGGATCTGGATCACCTCACATTCACTGGTGGCTTGGCTGACATCGGTGACCCCTTCCGTAGTGTCACCGCAATCACCAAAAAAACGGGCCAGCGTAAGGGTGGTGGTCCCGTCGCCTTCGGCGGCTTCCTGGGTGCCCCCGGCCCACGCCATCGTGGCGATCAGAAGCAGTGCGATCGCCAGGGTAATCTGTCGTGTGTGTACCAACATCGTTGGATACCTCCTTGTTGTGTGTTTCCGCCGCCCACGGCGCCGGATCCAGGTTGCTATTTGCCTCCGCTGGTCATGGAAATGCCGCGAATGAGATTCTTTTGAAAGATGAAAAACAACACGAGTAGCGGTAACGCCGCCACCACGCCCCGCGCCATGAGGCTGCCGAGTTCGGTGGACTGGGCGAAGTTTCCCTGCAGGCTGGCCAGTCCCGTGGTGATGGTGAACATCTCTTTCCGGGTGGCGCTCACCAACGGCCAGAGATAGTCGTTCCACGTTTGAATGAAGGTGAAGACTGACAATGCGGTGAGGGCGGGAAGACTCATGGGAAGCACGATCTTCCAGAAGGCTGTCCACCGGCCGGCGCCGTCGATCTGCGTGGCCTCTTCCACTTCACGGGGGATCGCCAGCATAAACTGCGTCACCAGAAACACCCCCAGCGGAATCGCCACCCGGGGCAACACCAGTGCCGCGTAGGTGTTATGCGCGCTCCACTCTGCAAACATGAGAAAGAGCGGTACAAACATCGCCTCCCGTGGGACCATGAGCCCCGCCAGGATGAGCGGATAGACGATGAAACGACCCCGAAACGGAATACGAGCGATCGCGTACGCCGCCATCGCCTGGCTCAGAGCCACCAAGACCGTGGTAGATACGGCCACGATCATGCTATTCAGGAACCAGCGCATCGTGAGACCCCGTCTGATCACACTGACCAAGTTCTCTAAGGTCGGCTCCGCCGGAAGCAGACGAATCGTGTTCTGCTGCACCAGATTGTTGGGGGTCAAAGCCAACACCACCATCCACAGGAGCGGGATCAGCCACAGAGCGGCAACCGGAACCATAATGAGTAGCTGTTTATGCATGCGTTTCATTCGACTTCTCCCCGTCGTGAGATGCGTAGTTGAACCATGGAAACTCCAAACATCACCAGGAAGAGCACCACCGACATCGCCGAGGCGTATCCCAACCG
>CAYQRW010000318.1:0-3565 GCA_964419735.1 uncultured Spirochaeta sp.
TGACCGGGCCGGCGAGTCGGGTCAACCTGCCGCGGACTGAGCCAGCTCCGCGGCGCATCGGCGCGCTTCCTCAAGCACTTCCGCCTCCCCGGGAATGACACGCCCGGCCATCACGATCTCGCCGTTGATGATCACCGTGTCCACCACCGAGCCGTTGGCGGCGTAGGTGAGGTTGCTTTCGATGTGGTGCAGGGGGACCATCTGCGGATGATCGAGGTCTACCAGACTTAGGTCCGCCACGCCACCCTCCACGATGTGGCCGGTGACCCCAAACGCTTCAAAGGCGCGGCTGTACTCCCCCGCCGCCAGGGCCACCGCTTCCGCGGCGCTGAGGCGGGTGGGATCCCCGGTATGCACCTTCTGGAGGAGCGCCGCCAGCTTCATTTCGTCAAACATATCGAGGTTGTTGTTGCTGGCCACCCCGTCCGGGGCGAGCATCAGGGGAATCCCCGCCTGCCGGAGCGCCTGCCAGTCTAGTACGCCGGAGGCCAGCTTCATGTTACTGGCCGGATTGTGGGCGATCGTAATGCCGTGGCGCGCCGCGATCTCCCGTTCCGTCCCATCCAGCCAGATGCCGTGCGCCGCCACCGCCCGGTTGCCGATCTGGTCCACCGCGCCCAGCTCGTCGAGCCAGGCGAAGGGCCGCCGCCCATGGGCTGCAAGGCTATCGCTAACCTCCTGCTCCGTTTCATTCATGTGGATGTGAAACACCAGGTTATGCTCCGCCGCCCGCGCCGCCGCCCACTGGAGCAGCTCGCCACTGCAGGTATAGATGCTGTGCGGCGCGATCACCGGAAAGACGCGCGCCCCCGGGCTACTCCACGCGCCTTGCAGGCCACGGGCAACCTGCTCCTGAACCCGCCGGCGGGTAGCCGGATCGCCGAAATCGAACATCGCCAGCCCCACCGCGGCCCGCATGCCGGAGTCCTCAAAGGCGCGGCGCACCTCCTCGGGAAAGAAGTACATATCGTTGGCAAAGGTGGTGCCGCTCTTGATCATTTCAATCGCCGCCAGTCGCGTTCCCCAGTACACCTGCTCGCCGGTGAGCGCCGCCTCCGCCGGCCAGATCCGCTCCTGAAGCCACGGTTGCAGGCGCATATCGTCACCGTAGCCGCGGAGGAGCGTCATGGCGGCGTGGGTGTGGGCGTTCTTCCAGCCCGCTACCACCGCCCGCCGGCGGCCGTCGATGACGCGCGGGGCGTCCGCCTCCGGCGCAGTCCCCGCCTCCGGCCCTTTTCCATGTGGTTTGATCGCGCTGATCCGGTCTCCCTCAATCTGAATATCCTGGTCGGTGAGCACCCCGGTGGCGGTGAGTACCTGGGCGGCATTCTCAATCACAATGGACATACCGGGGATTGTAACACCGACCGTCCGGGGGTACCATGCGGTATCTATGAACATCCTGGTAACCGGCGTGGCCGGCTTCATCGGCTCCAATTTGGCCGACACCTTGGTAGACGACGGGCACGTGGTCTACGGCATCGACAACTTTGACTCCTACTACGACCGGCACGTAAAAGAACAGAATATCGCCGAGCTGGTTGAGTCCACGGGGTTCCGGTTCTACGAGGCGGACCTGCGCGATCGTCACGCCCTGGCCACCGTCTTTGGCACCGCCGCTGAGGCGGGTCGCTCTATCGACGCGGTGGTGCATCTGGCGGCTAAGGCGGGGGTGCGCCCCAGCATCGAGGATCCCCACGGGTATGTGGAGGTCAACGTAGACGGCACGGTGAACCTCCTGGAGGCGATGATCGCCTCCGATGTGCGGGATCTCCTCTTTGCCTCGAGTTCGTCGGTCTACGGCAACACCGACCAGGTGCCGTTTCGCGAGGATGCCTGGGTGGATCATCCGATCTCCCCCTACGCCGCCACCAAGAAGGCCGGCGAACTCCTGTGCCACACCTACAGCCACTTGCACGGAATGCGCATCGCCGCGTTGCGCTTCTTCACCGTGTATGGACCGCGGCAGCGGCCGGACCTGGCGATCGCCAAGTTCACCAAGCTCATCGAGAACGGCCGCCCCCTACCGGTCTACGGCGACGGCTCCACGCGACGAGACTACACGTACGTGGCGGATACCGTGGATGGAATCGTGGGGGCGTTGGCGTGGGTGCGAGACCAGCAGCCCGGCGCCTACGATGTCTTCAATCTGGGTGAATCGCAGACGGTGGCGCTCAGTGAGCTGATTAGCGCGCTGGAGGAGACGCTGGGCACCACCGCGGAGATCGACCGGCGGCCGCCGCAGCCGGGAGACGTAGAACAGACCTGGGCCGATATCAGCCGTGCCCGGGAGGCGTTTGGATACAACCCGCAGACCGACATCACCGAGGGTCTGCGCAACTACGTTCAGTGGTACCGCGATCACGCGGATACCGAACAATAGAATGACTCATCTTGTGGAGGAAGTGTTGATATGGCAAAACAGATAACCGTCCTGGGAACAGGATACGTAGGATTGGTCAGCTCCGTGGGACTCGCCGACTTTGGCAACACCGTCACCGGCGTGGACCTGCGCTCAGATATCGTGGAGACGCTCAACAGCGGCCGCTCCACGATTTACGAGATCGGCCTTGAGGAGTACCTGCAGCGCGACCTGGAATCGGGACGCCTCACCTTTACCACCGACGGCGACGCCGCGATCAAAGCGGCGGACATCGTCTTCTTTGCGGTGGGTACGCCCCCCAAGGCGGACGGCCACGCCGATCTCTCGCAGATCGAAGCGGCGGCGCGGCAGGTTGCCGCCAACCTCACCGGCTACAAGGTGGTGGTCACCAAGAGCACCGTTCCCATGGGTACCAACCGCCGTATTCAGTCGATTATCGCCGAGGCCTCCGG
The DNA here is from genome assembly GCA_964419735.1 of uncultured Spirochaeta sp. Taxonomy (GTDB): domain Bacteria; phylum Spirochaetota; class Spirochaetia; order DSM-27196; family Alkalispirochaetaceae; genus Alkalispirochaeta. The sequence continues at coordinate 2,836 of CAYQRW010000318.1, forward strand.
CGGTACTCCCGGGAAGGAGTTCTCCGTGGTGAGCAATCCGGAGTTCCTCCGCGAAGGGAAGGCGGTACAGGACTTCTTCCACCCGGACCGCGTGGTGATCGGCTATGAGGACGATCGCGCCCGGGAGTATATCGAGGATATCTACCGCGCGCTGTACCTGATCCAGACGCCCTTCGTGTGGTGCAATCTGGAGACCGCCGAGCTCATTAAGTACGCCAGTAACGCGTTTCTCGCCACCAAGATCACCTTCATTAACCAAATGGCGAACCTCGCGGAGGCTGCCGGCGCGGATATCCACCAGATCGCGAAGAGTATGGGCATGGACGGGCGGATCAGTCCCAAGTTCCTGCACCCCGGGCCCGGATACGGCGGCAGCTGCTTTCCCAAGGACACCAAGGCGGTGGCCGCCACCGGTGACGAACACGGCGTGGATATGAGCGTGATCAAAGCGGTGATCGAAGCTAACGACCGTCAGAAGGTGATCACCGCCGGCAAGCTGGTGCGCCTCATGGGGGGCTCCCCCAATGGCAAGACGGTGGCCGTACTGGGCCTGGCGTTTAAGGCGGAAACCGACGACGTCCGCGAGAGCCCCGCGATCGATATCGTGCAGGAGCTACTCCGGGAGGGAGCCACCGTGCGCGCCTTCGATCCGGAGGGGATGGACAACTTCAAATCCGCCGTGGTCGGTGAGGGGCCGTTCGGGGGCAACCTGAACTCCGACCTGCAGGAG
>CAYQRW010000319.1:0-3526 GCA_964419735.1 uncultured Spirochaeta sp.
GCGACAACCGCCTCAATATAGCGGGCGCTGCCCTGTTGCAGCCCGAAATCATCATATTCCGTGAAGGGAACATGGACAAACTTGCCCCCTACGCCAAATCCAAAATCCTCGATCCGGGTGGTGTAGCCTAGTCCTTCAAGACTTGTGTCGGCGATAAGGTTGTTATGAAAGAGCGCCAGTTCCGTATACCGCAGATCTGAGCTGGCGGCGGGATTAGCCTCCAGGAACGATACGTCCCGCGCGCCGGCGGTGTAGGCGGTTCCCATCCCCTCATATTCACCGCCCATCGGCACAGACAGCGTGGGAAACACGGTGAGGCCCGTATTCTCTACATCTTCTACTGCGGAGCGGCTGGCGATATCCCCATACCAGTCGCTGAACGCCTGCTCCGACACGCCCGAGGCAAAGACCCAATGCCCGGGAAGCACAAAAACGAGGAGAATCCACACTGTCCGCGCGGTACGGGTCATTCTACGGTTCATTCTAACTCGCGGGTGCCGATTATTCTATATGAGGCATCGGTTTGTGTGAGTAGCAGATAGACCCGACGTCGTGGTACATTGAGAGTTGGGAAGGGAATGGTAAAAACGTTGCGCCTCGTCCTGCTTACAACCATACTACTCTTCTCTCTCGGTGCGCTCGCAATGGCTGCCGGCCAGCGTGAGGACCCGATTCGCCGCGCCCGGGAGCTGGTATCGGAGAATCGTATCAATGAAGCGATCCTCCTTTTGGAGCAGACGGTCCGGGAAGATCCCGACCGCATCCAGGAGGCGGAATCGCTCATGCGAACGATTCGGGAGATTCGTGGCGAGTACAACGTACTCTTTGAACAACTGATCAACAATCTCGTAAACAATCCAGATGACATCACGCGCACCTTGGAAATCATCGACCAGATGGAAGAGCTAGATGAGTTTCCCAACGAACGCGTGGTGGAGCAGGTGCAGGATGCCCGCATCGTCGCGCAGCTGGCGTTTGATCGCAACCTGTTCAATCGACGGATGGACGAGGCGCGAACGCTGCTTCAGCAGGGCGAATACGTGGCGGCGGTAGCGATTTATGAGGAATTGGATACGCTGCAGCGGGAGCGCTTCGAGGAACGCGGCTATGGTGACATCTTCGTCACTCAGGTGAACCAGCTGGTGAACGAGATTGATTCCGTGGCGCTTGATTTTTCCGGCGCGCTTCCCCCGTATCAGCAAGCCGGCGATCGCGTCCTGCAACAGGCCCGGGATGATGTTCTGGTTCTCAGCGAGGACGATCTGGAACCGTTCTTCTCGCAAGCGGAACGGATGGCCGCCATACTGGACCGGGTGGAAGCGGCGGCGCAGGACCTGGCGGTGGTACGATCGCAGGTGCCATTGCAATTTCCCGATGATCCGGTGGATTGGTACCTAAACTTCCAGGAGATGATCGCTCGAGGGCGCAGTGAATACCGCGGTGAAGAGGGATTACTGTTTGCTATCCGCGACGCCTACCGCAACACGGTGGGTCAGCTCGCCGAGGCCGGGCGAACCCAGACGCAGGATCTAGTTCAGCGGGCAGCCGACGATTTCGACGAGGACCGGTTCGCTCCAGGCCGGGAACGATATGCCACAGCCGTTCAGACCTCGATCTTGTGGGAACAGGCGGAGGCGGTGGAGCTTGGTGTTTTCGAGACCGATCCCGCCCTCCAGGAGATAGTGGAAATCGCCGGCGCCGGCGCATCTGAGCCGGTTATTACCGCCAGAGCGTACCGTACCGCCAGTGACAGCCTCGCCGACTTAGGTGAGGTAATGGCCGACTTCGTGGAGCGCTCGGTAGACCGGGAGGCGGCGCTGTTTTCTCTGAGAAGCCAACTGGATGCCGCCGAGGCCTCGGTGAATACGCTGCAAAATGGTCGATCGCAATTGCAAGAAGAGGCTGAGCCGATCGTATCGCTGCCGGTAAGTAGTCGCCCCTCTGGCGCGGTGCAACCGATCTCCCAGGCAGAGGATCGATGGCAAGAGAGCATTTCCCGCGCCATGGAGCGAGCGCGGACCCTCACCGTAGCCATATCTACCACCCAGACCGAGGGTCTCGTAGAGGAGTTTGAAACGCTTGATGAGCGCATGGCGGAGCTGTCGGAGCTGAACGAGGGCGTAGAGGAACAGTCTGATGACGACGAGAGCACCCTTCGGGTGGTGCGGTATCCTGATGATGCCCTGGAGGGATACCAGGAGGTCCGCCAGCGCTTAGGAGAAACCGAAGAGACGGTCACCGCGGCTACCACGGAATTGAACGACGCCCGCGACTACGTGCTCGATGCGAATACTGTCCAGCAGGAGCAGAATCGGCTCGAGGAGCTCCTCCAACGGAACACCGCGTTGCTCAACGAGGCCACTACCGGTATTGCCGATGCCCAGAGCCTGATCGCGCAGGCTCAGGATGAGGCAGAGCGCGCGAACGAACTCATCGCGGATACCCGCGCGGCGATCTCGGCGGGCCGGATTGAACCGGCTCGCGATAACTACGCCGCCGCGCGCGACGCCTTTCTGGCATCGCTGGATCTCCGGGAGAATCCAGACCTCCGCGAACAGTCGGACCAAATAATCCAGCAGGTGGGCGACGAGCTTCAAGAGCTGGAAAACGTGATCGTGGTACGCCAGGTTCGTGAGCTCATTACTCGGGCGGAAAACCTGTATAGTCAGGATAACTACGTGGGATCCCGCGATGCCCTGCTACAGGCGCAGGAGACGTGGGCGCAGACCAACGTTGACGCCAACCCCGAGGTGGAACGGCTCTTGCGGCTGGTAACGGCGGCGCTGAACCTGGAAGAGGGTCGCGAGCTGACCGCCACGGACCCGTTGTACCCCATTCTGGGAAACTATCTGAGCATCGCCCGGGAGGATTTCAACGCCGGTGTACGCCAGTACGACGCCGGCAACGAGAACCGGGGGGACGAGCTCTTTGAGCGAGCAATAGAGAATCTACGCAATGTCCGGGATGTGCGCCCGCTCAACTGGGATGCCCGTATCCTCGAACTGCGGATTGCGCAGGTGCGCAATGAAGATGATTTCGACGAGGTGTTCGCGTCGCGGTATGAGCAGGCGGTATCGCGGATCGACGAGGTGGGCCCGCTTGAAGTTTACAGCGAGCTCGAGGTCCTGGCGGAGATCAATCCCGATTACCCCGGTATTCAGGAACAGATCCGTCAACTGGAGATCGAACTCAACTTGCGAGAAAATCCGATCGATCAAGCCAACATCAATCGCTCGGCAGAGCTCTTTCAGCGGGCGCAACAACTGTCGTCGGGGACCCGGGACGAGGCCGTGGTGGCGATCTCTCTCTTGGAAGATGCGGTTGACCTCAACCCTAATAACAGCGATGCCAAGTTTCTTCTGGATCAGTTGCGCATCCAGTTGGGTGGACAGGCCACGGTGGCACTCACCAGTGCTGATGAGCAGCAGTACCGCCGGGCGCAGACACTCTTCAGTCAGGGACGAGCGTTGCAGGCGTTGCAGATTACTGAGCGGCTCCTGCAAGATGCCGATAATCGGACGTATCC
>CAYQRW010000320.1:0-437 GCA_964419735.1 uncultured Spirochaeta sp.
ACGGTTGAAGCGGAAGCTTGCGGGATAATAGAGACCGACCGGCAACTCTCGGTTGAGAGAATAGGTTTCCCGACGCACCAGCACCCGTTCTGCCTTGGAGTGCGTCATGACGTACTCTCCAATGCCGCCGATCATCGTCGCACGCCGTTCGACGGCGGTCTGCACCGCAAACGGTGGATCACCAGACGTCTGACAGGAAGGAAGCGCAGCAGAAATGAGTAGAACGAAGAAGAAGGCCCAACCGAAGGATCGACTCATTTGGTACCTCCCAGGTTACATGTATCGTTAGAGCCCCGATGGGATCACCCGCTCAGTACGAATCACCAGCGGATGGACGACTACCGCCTGGAGAAGTAGCGCATAGAGGACGTGGGCAATCACAGTCGCCACCCCGCGGCCGACGCTGTACACCCGATCGGCGTCTCCCGGTTCGATGC
>CAYQRW010000320.1:447-3518 GCA_964419735.1 uncultured Spirochaeta sp.
AGCGATCAGCGCGATCATGCTATAGAGAGCCACAGACAGGGTAATCAGACGACCCAGTCCGCGCAGCACCGCCCGAGCGGAAACCAGATCCTCCTGCAACGCCCCTTCCGGTCGCAGCGCCACCCGAAACGCCCCCAGGAAATCCCGGGGAGGCGTCCCGATCATCACCAGTGCCGGCGGAATCACCAGCGTCAGTATCAAAGCGTCGATCACGACAAACGGTGCAATCCCGACACCGCTGATAAACACCGCCCCACCCAGCGAAGCAACCACTACCAGAACCATCACGCCTGCCATTGCTATTCCCTCCTGATATCCCGGTAATACGACGCGGTCGCATCCAGGACAAAAATCATATTGGTTTCGAACTTCGTTCCCGACGGCAACGACTGTAGTACCGGTTGCACTACCCGGCTCAACTCGCTCGGCGGAGCCCCCGCCGATTCGCGGGCAACCGGCACTAACGCCAGTACCGCGATGGCGGCTGCCACGACGGTGGACCATGCCCGTCGGCCGCGGAACTGCGCGCTCTCCACGGGGACGGAGCGCACCTCGCTCTGGAAACCCCGACGGACGAGATCGGCCCGGATTGCGGCGATGTCTTCCGCCGCCGGAACGGGCTCCGCGGAGACCACCGCCGTACTCCGAAGCGTTTCCCCGATGCGACGATCGATGTCACGTTTCATTGCATGTTCCCTCCAACACGGCGGCCAGGATCCGTCTGCACCGAAAGAGGCGGAATTTAACCGTGCCCACCGGTATCCCCAACACTTCGGAGACGTCTCGGACCGACAGCTCCCGGTAGTAGTACAGCTGGACGATCTCTCCGTCCCGGCGAGGCAAGGCCGCAACCGCCCGTGTGAGCCGGTGTGATTCGTCCTCTCGGACCACCAAAAACTCCGGTGAACGTGAGTTCGATATAAATTCGTCCGAAACCATGTGCTCGTTCCGGTACTCCCGCCGGAGGCGGTCCACAGCCAAATTGCGCGCGATCGCGGTCAGCCACGCCTCCGCCGCCCGCCGCGGATCGTAATCGCCGAACCGGAGAATCCCCCGAACAAACGTCTCCTGCACTACCTCTCTGCGGTCTTCAGGGTTCGGCAACAGCCGCGTGAGACCGGTGTAGAGGTGCTCTGCATATGCCACATACCACCGGGTCACCGTATCGTCGCGGTCCGACATGTCCATATCAATAAGTATTACGGATGGGGAACGATTTGGTTTGCCCGGAATCGAACCCAATCGGTGGTGGGAGCGAATGCAGCAGGTTCTGGCCCAGCGAAGTCGCCACCACTCCCCATCGGGATGATGTGACGCTATCGGAGCTGGATCTCTCGGCGGGACCGGTGGCGTTGAGTAGCGAGGTGCTATGTTGCCCAGTTCTCTACCTGGAGCTCAGGAACGTGTTCGAAGTGTTTTTCGTTGTTCGTGACAAGGATCAGATTATGAGTAAGTGCCGTTGAGGCGATAATCAGATCCATGTCTGCTACGAGGCTTCCGTTCGTCTCAAGTTTCGCTTTCAAATGTCCAAACGTCTCAATGATTGCCGGCGAGACACCGATGATCGGGAAGATTTCCGCTATCCTCCGTACCCGAGCCATATTCTTCTCTTCCCGTTGAGATTTCCTAGCTCCATACACGAGTTCGCCGTATGTAATCACCGAAATCGATTTCGGATCATTCAGGCGTTCCTCAAATGAAGTGATAACAGTCTGCTTGCCCTTGAGGCTGTAGCTGATGATATCCGCATCAATCAAATAGTTCATGGCTTGAGCCGAATCTCGGCGAGTTGTTTCGTCCGTCTCGGATGCCTATCACGATTTCTTCCGCGGAGCGATCATCTTCCCAACTGCCGGATAGCTGCAGGAATTCTTCCGTGGGATTCACGTCCAGTGATTTCGGACGAGCCAGGTATCTCTCAAGAATGTAGATCACTTCCTGACTGATTGATCGCTTTTCTTTTGAGGCGCGGTTTTTCAATGATTGATAGAGGCCGCTGTCGATATCCCGTACCTGCAAATTCGCCATTTCCTTCCCTTGGTCCGTGCATGAATGATACATCGTTTTTCATGCACAATCAAAGATCAACGGTACGGAATCTGGATAGTAATCCAAAGCCAGCGTATCAACGAAGGTTTCTGTGGAGAAGAATCTCCTCGATATTCCTTCTCCCGTCGATCACCGCCAAAATGAGAATTCTTTCTGCTTCGACGGAGTAGAATACCCGCCATGGTGGAACAACGATCTCGCGATACTTCGTGATGTTTTGTCGGTCAAGTTCCGGGATTACGCGTCCCGACTTAGGTTGCTCCGTCAGTTGACGAATTTCTGCGTCAATCGAATGTATGAACGACTCGGCATGGCCGGTGGAATGATTGTCCAGAATCCAACCAACGATATCTTCAAAGTCCGTCGACGCGTTCGACGACCATACTATGTTTGGCATGAGTCGAGCTAGTGTTGTTTTGGGTAGTTCCGGAGCCTATCGCGAGCCGCTGCAATCGCTGCATCGTGGGAAACAAGATCACCGTTTCCGGCGTCGTTTTCGCTTTGCGAGATAAGTTTCAGAAATCCAAGGGCGTCTTTCATCTCTTGATATGATGCCGTATCCAGGAGAACAGCTTTCGCTTCACCGTTTTGGGTAATCACGATTGGACTATGCGAATCATTCACCTGGCGCAGCATCTCGGCAGCGTTAGATTTCACGTAGGAGATCGGGCGGATATCTGATTGTAGGTTCATAGCACCTCCAGTCCGAATATGGTCTGTTTTTCAGACCTCCCTGTCAAGCCGATATCCGAAGGTTATCGAAGCGACATAACATATTCCACTCCAAGCTTTTCGGCATAACACCACAATACCACAGTACATCGAGCCGTCTCCGGCCTCTGGAGGCATGTGCACCCGTTCGCCCTACCGCTCCCGGCACCCTGCCTTCCATCCTCGTACCACCGCCTTGCACCAGCGCGGCTTTGCGGCCAATGGTTGCAGGTTTCAGGGGCCCACTGATCTATCTCCTCCCGGTGTGCTGACACACCGCGCCCATCCCGGTAGCCTGGGGTGATGAACGA
>CAYQRW010000321.1:0-3514 GCA_964419735.1 uncultured Spirochaeta sp.
CGCATGAGAACTCCGGCGAGGGGCAGGATGATACCGAGTGAGACGGCCATGACAACCAGTCCATACAACAGCGTGGTCCGGTACGTTTCCCGTATGCGCTCAAATCGACCGGCGCCAAAATTGTTACCCACCAGCGTGAGCATCGCCGTATGCAAGCCGGCGCTGGGAAGCAGGGCGATCTGCTCGATCCGCAACGCTACTCCGTACGCGGCCAGCCCCTCCGTCGATCCGTTGCGAGCGATGAAGAAATTGATGACAAACATCCCCAGCGCCACGGTCATCATGTTGAGACTCGCCGGAATTCCCTGCACTGCGATTTCCCGAAAGAACGAGCGCTGCGGGAGATAGTCGCGAAACTGCATTCCCGCACAGGACCGGGCGCGCCGAGCCCGAAGCAGCATGTACGCGAGACTCACACCCTGAACGACGACCGTCGCAAGTGCGATACCGGCGGCCCCCATCGCCGGAATTCCCAGGGGCGCAAAGCCGAACAGAAACAATGGATCAAGCCCGATATTCAGAACCATCCCGATGAATAGGACATTGCGGTAACTCTTCGTGTCCCCACGGGAGGTCAGGCCGGCATTGACGATCGCGTTGAGCAGGAAGAAGCCCGTCCCGAGGAGGATCACCCGCATATAGCTCATTCCCAGTGCCAGGACGAGATCGTCGGCTCCCATGAACCGGTATGCGCTCTCGGCAACCAGAAGTCCAACAACGGTCAGCACGATCGACGCGATGACGCCGAAAGAGATCGCCTGCACCTGGTAGCGCCTGGCCTGCTCCTCATCTCCGGATCCCAGGGCGTTGGAAATGAGCGCTGTCGCCCCCGTTGCAATACCACTTCCCGAGGCGATGATGACGAAGAACAGCGGAAACGACAGCGACAGTGCCGCAAGTCCCTCGGTTGCCAGAAACTGCCCGAAGTAGGTGTCAACGATGTTGTACATCGTATTGAAGATCATACCGACGCTGGCGGGGATGGCGATGCGCCGTATCAGCCGGGGAATCGGGTCGGTCGTCAGATTGAGCTCGGACGTGGCATCAGGTAGTCTTGCAGCGGTAGCGATAATCGAACCCTCCTCGCGGACACGCGCGACGTGATCAGAGATTTGCGTCGATCACTCCTGTGATCCCCGGCGGAAGATAGCAATATTACTTTTATATTGCAAGTTAAAAATGAGATTGTGTGTGTGCATACTCACCGCCGGGTCACTCGGGAGAAGACCCCGAGCTGTGGTCAGGCGACGTCGATTCCCATGCGCTTGAGCTTCTCCAGATACCCCTGGTGGAGTGTGCGGGCGAACGCGTGCTTGTCGCTCCGCAGCAGCTCGGTTGCCTCGTTGTCGACGATTGCGGGATTGAGATCTCGAAGGTGCTGGTCACTCCACGACGCGAGTTCGACAATGAGCGGAGTCAGCGCAAGGCCGCTCTCGGTGAGCACGTACAGATTGGTCTTCCTGTTGTTCGGCAGCTTCATCTTCCGAACGATGCCGTGTTCTTCCAGCACTCTCAGTTTGCTGGTGAGGATGTTGGTCGCGATCGCCTCCGGGCTTTCGACGAAGTCTTTGAAGGTCATCGCGTCCTCGATCAGCATCTGTTTCACGATAACCAGCATCCACCTGTCGCCGAGCACGTCGAGGGCGGAGGTAATTGGACAGTCGCAACGAAACGAAACACTCATAAAAAACCCCGGATTTTCACTTGCATTATGCAAGTAATAGTAGTACGTTTCCGCGTGGAGCGAAAGCGCTACCCACATTCAGAAGGAGAAAAGATGGCAACAAACCTTAAAGAGAAGGCACTGGCCTTCGTAGCCGCTGCTACCTCGCAAGATGCAGAAACGGTCCGCACGCTTGCAGACAGCAACTATATCCAGCACAATCCCCATCTGCCAACCGGCCTCGAGCCCTTCATTGGTCTCTTCCCCGCCTTCAAGGCGAACGGGACGCAGGCCAAAGCGGTGCGGGTGATCGAAGATGGAAACTTCGTGGCGATCCACCACGCGTGGAGCGGAGCAAAGCCCTTCGGTGCCGACGAGATGGTATCCTTTGATATCCTTCGCTTTGATGACAACGGAAAGATCGTCGAACACTGGGATGCGCTGACACCGGTCGTAGCGGAAACCGCCAGTGGCCGGTCGCAGACCGACGGCCCTACCGTCGCCACAGACCTGGACAAGACCGAGGAGAACAAAGCAGCCGGCACGGCGATGGTCGAAGACATTCTCATGGGGAAGAATCCCGACAAAATCACCGACCACATCAGCGCCGAACGCTACGATCAGCACAATCCCGGCATCAAGGATGGCTTGTCCGGCATTATCGAAGCCGTCGAGTACCTTACCGCGAACAACGCCATGTTCAAGTACTCGAAGATTCACAAAGTACTCGGCGAGGGCGATCTCGTGCTCACGGTAAGTGAAGGTGAGTGGAAGGGAAAGCAGCATGTCTTCTACGACCTGCTGCGGTTTAAGGCGGGCAAAGCGGTGGAACACTGGGACGTTATCCAGGAGATTCCCACCGAGAATCTCGCCAACGACAAAGGGATGTTCGGCTTTTAAACCGGACCTGGCGCTTTCGATCCCTCTGACCGGTATGGCACGCGCGCCGTACCGGTCAGGCATCCCGTTTCTGGGGATTCACCCACGGGTATCCCGGCAGCGGAGCTCAGTCTACAAGGTTTCGCGAGTTTATCCGGCTTGTACGTTCTTCCACTGCTTGATGAGCAGGCGTATCAACTGGCTCAGCAGTACACCAGCAACAGTAGAGTAGATGACAAACCGGATGTCATCGTAGAGGAGGATACGGACGATGCGATTGATCGTCCGGACCAGTACTGAGGGTGGCGCAACATCCATGATCACCGCATCTATCGAGAATACCGATCCAGCCTCGGTACACCAGGCAGTACCCAGGATTCGCGCGTTCTCAATCATCAGCACGCCATCCGTTACCGAAGTTCGAGTGCGTTGATCGTACGTGGTGAGAACACCGGTGCGGGTTCGATGGTTCATCTGCTCCGCATTGATAAGGAACTCGGGGGTCACAATCGGATAGGAGCCGCCCGGTTTTCGCCTGGGCGGCCTGATATGGTATCCGAGAATGGCCGCAATTTCCTCATCCGAAAGGGTTGCGAGATCGTCGCAAATGGCCAGGAATGCGGCGTCAGTTGGCGCCCAGACTGTCTTGTCAGCCAGTTCAGCGTCGGAGAGAAACGCGAAACCCTCGGGATCATACCGGCTGAGCAGATCAAGGAACGTGGTGTGGTTTCCGGTTGCCAGCAGAACATCAACAGCGCTCTGACCGGCCCCCTCATGCTCACAGACAAACCGATACTCGTCACCGAACAGAGGCGTGGCGAGTATCCAAAGGATCAAACTAGCTGCCGCTGCAAACTTCATTCTTCCTGCCAAACCGCTGGCACCTCAGAACCAAACCAGAGTGAGGACACTTGCAACCACTCCGATCACGTACAGCGCCTTGCTGTAGGTGAGAACCCTGGACCCGTCCAT
>CAYQRW010000322.1:0-3493 GCA_964419735.1 uncultured Spirochaeta sp.
GAGCTTCAGGAGATCGCACGAACACTGGATATGACACCCGATCACGTGGCGGATCTGGTGAACATCTCACGCGATCTGGTTTCACTGGAAACACCGGTCTACCAGGAGAAGGACTCCTCGGTGCTGGGCGACTTCGTGGAAGATCATAACTACATCCAGCCGGAAGCGTTGATGATCGAACGGTCGCTCAAAGAAGATATCAACCAAGTCTTGTCCTCTCTTACCGAGAAAGAAGCGGAGATCATTCAGTTTCGCTTCGGTCTTAACGGACGGAGCCCGCTCTCCTTGAAAGAGATCGGCGACCGCTACAGTCTGACCAAGGAGCGGATTCGCCAGATCGAGAAAAAGGCCCTCCGTCGGCTCCAGCACCCAAAACGGGCGCAGCATCTGGAGTCCTACGTCGCATGATTGGGTAACGCCGATCTAGATGTGTAGATAGAATCACACCCGGCCCCACCGTCATCCAACGTTGACAGTGGGGCCGTTTCGTTTTAGTGTATCACCCGTATCATACGATCCGAACACAAATTACATTTCCGGGGGTAAACCGAATTATGGCTGAAAAGCGCGTCTATTTTTTTGGAGACGGCAAAGCCGAAGGTTCCGCCAGCATGAAAGAACTGCTGGGGGGCAAAGGCGCAAACTTGCACGAGATGTCCAGCATCGGTGTGCCGGTGCCGCCTGGCTTCACAATCACAACCGAAACCTGCCAAGAGTTCTTCGACAACAACTCGCAGTATCCCGCCGGCCTCGAGAAAGAGGTCATGGAACATCTCGACCGCCTCGAGAAGTTGATGGGCAAGAAGCTTGGAGATGCGAAGGACCCGTTGTTGGTATCGGTGCGGTCCGGTGCCGCCGCGTCGCTCCCGGGTATGATGGACACCGTCCTCAACTTGGGCATGAACGACGATGCGGTGAAGGGCCTGTCTGAAGTATCCGGCAGCGAACGTTTCGCATGGGACGCATACCGCCGGTTCATCCAGATGTTTAGCGATGTGGTGAAAGGCACCAGTATTGAGCCCTACGAGCATGTGCTGGAGGCGATGAAAAAGAAGAAGGGGGTCGAGGAAGATACGGAACTCGACACCGAGGACCTGAAGAACCTCACTGAAGAGTACAAACAGATCTATCTCAAGGCCACCGGCGAGAAATTCCCGCAGGATCCGGTCAAGCAGATGTGGGATGCGATCGGCGCCGTCTTCGGCAGCTGGAACAATCCCAAGGCGGTGACCTACCGTCGCATCAACGACATTAAGGGGCTGATCGGTACCGCGGTCAACATCGTATCCATGGTGTACGGAAACCTCGGTGATGATTCCGGTACGGGGGTGTGTTTCTCCCGCGACCCGTCCACCGGTGAGAAAGTTTTCTACGGTGAATACCTCATGAACGCTCAGGGTGAGGACGTCGTGGCCGGTATTCGGACTCCCAAGACGCTCAAGACTCTTGCGGAGCAGAGCCCTGAGATCTACCAGCAGCTCGACGATGTCCGGGCTAAGCTCGAGGCGCACTATCAGGACATGCAGGACATGGAGTTCACGATCCAGCAGGGATTCCTCTACATTCTGCAGACGCGCAACGGAAAACGCACCGGAGCCGCTGCGATCAAGATCGCGGTGGACATGGTAGATGAAGGTCTGATCGACGAAGAAAAAGCGGTCACCCGGGTAACTCCCAACCAGTTGGACCAGGTGTTCCACCCGATGATCGATCCCCTCAGCAAGAAACGCAACAAGGCGATTACCAAGGGCCTCAACGCATCCCCCGGATCGGCCGCAGGCCAGATCGTATTCACCGCCGATGACGCCGAAGAATGGGTGAAGCAGGGCAAGAAGGTGCTATTGGTTCGCCGCGAAACGAGTCCGGAAGACATCGGTGGTATGCACGCTGCGGAAGGTATTCTGACCTCCACCGGCGGTATGACCAGCCACGCAGCGGTTGTTGCGCGAGGCATGGGCATTCCCTGTGTCGCCGGTTGTAAAGGTGCCGAAGTGAGCAACAAGAAGCTCACCATTTCCGGCAAGGTCTACAACGAAGGCGATTTCATGACGATCGACGGCTCCACCGGCGAGGTCTTTTCCGGTGAGATGGACCTTATCGAGCCCAAGGTTTCCGGTGAGCTCAATCGGTTCCTCTCGTGGACCGACAAAGTGCGCGCAACAGCCAAGCGCGAGGGTCTTACCGAGCAGAAGTTCTCGATTCGAACCAATGCCGACACCCCGAAAGACGCCGAGACCGCCCGTGAATATGGTGCGGAAGGAATCGGCCTCTGCCGAACGGAACACATGTTCTTTGAAGAGGACAAGATCCGCAGCTTCCGCGAGATGATCGTGGCTGAGGACAAGGCTGCTCGTGAGAAGGCGCTGGGCAATATCCTGCCGTTGCAGCAAAAGGACTTCGAAGGCATCTTCAAAGTGATGGACGGGTTCCCGGTGACGGTACGACTGCTCGATCCGCCGCTGCATGAGTTTGTTCCGCAGGAAGAGGCTCAGATCCAGGAACTCGCGAAGCTCGGTGGCATCAGTGTTGATCAGCTTAAGGCGAAGATCGACTCGCTGCATGAGCTGAACCCGATGCTTGGGCATCGAGGTTGTCGCCTGGGAATAACCTACCCCGAGATCTATGACATGCAGGTGGAGGCGATCATTCGCGCCGCCGTGGCCGTGGGTAAGGGCGGAACCAAGGTGTTCCCGGAGATCATGATTCCGCTGGTAGGAACCTACCAGGAGCTGAAGGTGTTGCGCGACAACGCGATCGAGGTTGCCGAGCGGGTGATCAAGGAAACCGGTGCCAAGGTTGAGTACAAAGTGGGAACGATGATCGAAATCCCCCGAGCCGCTCTCACCGCGAATGAGGTTGCTGAACATGCGGACTTCTTCAGTTTCGGCACCAACGACCTCACGCAGATGACCTTCGGGTACAGTCGTGACGATGTGGGGAGCTTTCTGCCGCAGTATGTGGAAGATGGCATCCTTGAGTACGATCCCTTTGCGGTCCTCGACCAGGACGGTGTGGGGCAGCTGGTGCAGTTGGGAACGGAGCGTGGTCGCAGTACTAAGAAAGACCTGAAGGTCGGTATTTGCGGCGAGCACGGTGGTGAGCCGAAGTCGGTAGAGTTCTGTTATAAGACAGGCCTCAACTACGTAAGCTGCTCCCCCTTCCGCGTTCCGATCGCACGGCTCGCGGCGGCGCAGGCGGTTCTCAATAACCGCTGATCGTTCGAAGTTCGAGCAGAAGTAGATGGGGTGTGATCCGCTGAGGATCACGCCCTTTTTTCATATCTGGGTCTTAGGAGTATTAGCGGGGTGTACCAGCGGGGACGCCGCAGGCGTGTTACTCCCCAGGCGAAAAAAAACCGCTTCCAATTTGGAAGCGGTATTAAAACGCCGTTTCCAAACAGGAAACGGCGACACACGCGGATGCCGCCGGACAGAATCGAACTGTCGACACGTGGATTTTCAGTCCACTGCTCTACCGACTGAGCTACAGCGGC
>CAYQRW010000323.1:0-3460 GCA_964419735.1 uncultured Spirochaeta sp.
GCGCCATAAGGATACCAATCGGCACCCCGAGAAAGATAGAAATGATCACCGCCACGATCACTACGGAGAGGGTGTTCATTGCCAGCTCCCAATACCCGAAGCTTCCCACCATCAGCAGCATAGCCACCATCGTGATCGCGGCCTTAACGCTCTTGAGTGCCCGCCAAGCGAAGAACCCCACCAGGGGAATCACCACGAACCACGGAACGAACTGGAGCACTTCTTCCACCGCCAGCAACACCTGCAGTCCTACAGCCCCAATAAAATCGAACAGCCACGCCAGGTTCTGCAGGAGCAGATCCATAAACGCGTCGACCCAGTCTCCCAGCGGAAGACGTACACCCTCGGGAAACTCAAACATGGATTACCTCCGGTTCATTCTGAGCGGCCGTCCGACTCAGACTGTCAAAAATCGCCCGGTACCGAACGATCCCTTTGAGGCGATACTTTTCATCGATAACTGGAATCGGATAGGGAGACTCCGCGGCTATCGAGAACAGATCCTCCAGAAACGTCTCCGGGGTGCACGTTCCAATATGCTTCTGCGCGAGACCGCGGAGATCCTCCACGGACGACGGCTTGTGGGTATCGATGTCGTCAATACTCACCACACCCAGGTACTCGTGGCGTTTGTTCACCATGAACGCCCACTCCCGGCGGTTATCGACCAGAATTCTGCGAGCCGTCTTGGGCCCTTCCCAGGCGTATAGCAGGACTTCCGGGTCCTCAAGGACGTTGTCGGCAGTAAGGACTTTGGCCGGAGACGCGTCCTGAACGAACTCCTTTACGTACTGGTCCGCCGGCTCGGTGACCACCTCCTCCGGCGTTCCCACCTGAATGATCTCCCCGTTGCGCATAATCGCGATCCGATCACCCAGCTTCAACGCCTCATGTAAATCATGGGTCACGAAGATGATCGTCTTGTGGAGCGTATCCTGCAGGTCTACTAGTTCGTCTTGCATCTGTCGGCGAATGAGCGGGTCAAGCCCGCTGAAGGGCTCATCCATAAGGAGCAAGTCGGGCTCGGTTGCCAGTGCCCGCGCCAATCCTACCCGCTGCTGCATTCCTCCCGAGAGGTTATGGGGATAGTAGTCTTCCCACCCGTTGAGCCCCACCGTGGCCAACGCCTCTCGAGCCTTTTCACGTCGGGCGGCCTCCGGGACGCCGCCGGTCTTCAGTCCATAGGCGGCGTTATCCAGCACCGTGTAATGCGGAAAGAGTCCGTAGTGCTGAAACACCATACTCACCTTGTGACGCCGGAACTCCTGAAGCGCTTCCGTATTCATCTGCGTCACATCAGTGCCGTCCACCGCAATCGTTCCCGCGGTCGGTTCAATTAGTCGCAGGAAGGTACGAATGAGCGTAGATTTACCACTGCCCGACAGGCCCATCAGCACGAACAGTTCACCCTTCTTGACCGAAAACGTGATATCCCGCATGGCAAGCACGGCCCCGGTCTTGTCCAAAATATCTTCTTTTGTCGAAGCCCGGTAGTCGCTCCCCAAAATTCGATCCGGTTCCTTTCCGAATACTTTCCAAATGCCGCGCACTTCTACAAACGATTGATCGCTCACACTACCTCCCACGGGAACCCGGCGATTGAAATCACCGTCCTATTGCAGTGCCGCTCGCACCCGATCGGCCACGTCCTCACTCACCCACGCAGTCCACGTGACTTCGTGTTCCTGGAGGAAGTACTCCGCGGTCTCCTGAAAATCCAGTCCTTCGTCTTCCATGTGAGCCAGCAACTCATTGTTCTGTTCCAGACTGGTCTCGTACCGCTCAAGAAACGCCACGATCTCGGGATGGTTCTCTCTAAACTTCCCATTGACCAGGATGTCTACCGACGTAGGGGGAAACTCGCTACCTTCCAGCATGACCATATCCAGACGACCGATAATGGCGGTCGGCTCCCAGTGGTATCCAACCCATGGATTACCTCGTTCATAGGCACTTGTCATCGACGCCGCCAGCGCGGTGCCTGATCCCGGCAGCACATCTGTGTAGGTATCGTACAAACCGTGTTGTTCCATCATTTCCTGGCTCATCTCGGTAGCCTTCCAACCGGGAGGTCCCACGATAATACGGCCTCGTTCAGGATTCTCCGGATCCTGAAAGAGCTCCCAGTGTTCCGGTAAATCGGCAATGGAGGTTAGATTCGGCGCCACCGCGTCGATTCCCCGATCGGGATCACCTTCAATGACGTAGCGGGGAACGTACCATCCTTGTGGACCGGGAGGCATATTGCGGCCGATATTCACGATTTCACCGGACTCCGTAAACTCGTCGTACACTTCTTGAAAGTTCTCATGCCATGATTCCATATAGACATCGATATCTCCGGCGGCAAGTCCATTAATGAGCGGGATCGTGTCACCTGGAATGTAGTCAGCCTCGATGCTCCCATATCCGTTCTCAAGAATGAACGCGGCGATTCGGTTGTGAATTTGAATGCTCTCGTAATTGTTGTCCGCAAAGACAACCGTCTGCGCGCCTCCCTCTTGTGAACCGGCTCCAAAGGCGACACCCACGGCGCCAATGGTCATTAATACGGTTAATATGTGCTTCATGACGACTCCTTCCTATTCGATCAAAATATTTCGTTCCCGAAGTATATGAAGCGGAGATGGAGAGGTCAAGGGGTGTTTCACCCTATCTTCACCCCAATTTGACGGATTTTAACGTGATTTCGCCCAAACAAAGCCTTACCAACACGAATATTTAGTGACCGCAGCATCTATCTGTACGCTCTTTTCCTTGCACTCATAATTTTTTCTTCCCCAATTATCTCCCTCCTTGCCGAATCGGTGGCGCGCGGCATAGGATCAGGATATGGATGAGTCGGAACCGATTCAATTTCTCTCTGATAGTCACTTTCACACCACCGCTATGCAAGATCGTGGACTCGACCCGACGCAACTCCTGGCGTCGTTCCGAACTACCTACCAGGGCCCACTTCTGGATGTGGCCATTGAACCGGAGGATCCCCCGCGGCAGCAGGAGTTGTCCGGTACGATTTCAGACCTATACTATAGCTGCGGTCTGCATCCCAGCCGCACCGACCGGGAAGACTGGCGTGAGGCGATGGACCGGGTGGAAGGGGAGATTGCCACCGGACGGTATCACGCGGTGGGAGAGACGGGGCTGGACTGGTACCGCATGTACGCCCCTAAAGCACGCCAGAGAGACCTATTTCAGCGCCATCTCGATCTTTCACGGAGCTCCGGGCTTCCGGTAATTGTCCATAACCGTGCCGCCGACCAGGACGTCTTGGAGTTAATTCGAGCCGCCGGCCTTTCCGCTATGGGCGTGATGCATTGCTTCAGCAGTGATCCGGAGTGGGTGCGCCCATTTCTGGATGCGGGCATGTACATCAGTTTCGCCGGGAATCTCACCTTTAAGAAAGCCGGGAATCTCCGGGAAGCGCTCACCCTCGTACCGGATGAGCGTCTGCTATTGG
>CAYQRW010000324.1:0-3443 GCA_964419735.1 uncultured Spirochaeta sp.
CCTGATTCAGGTTGAACGAGAACGTACCCAGCTTCTGAAACAGTTGGGAGAACGCCGCCATGCTGCCGGCTAGACCGCCGAGGATGATACCGCGGTGGTGGCGGCGCCCCACGCTCACCGCCGCTCCGCCATATACCGCCACCGCGGCGCCCACCAACCAGTACAGCAGGTCCGTCCTGGCGGAACCACTGGTGTCCAGGGGAACTACCCCGACCAGGCCGGCCCCCACGGCAATCGCCATCACGGCTCCAAGCTCCCGCCGGCCCACCTGCTCGCGCAGAACGTAGCGGCTAAACACGGTGAGCGAGGCCATACCCACCCCGGTCATCGCTCCCACCAGCGCCACCGAGCCGATGCCGATCGCCGCCAGCACCAAGAAGAACGATACCGCCGTACCTGTGGTGGAGAGGATCCAGATCGCCCATCCCTTGCGGGGACTATCGGCGATAGTATGCAGCCCGATCTTCTGCCCCGCCTGGCTGACGCTCAAAATGCTGTATCCCGCTACGGCGCACAAAAGCACGATCATTGAAGACGACATATGGTGGTCCCATAGTACACTTATCACGATTTTTGTGTCGCTATAACGGGAAATATGATATACATGGCGGCCGAGAGGTCCGCAGGTTATGAAACTGGTAGTATTTGTACTGAACCGGGAAGAACTCCTGGAGCAGGTCCTGGAGGCGTACGTGGAAGCGGGCATCACCGGGGCGACGATCGTGGATTCGGAGGGTATGGGGCGCTTTCTCACCTATGAGGTGCCGCTGTTCGCCGATTTTAAGGGCTTCATGAAGGGCAACAAGCCCTACAACAAGACGATCCTTTCTGTGATACAGGAGGAAGAGGCGCTGCCACGGCTTAAGTCGATTCTCGATGAAGTGTGTGGTGGACTATCATCACCGGGAACGGGAATTTTATTCTCCGTTCCGGTGGATTATGCCGTTGGTCTGGTTGGCCAGGAGCCGGCGGAGGACGATCAAGGGGGAACAGATGAGTGACGGTATCGCAGCAATTCTCGATTCCGGGGCGATTTCCTTGGCGATTCAAAGCAAGAAAAAGCCTGACATTATTCGGGAGCTCGTGGAACTGCTGGGTGCGACGGGCGTCGTGCAGGACGTGGAGGCGGTGACGGCGGAAGTGCTCGCTCGGGAAGAGCTGGCAACCACCGGTATCGGCAGTGGTATCGCGATTCCCCACTGCCTTTCGGCTCACGTCACCGGCACCTCCCTGGCATTTGGTAGGAAAGTGCCCGGCGCCAAGTTTGACGCGGTAGACAAACAACCGGTGCAGCTCTTCTTTCTCATGGTGGGGCTTCCGGGAGCGCACAATGAGCACTTGCGATTGTTGAGCAAGCTGTCCCGCTATCTGCATGATGCGGACACCAAGGCAAGTCTCCTGGCGGCAGCGACTGCCGAGGATGTATTGCAAATTTTCTCGCAGCGGGAGTCCCGGTAACGGGAGTGCCGGTAATCGGGGGGAATCGATGGAGCAGCTGACACGCTGGAACCTGGTTCGAATTATCGTGACCGCGGTGTACCTGTGGTTTGGCTGGCTTCTGTTCACGTGGTCGGTGGACCCGGGAACGATGGCTCTGGGATTCGTGCAAAGCGTGCTGGTGGCGCTGCTCACCTATCCTGTGTTTGTGGAGCACGACGAGGCGGAACGCCGATCCCATCTGCCGCGGGCGCGGTTTTTGGTGGTATATCTGGCGGTACTGATCTTTCAGATGTATGTAGCCAGTTTCAAGGTGCTGTGGCAGGTGGTGCGGGGCCGAATCAATCCCGGCGTGGTGCACTTTCGTACCCGTTTGCGCAGTGATGTTGCGCGCTTGGTGCTGACCAACTCGATCACCCTGACCCCCGGCACGATCACCTTGCTGCTTGATGATGATCATCTGATCGTGCACTGGCTCGACACCAAGACTACGCATTCCCGCTATGCCGCTGAGCTGGTCGCCGGTCCCTATGAGGTGTTGCTCAGGCGGATCTGGGTGTAGGCGGGGAGCGCACCATGGAGCAGATACTGACATACGCGATCTGGTTCTTTGTGGGCTCGGCGGTGGTAAGTATGGTGCGGGTGGTCATCGGACCGAGTAGTGCCGACCGCATGACGGGATTGAACATGGTCTCGGCGCAGGTCCTGGCGGTGCTGGTGTTGGTGGCGGTCCGGGAGGGGCGCAGTAGCTACCTCGATGTGGCGCTGGTCTACGACATTTTCGGGTTTATCGGAATCTTGGCGATGGCTCGCTATTTTGGGGGAAGCAGAACATGAACTGGGGAGCGATCATCTTTCTCGCCCTGGGCGTCATTTTCGGCATCATCGGGAACTTGGGAGTGCTGATTCTGCCGGACGTCTACACGCGTCTGCAGGCCTCTTCCACCGCCAGCACCACCTCCGTGTTCTCCGCCATCGTTGCCGGCATGTTTGTGGTGGGATGGGATCCGATGGCGGGGAAAATCGCCGTGATTGCGCTGTTCTTCTTTGTGACCAGTCCAATTTCGGCGCACATTATCGCCCGCTATGCGTGGCACCGGGAGATCGTGCCGTGGCGCAGAAGCTACGTTCAGCGCCGGGCGTTTCGGGAGGACGCGGATGATTGAGTTGCTGCTGGTCATCATGATCGGCCTCGCCGTGATTGCGCTCCGCTCCCGGGATCTCTTGACCGCGGTGATCGTGGCCAGCGTGTTCAGCCTGGTGAGTTGTCTGGTGTACCTGCTCCTTTCGGCACCGGATGTGGCCCTCACCGAGGCCGCCGTGGGAACCGGAATCGGCACCGTAGTTTTCATTTGGATCGTGTTCAAGACTGAGAGGAAGGTCACCCGTGGGTCGAGTCGCTGAGCTTGCCGCGATCCTTCTGGTAGCGCTCTTTCTGGTACTGGCCGTGGGAGGTCCCCACCCGGAGGAGAGTGACTCCGGCCGGGTGGTGGTAGAGCGGGGTCTCGAAGATACCGGCGCCGTAAACCTGGTGACGGCTATCTATTTGGGCTACCGCGCCTATGACACGCTGGGAGAGACGATCGTGCTGCTCATGGCGGTGAGTGGGGTCATGCTGTTGGTGAAACGATGAGAAAGACCGATATCCTCGATGTGGTAGCCCGAAAACTCTCTCCCTACATGTTCCTCTTTGGAGTGTACCTGGTCTCCTTTGGTGACTCCTCCCCGGGAGGCGGATTTCAGGGGGGCGTGGTGATCGCCTCCGGCGTGATCCTCCTAGCCCTGGCCCGAGGCCCCGCGCGAGCGGAAGATCTCTTCTCTGCGGCTCGCCTGACCGTGGTGGAGACGATCGCCTTTGTAGCGTTGTTACTTGTGGGGACCGCCGGAATAGCGCTGTCCGGGGCGTTTCTCGCGGAGTTCCTGGGAGGCTCAGGGGTGCGCTTCGTGTTTCTGCTGAACATCCTGATCGGTCTCAAAGTTGCCGCCGGGGTAAGTCTCATCTTTCT
>CAYQRW010000325.1:0-3427 GCA_964419735.1 uncultured Spirochaeta sp.
ACCGGTGGCGGTCTCAAATCTGAAGACGGACATTCGTCCAAAAGCGGTAATAGAGCTGGGCAATCGCCCAACATTCACCGAGTCAGTTCCCACGAACTCCAACAGCGCCCCATGAAACAGACTCGAAGTTGCCAGGGTGACGATCATCGCTTGGATCTTGAAGCGCGTAATGAAGAACGCGTTAATCATGCCAAAAATCACACCCACGGTGACCGAAATCAGAAACGCGATTCCGATGCTATCCAGCTGCAGTGCCAACATCGTCCGAATCGCAATGTACTGACCCGAGATCGCAATCGCTGGAAACGAAATATCGATACCACCGCCGATCAATGCGACGAAGAACGCAACCGAAAGAATTCCGATTCCCGCACCGCCATGCAGCACGCTGAGCAGGTTTCCGGCCGTGAGAAATGCATCAGAGGCGTTCGCGATCAATGCGGAAAACACCAGAATCAACATCACCAGATATGTTTCGTGCCGCCGCAACAGCTTCCGTCCTGTATTGTTCACGTCAATCACGACACCACCTCAGCGCTTTCTTCACGGGCAATCACCTTCGAAATCTCATTTCCATCTACCGACTGCAGATCCTTGAACTCAGCCACTATGCGCCCTTCCTGCATCACCAGCGCCCGACTACACACTTGCATGATTTCCGTTACTTCATCGGATATCACCAGCACCCCGATCCCGGAACGAGCAAGTTCTTGAACGACGTCGTGAATCCGCGCCTTGGACACCACATCAACACCGATAGTCGGACCGTCCAGAATGAAGACTTTCGGCTCAGGAGCTAACCACTTGGCAAGAACCACTCGCTGCTGGTTTCCTCCGGACAATGTGGAAACGATGTTGTGAGCACTGGGTGTCTTCACGCGCAGGCGATTGATCCAGTGCTGCCACACACCCTCTCGCTTCTTGTTATCCACCAGCCCCAGCAGCTCGCGAAGCCGATCGATCACAGTGACAACCACGTTGTCCGCAATCGTCTGATCCTCGAACAATCCTTGGCCGTGGCGGTCTTCCGGCAGGTAGCTGATACCGTGCCGCTTCGCATCCTGAGGCCCGGCTATTTTCACCGGCGTCCCGTCCACCACAATTTCGCCACGATCGGCCGGGTTGAGTCCGAAAAGCGAAAGGGCCAACTCAGTCCGTCCAGACCCCACCAATCCGGTAAGCCCGACAACCTCACCCCCATAGATCTTCAGATCGACATCCTCAAACTGCTCGCGGCGACTCAAGCCGCGCGTCTCCAGCAAGAGGGGCGCCCCTTCCGCTTCGGGGTCGAAGGAAAACGGCTTATATTCCAGGTTTTGTCCACTCATCAGATAGGTGAGCTTGTCCTCATTCAGTTCGTTGGCTGGGTAGTCGCCTACTTTCTGGCCGTCTCGGAGCACGGTGACCGTATCGGCGATCTCGAATACTTCATCCAATTTGTGACTCACGAATACCATCGCAACACCCTCGGCGTTGAGTTGCCGTACCGTTTTGAACAGATGAGCCACGTCTTCCGCGGTAATTGCTGAGGTGGGCTCATCCATGATAATGAGCTTAGCGCCTTGGGTAAGTGCGCGGGAAATCGCCACGATCTGACGCTGCGCCACCGAGCACTGGTCCAACGGCATATCCACATCTACGTCTTCTTCGAGTCGATCCAGCGTCTCCTGAGCAACCCGACGCATCTCCTTCCAGTTGGTAAGACGTCGACGCTGTTCGATCATCCCGTTCATGGAAATGTTCTCCGCCACCGTCAGGTTGGGAAAGAGACTCAGATCCTGGTAAATGATCTGTATACCATGGCGTATCGCCTCAACCGGGTGAATGGATGATCCGAAGGACACCCCACCGATCACGATCTCGCCGGCGTCGGCCACGACTGCACCACCGATCGTCTTGATCAGTGTCGACTTTCCCGACCCGTTCTCGCCCACCAGGCAGCGAACTTCGCCAGGGTCCACCGACATCGAAACGTCACGGAGAGCCTGCACGCCCACGTACGACTTACTTATGTTCTTGACTTCAAGTATTGGTTCCGCCATATCGGCGTGATCTCCTCAATTGTCTTCCGCACCAGAGACTCATTTTCGTAACCCGACTCTGCTTCGGAAGGCGATCGACACTCCAGTGAACCTACTCCCTCGAAAACCCGCCCATCCACGCTGGCGCGGATGGGCGGGACACGAATTGTTCACTGTCTCTTCGACAGATAGGGCACCGTTAGCTTAGAGCTCCCAGTCACCATCGGCTGTGCGCCACTCGTCGAGGTTATCGGCGTTAACGTCATGCCATGCCTGACCGTACACGACCGGTACGCCTGCGTCATTGTTCTGGATCGAGACATTCTCGTATCCGGCCACGCCCAGGTCCATACCGTCGCTCATTTCCTCGCCTTTGAGCAGGCTATAGGCGATACTTGCCGTGGCGTAGCCCGCATCGGCGGGGACCCAGAAATGGATCGACTGCGCCGCGCCGCTCTCGATGTAGTCGCCGGCAACCGACGGCAGACACGTACCAAACGCCGCTACTTCACCCACCAGGCCCAACTCTTCAATCGCTTGGGCCGCGCCCGGGACGGTTGACATCGCGCTACCCATGATCGCTTCAATGTTCTCATTGGAGCGCAGCAGCTCCAGAGAGCGTTCATAGGCCATCTGCTGATTCTCCTGGTCTTCCTGCCGCGAATTGGCCAGCGTGATGTCGGAGTAATTCTCGTTCAAGAACGCCTCTTCACCATCAACCCACTCATTATGAGTTGTAGAAGTCAGGTGTCCTACAAATGGTTGCCAGAGGCCATCGCCATCCATCCATTCCGCCATGATCGATGCCATGTGAGCACCGTAATCGGCGTTATCAAACGCTTCGAGATCAAAATCCGCGTTCTGGATGTTGGAGGCTTCGTGTGTTCCCACGATAATCCCTTGCGCCCGCGCTCGCTCAATAACCGGTACCAAAGACTCAGGATCGTTGGGGACGATAAGAATCGCATCTACACCCTGAGCAATCAGATCCTCCACAATCCGCACCTGAGCCGCGGGATCTGCGGTATCTGCACCAGTTTGCCATGCACGCACATCATCATGCTCTTCATTAAAGCGCTCAATTCCGAGCCGCATGTTGTCAAACCATGCAACACCCTCAACCTTAACGACCATCGCGATCTCGAACTGCTCATCACCCGCGGCCTGTTCTTCCTGGCCCCCGGCAAACGCGATCCCCGCGACAATTGTTGACAGAACGACAAACAGTATCGCCGTTTTCCGCATAACACATCCCTCCTTACCCTTAAGGTAATCTTTTTTTCAGTACGGACCCGGGAGCACCTGCCCGTCGGTGGCCGTACCGTTTCACCACATCAAAAAACGGAGAAGAACCCCTTCACGATTAGCACGCCGGCCACAGCCCCGGGATCTTGTTTCCCCACCGT
>CAYQRW010000326.1:0-3427 GCA_964419735.1 uncultured Spirochaeta sp.
CAAAGGATATCGGCATATCGTTGATCAGTATTTCCACGTTTTTACCCTTTCACACTCACACGTTCATCTACACGTCACGGACGGAATCTTCTACCTGTTATTCTGAGAGGCGGAGGGAAGCCGATCAAGAGCTTGCGAGCTGTCCTCAAGCTGATCCATCATTCCCTCCATCCGGCCAAAATCGTTGCGCAACTGTTGCTCGTAGTTTTCCAGCCGATCGTCATAGCGTCCGATGCGGTCTTGGGTCTGACTGATCTGGGTGTCCAGACTGGATTCCCGTCCGGCCACGACGCCGCCGGTGCGCACGTAAGGGTTTACAAACTGATCGAGGGCAACCGCAACACCGCGGTCCACCGTTAAGTCTCCGTCGCTGTCCATGCCGAACAGACGACCCACTCCGGCAAAGTCGCGGGCGAGCGCCTCATCCAGTTGGGCCTCGTTGATCTCGAGATAGCCTCGAAGGCGGGACATGTCCACGTTACCGGAAGCGCCGGAGGCGTTTGTTGAGATGCCGATCTGCGCCAGAAGATCGTAGGAACCTTCCGGTCCGGTGTCGTAGGCGTCCATCATAATCGTCTGCATCCGTTGGCGGAGCTGGTTGAGGCTGCTATCCCCCTGGAAAATCCCCAGGCGCTCCTCCATCGTTTCCCGTTCGCTCTCTTCAAAATACTCGATCTGGTCGATGAGTCCCTGCTCATTGCGGGTATAGATATTGATATCACGAACCATCTGGTTGTAACGGCCCACCATTTGGATGATCGCGTCCTTCGCACTTTCACGGTCCGGTTGGACTTCAACCTCCACCGGGTCCGGTGACGGGCGGCGCAGGTTCAGGGTGACGCCGGGTATCAGATCATCGATCTCATTGGAGTCTCGGGTGATTTCGATGCCGTTGAACTCAATCCGGGCATCCCGGGCCGATTCGAGTACGTTGCGCGGTGCGCCATCGCCGCGCTGTGTGGGATCCAAAATCTGAATGTTACGGACTTCAAGAATCCGGTTAGTATTGCGGTTCTGAAACTCAAACCCCGAAGTCCGGGACACCAAGTCCGCCACGGGAATTTCTACCGTCTGAAAGGACTCGTTCTCCGGCAGCTCCGGAAGGTCCACCGTTCGGTCACCAGGTCCCAGAATTGACATCGCCCGGTTATCCTCTACTAGCTCTGGTTCTTCCGGAGTCTCCGGCTGGGGAAGATCGAGATCAAGCGCCTCGTTGCGAATCGTGATGCCCTCCAGTGTCACTGAACCCGCCTCCGGAACATCCGGGCCCGGAGGAACGGGTGGGGGAGTCCATTCTTCGCGTGGGAGCTCTTCGGTGCGGGCCTCAAATCGCAGCACCATGCCGGGCTCAATGGAAAAGTCACGATCCAACCTTCGCGCATCTTCCTGACCCGGCTCCAATCGCAACGTTTCATCCTGCAAGAGAGATACACGCTGGTCGGGACGGGCCGGTTCCATGACGCCGATCTCCTCCATTAGGCTCTGGGTGTTTTCCCCAAAGGAGAGCGTCGCCTCCTGTCCTTCGCGCAGACTCTCTACCACGAGGACATGGGTTGATCGAGTGTCGGGAATAATTGAGGTGCGCACGGTGTTTTCCAAGCGGCGATTGATCTCCTCGGAGAAGTCTTCCAGCGATCCGCCGCTGAAGCGAACGGTGCGGGAATCTTCGCCCACCGTGAATTCGTAGCGACCTGCCGGCACCTGGTAGTCGCGGGGCAGCGCGCGGGAGGCAAACCGGTCCCGCCCTGCGGTTTGGAGTATGGTAAACTGTTCAATACCCTCTTCCGCCTGTCGTGAGGCGGAAGCGGTGAGGATGCTCGGATCACTCGTCTCGGCCAGCCGCTCACGAAAGGGGTTTTCAAAGCCGTACATTGAGCGGGCCGCGTCGCGGAGTGAGCTGAGACCTCGCCCGATGGAGCGCCATACTTCCTGTTGAGTCTCGTATGTCTCTACCCGGTTTTCCAGCCGTCGCACGGGGCGACGCTCAACCTCCATAAGATCTTCCACCATCTGTGAGGTGTCCATCCCGCGGTTGTTAGAAATGCCGGGAATCGAAATATCAGACACGTCCCCTCCCGTGCCCGGTGTGAGCTGCTACGCTGATTTAGGCTGACTCATCAAGGAGCAAGCCGATCGCTTCCCGAATGCGCATGTGCACCCGTTGCAGCTCCGTGGGCGGTAGTTCCTTGATCACTTTATCGGTGTTCCGATCGATCACTTTAACTACCATCAACTGGAGATCCTCATTGAAGCTAAAGCTCAGGCGTTTATTCATCGCTTGCGAGACTTGTTGGAGTTCAGTGGTGTATCGTTGGATCTCTTCGCGTGTGAGTTGGCGTCGCTGCTGTTGATCCGCCTGCTGTGCTTCCACCACGCGGCGACGCGTGGCATCACTATGGAGTGCAAACGCTTCAGAACGGCTCGAGTAGGATGATCCATTGAGGATCTGAGTAATTTCCATTGCCATTTCAGTACCTCCATGTACTACAGCCAGTCAGGAGGGGAGAGCGCGCGGCCCCCCCCTGTGGCTGGGTGAAAGATGACGTCCAGAAACCTTCCACCAATAAAAGAACGGATTTACCCTGTGGGCATTACCCGAGCAACTGCAGCACCGACTGACTTTGCGTGTTGGCCTGCGCCAGCATCGCGTTGTTCGACTGCGTCAAAATCTGATTGCGGGTATAGTCCACAATCTCGCTCGCCATGTTGACGTCGCGAATCTGCGATTCCGAAGCAGCAAGGTTTTCCGCGGCAATTGCCACGCCCTGCTGAGCGGTCTCGAAACGATTCTGATACGCGCCCAAGTCTGCCCGTTGCTGCGAGACGCGACGCAGTGCGGAGTCGATCATGCCGATTGCCGAGTTTGCCGCATCGGGGGTTGAGATGCTGATCATCCCGGAATCTCCCTGCGCATTCTGCAAACCCAACGCCTCAGCCGTCATCGTTCCGATGTACACGGTTTCGTTCTGATCCATATTGGCTCCTACCTGAAACTGCATGGTCATGTCGACCGCACTGTCTTGGGCAAAGGAACCGGTCAAAACGTTCATACCGTTGAACTGCGCGTGGGAGGCGATACGGTTGATCTCGTCCACCAGCTGTGATACCTCAACCTGGATCTGCATTCGATCCTCAGCGGTATAGATACCGTTAGCCGACTGCACCGAAAGTTCCCGAAGACGCTGCAGGATATCCTGCGAGGTCTGAAGGTAGCCCTCAGTCGTCTGGATGAACGAAACGCCGTTCTGAATGTTCCGCTCGGCCTGGTTAAGCCCACGAATCTGGCTGCGAAGCTTTTCGCTGACCGCCAGTCCGCTTGCGTCATCGCCAGCTTTGTTGATGCGCTGACCGGAACTCAGAGCCTCTACGTTACCTTGAACCTGTTGTGTCCTGTCGGACAACGTTCGGGAGGCAAACGCTGCGCTCG
>CAYQRW010000327.1:0-3402 GCA_964419735.1 uncultured Spirochaeta sp.
CAAAACGCAGCCGGAGAGAAGGGCTGGGTGCCGTCACGCACTCTGAGCCCTGAGCGCACGTGAGCGACGCTCCAATGTCTTACGATCCGGTTCAGTACGGAGTTCCCGGTGACACGCATTCGGTCTCCTATGTCGAAACGAACCCTTCGGCAGAACTGGCACCCTTTGTGCACAGGTTCTGGGAGTTGAGGACCAACGCGCCACTGCATAAAGACTTCTCGCTTCATCTGCTACCGGATGCAAGCATTCACGTGGCGTTTAATATACGAGTTGGTGGTGCGGTAGGGCTTTCCGCCGTGGGTACGCATGCGGCATTGCTACCGCTCGGGACAGAGTTTCACTTCGTTGGAATACGACTGCGTCCTGGGGTCTGGCAGGGCGGCCCTCGGGAAATCACTCGCGGTGTGATCTCCCGTCCATACGACGGCGAGCTACCGCTGGCTGAGACCCGTTCTCGTCTTGATGATATGGACCTTTCGGGTGCAGCACCGCTGCTTTCGGACCTGGTTGGAAATCTACTGCATGACACGCTCATTGCGGAAAATCCGCTGACCAATGCCATTTGTGCGCAGGTTGAAGACCTGCGCAGCGTTGCTGATATGGCGAAACTCGTAGGGCTGTCTGCCAGACAGCTACAGCGCGTTCTCACGCAATCGACAGGTTTCCAGCCTCACGACTTTCTCAAGATCCTTCGTCTCCAATACTCGTTCAGGGACCACTACCTGACGCACTACGCAGATCAACCACACTTCATCCGCTGCTTCCGATCCCTGACAGGCTACACGCCAACACGCTACCGACGCGTGTTTGGTGTCTGATTTGTTCAATACCCACTTCACGCTCCTCGCTATGCTTGGCTCATCACATTGCTTCGGCAGGAGGAAAAGATGGCAAGAACGAATTCGGTTGGATGGTTTGACATCTACGTTGATGATCTGGACCGCGCCGCACGGTTCTACGAGACGGTGCTTGGTGAGACTCTTAGTGACATGGGCGACCCCACAGGCGAAACACAGATGAAGAGCTTTTCCGGCTCATACAGTGTGTATGGTGCCCAGGGCGCGCTGGTGAAGTCTGAGCATTCGAGCCCCGGGGTTGGCGGTACCCTGGTGTATTTCTCGGTGGAGGACTGCGCGGTGCAGGAGGCGAGAGTGGATTCGGTAGGTGGCAAACTTGTCAGACCCAAGTTCTCGATTGGCGATGCGGGTTGGGTCAGCCTCTGTATAGACACAGAGGGCAACATGTTTGGCTTGAACTCGCAGAAGTAGCGGGTGGACGGACGGTATGCCAATTCGTGTTGTGCAACTCGGAACAACTCGTGCTCCGGATGAAGGACTACGTCTTGGCACCGTCCGTCGTGTCCCCCGGGGCGTCAAGAAGACCGACTGGGCGGCCAGGAACTACTTTGACCTCTGGCTGCCGGAGCTGGCTCCCAGCGAGGACTTACGCAAATGGGCCCTATCTGAAGCCATGACCGAGACCCGCTGGAACACGTATCGTCGCAGCTACATGGCGCAGATGAAGCGACCACAAGCAAGGAGGCTCATTGCATTGCTTGCAGCGCTATCGCACCAGACCAATCTGTCTGTGGGCTGCTACTGCACAGATGAGTCGCACTGCCACCGATCACTTCTCCGAACGCTTCTGATAGAGCGCGGAGCGGTGGTGATGCAGCCTTGTACGCCTCTTCGGTAGTGCGGTAATCAAGTCCCTGTTGTGATCGCAGGGATAGTGGTATTTACCCGAAACAATGTATACGGAATCAGCTTCTACCATATACACGAGACGGTCATGCGAAGGAATCCGGGGATACTCCAACGTATTGCCCCTTCTTGCCTAAATCTTGGGGGGCAGGAGAGCTGAGCAGGTATTCTGTTTCATCTTCAACTTCGCGAATCGTAATCTCGATTTCCCGGTGACGATACGCACTCTTTACCGCCGTGAGAAAACCCCAAGTGAGTTCGCCGGCCTGAAGACGGGCTACTTCTCGCCGGTGGATCAGGGTTGGATGGCCCGCCGTGGTCGCTGCGGTTTTGGCCGAAGCCCGCGCAGATCAGGTTAGTATCGCTCACCCTCCACGCCGTACTCGATTATCGTGTCCAGGCGTCCGACGTGTTCGGCACTCAACGTCAGCTCTTGGGACGCCCAGTTTTCCTCGAGTCGTTCGATTTTGCGCGTCCCGGGTATCGCAGCAAGCGATTCGTAGCGCGACAAGAGCCATGACAGTGCGACTTGGGCGGGAGTCGCGCCGGTCTCCTTCGCGATCTGGGCGACGACGTCCGCCAATCGGATGTTATGCCTTATCGCTTCGTCGGTAAAGCGAGGGTTGTCTAGCCGGAAGTCGCCGGGTTGTAGGTCGCTCCTCGATCGAATCGCCCCCGTCAAGAAACCGCGACCGAGCGGGCTGTACGCGACGTAGCCAATACCGAGTCGCCGGACGGTGGGCAAGATTGCGCTCTCTACGTCGCGCGTCCACAAGGAGTACTCAGTTTGGAGTGCCGTGATCGGGTGGACCGCGTTTGCGCGCTCTATCGTGGGAGCGTCCGCTTCAGAGAGGCCGATAAACCGCACTTTCCCCGCAGACACGAGGTCCGCCATCGCGCCGACCGTCTCCTCTATCGGGGTGTCGGGGTCGACCCGATGCTGGTAGTAGAGATCTATGTAGTCGGTGCCGAGACGTGCGAGTGAGGCGTCGCAACTCGCCTTGACGTACTCAGCGCTTCCCTTGATACCGAACCAACTGCCGTCTTCGCCTCGAGATACGCCGAACTTGGTCGCTAGGGTGACTGCGTCACGACGCCCCTTGAGCGCCTTGGCGAGCAGACTCTCATTGGTGAAGGGGCCGTACATGTCGGCGGTGTCCCAGAACGTGCATCCGATGTCGACTGCCCGGTCGAGAACCTGGAGATTGTGGGCTTCCGACGAGTCACCGTAGAAATCGGACATCCCCATGCAACCCAAACCGATCGCGGGAACGCGCAGACCGTGCGCTCCCAGAGTAACTTCTTTCATTATTCTTCTCCTTCGGTCGAAAGGATAGCAGATGCGCACCACCGCCGCGTGCCACATTCTCCAAACGACGTGCCTAATCCTCCTCCTGTTGGGAGAATCAACACCCGGACGCTCGTGAGTACGCTATGATGGGAGCGGGAGGTGCAACGTGCTACTCGAAACGCTCATAAGGCGCGTCGACGAGATAATCGCGGCAACTGAAGGGGTGGAAGGGGCGACGAACCGCGCCGGCCGCGAACACGGGGGTAGAAACCGCGAACCCGGCCGCGCGGTTTGTCAACCGATTGCCGGCCTCACCCTCCTCCGCCAGGAAGAGGCGAGCCCTTTCGATGTCACGTTGTACGAACCGGTCGTGTGCCTGATCCTGCGCGGTAGAAAAGAGGTCACGAT
>CAYQRW010000328.1:0-3394 GCA_964419735.1 uncultured Spirochaeta sp.
CATGATAGTCCGCGAGAGTTTAGAGGTAAATTACCCAGCCGTCAAGAATTATCGCGGACCACTATAAGGTCGGACGTCACCGCAGGGTAAGGGTCTCCACCATGTACCGTATATGCCGCCCGCTTGAGCTGTCGGTGATTCGTTCAACCACGATCACCAGGGAGTTCTCATCGGGACCGGCCACGACCTGGCGGATTTGGTAGCGGTTCACCCCATCCCGGTAGTAGCTGGGGCGACCCACGCGACGTGATATTTCGGTGCCGTCCGCAAGTTCGGCGGAAACATCCAGGTGAAAGGCGGCACTGCCCTCGGGACCACTCCCCCGGGCGTCCTGCGTCATAGTAATGGTAAAGGAATCGTCCGTCTCGAAATCACGAAACTGAATTCGCGGTCGTGGTTCCTCGCCGTTCACCAGCAGGTAAATAAGTCGACCTTGTCGCAGATGGTCAACCTCCTGCTCCTGGATGACGGGGCGCAGTTCCGGAAGAAGTGCAAAGAGTGCCCCACTTCCGTCCTGCCCGGGAGAGATATCTACATCATACTCCTCAGCCACCACCCCATCGGGCATGAAGCGGTTCTCCGGGACGTCCACCGTGTAGATCTCCGCGAAGGGATTCCCCGCTTCCTGCGTCACGCCGTGTTGCGCAAACATAAACACCCGCGAATCGGGAGAAAAACCCAAGTTAATGAAGTGCGCCACATCACCGGCGTACGTCACACTGAGCGATGCAAGCATCAGCAACACGAGAGAAAATGATCGTTTTACGTCGTTAACCATGGCACCTCGCCCTTCCTCTTTGTAGTGTATCGTCGTTTTTCGTCTGACGCTGTAGTTTTTCGTAAAACACGCTATAGTGACGGGTATGACGCTCACGGGACGCAACCTCTCACTTCGGTTTGCCTTTGCTGTTCTCGTTCTGCTCGGTATCGCCGTGACCGGAGCGTTTGGGCTCGCGCTGCAGGGGGCGTACGTGTTTTCTCCCTTGGAGCTGTCCCTGGATATGCTCTTGGCGGTGACCGGTACGTTTATCACGGCGGGCCTGGGGTTTGTGCTGTCGGCGGCTTATTTGCGCCTCTTCCGTCGGACCCCGGCGTTGTCAGTCTTTTTCGTTACCTGGTTCTTTCTCACCATGATCCTGGACGCTCTCAAACTGGGACTCGTGTTTCTGCCGGTGGCACCGTGGCCCCAGCTGGCGTCGGAGTTTTCCCGGGCAGTGACCTTTGGCCATGTCACCGGAGTGATGGCGCTCTTTGGCGCCGGACTCTACGCGGGAGGCCTACGCATGCAGCGGCATGGCACGGCGATTCTCGTGGGCGGAATCATAGCTGTGGCTTTGAGCTGGTCGATTCCTATCGATACCTCCTACCTACCTGATCACCTGGTGTATCGGGCGGGGATACGGTCGTCGTTGCAGGCAACCCTGATTCTGCTTCTGGTAGTGGCGGTAGTCAACTATATCCAGGCATCCGTGAACAACGGTAATCCCCGACAACTGATTTCCGCGCTGGCTATCGCGGCGCTGGCTGCGGGGCGGGAGCTCCTTTTTTACCGAGTTGAACCACTCTGGATCGGTGCCGGGGCGCTGCTGGTTGTCGCCGGAGGGATCACCTTTGCCGGCCAGAACTACCGCGATTTTCTGTTGTCTTAACCTATCGCTCCGTACGGTGAAGGAGAAATGGGTCGGAGCTGAGTGGGGATACAGCTGAAGGCGGGTCGGCGCTCAAGGTCGGAGACAAAAAACCCTCAGATAGCGCGGGAAGCATCTATCTGAGGGTGGAGGAGACGCATGGCTCCCATGCCATGACTACACCACAAGTGATACGATAAGACCGACCCCAACGGGCAGAATGAGGTTGTCGGCATCACCGGTGGGAAGCGCTTCCAGGATCGTGGCGCCGATCGCGGTGACCGCTGCCACCCGCGGTTCCGGGTAGACCAGGTACGTGGACGTGGCCACGGCGGCGGCGCAGGTGAGGCTGCCTTCCATCGTTTTGCCGCGGGTTCCCGGGATTCGCGTGCGCCCGTACAACTTGCCGGCAAAACTGGCGAGACCGTCACCGAAGGCCAAGGCGTAAATCGCAATCGTGGCTGCAGGGTTCGGATACAGGAGGAGTGCCAGCATCGCCCCCGTTCCGAGGGTAATTGGACCCAGCACAAACTGGTTCCAATCGCGCCCACGGGAGGACAGCACGGTAAGCCGGGATATAATTGGCACCACATTTCCATGCCGCCGTTGCGTTTCCGCGGCGGTATAGATGAGTGTTCCCAAGGCAAGGAGCGCCAAGGTGATCGTGGTGCCGAACACGGCGGCAACCACGGGAGTAAGTGCGATAGAAAGATGGATCGTTTTTCGGATAAGTTCTGTGTGAAGCTCTCGGGTTACCGAGCGCTCGGAATTTTGCAGGGCGACTTCTTGCATCACGGTGACAAGGATGTAAATTGTGTGCCAAGTGTTGTCTTTGTTGAGAGGTCTGCTAAGTCCCGCTCACTGCGTTGTTTAGCGCTGCCGGTCATGGTGTCGTCTCGGGGTGGATTGGTATATGTATGATTTAGTACACAACCATTTTCAAAAAATACTATGGATCGTGATCTTCTCAGGGCTGATCGTCCTCACTGGCTGTGTGTCCTCACCGGAGGCCGAGTCCACTCGGAGACGGGATTCCCCGGAGTCGGAGGAGGTGCCCGCGGGAGATCGGGGCGCCACCGCGGAGGATCGCGACGCCCCTCGGCGCTCCGCCGAGTCAGAATCCCAGTCCAAAGCCGATTCCGAGGGCGCGGACGGTACCTCGCGAGACGCCGGTGACTTCAATGCTTCCGAGGATGCCAGCGCTCCCCGGGAGCGCTCCGGTAGGCGTACCCCGTCGGGAGACCCGGTGCTCCCGGAGTTCACCCAGGATACTGCCATTGAATCGCTGCTGGCGGAGATGTCTCTCCGGCAACGAATCGGTCAGATGATCATGCCCGGAGTCGTCCGGGACAGTGAGGGAAACGCCGTACGCGCCATGAACGCGGAACTGACGGCGATGATCGAGGAGATCCAACCCGGGGGGATCGTGCTCTTTGGCCCTAATATCGCCACCGCGGAGCAGGTGAGGCGGTTTGTGGGAGAGATGCAGTCGGTCTCTTCGCTGCCATTGACGATATCCGTGGACCAGGAGGGGGGAATCGTTCGCCGGGTGGTACCCCGGGAGGGCATGCCGGCCACGGAGATTCCATCGGCCCGGGCGGTGGGGCGGCTGGCGGATCCCGGCCTGGCGTACGAGTTGGGGCGCGTGATGGGGCGCGAACTTCGCAGCCTGGGAATCACGATGAACTTCGCCCCGGTGGGCGATGTTCAGACGAATCCGGATAACCCGGTGATCGGTTCCCGTTCATACGGAAGCGATCCCCAGG
>CAYQRW010000329.1:0-3391 GCA_964419735.1 uncultured Spirochaeta sp.
GTGATTTCGGACAGTGATTCCGGCGGAAAACGGACAGCTGCCTGAAGGAAGAAAACCCTCGCCTACAGTATGAAAGGGTGTCCGTTTTCGCGTCAATCTACGGCATAGAGTTTTCTCCTTACGGTGTCGCCTGTGATCTCGATTCGGTGAGAGTGGAAGGCAAGGCGGTCCATGATGGCATCAGCGATTGTAGGTGTGTTCTGTCAAGCGAATTTCCCGGCTTTTACCGTGATGGCGTCCCGGGAATTACCGCGGGAAATTCCCGGGTTTTGCCGTTGCCATCAAACACATGGTTTATGAACTTAGATTCGCTATTAACTCCTTTTTTATAGCTAACAGACTCGCCTGGGTTTCGGTCAGGTCCCACGGGTTTGCGTGGTTCTCAGTCTGGGGCTGAACCGGGTGTTGCTGGTTGTATCGGTAGATCAGTTTCCTGATTTGTTCGTAGAGGTCTTGCTCACTGTATTCGTGTGATTCGGGGTCAACGCCGTATTGAGCGAGGATGGATTCTTCGAGCTGGGCGTCGATGTGCAGCCTGCCGTTGGCACGCATCCGGTGGATTTGTTTTCGGGTAATCGTCATGAGGATTCCTTCCCGTCCGTTGTCTCGGTAACGGCGGTGTGGCGCATCAGGGCATGGGTCATCCGGTAGCTTTTCGATTCGAACATCACGAGGTGCCCGTGATGTACCAGGCGGTCAATCATAGCGGCGGCCATCTGCTCATCGGTGAACACGCCGCCCCATTTCGAGAACTCCAGGTTGGTGGTGAGTATGAGGCTCTTGCTCTCGTAGCTGTCGGCGATGATCCGAAACAACAGCTGTGAGCCTTCCCGGTCTACCGGTACATATCCCCATTCATCGAGGATCAGAAGATCCAGTTGTTTCAGGTCACGAGTGAGCCGCTCCAGCGTTCCACCGCGGAAAGCGTCGGAGAGTTTGAGCACGAGTTCGGTCACCGTATAGAAGCGCACCTTCAGGCTCATCTCACAGGCCATAATACCGAGAGCGAGACTCATGTGGGTTTTTCCGGTGCCGACTCCACCATAGAGAACCAGATTCTTCTTCTCAGCGATGAACCGGCAACTGAGCAGTTCCTCCTGAGTCAGCGCCGGCGGGAAACGGATGCCGGAAAAGTCATAGTCGGTGAAACTCTTGAGCACCGGGAATCCCGCTCGCGAGAGAAGTCGCGTTTTGCGGTTTCGATCTCGCCGGGCCATCTCTTCACTCAGCACCCGGTGGAGAAACTCCTCCTGCTTGGGTGTCGCCTCGGTCGCACAGAGTTCACTCACGCCGGCGGAAAGCATCAGGGCCCGGCTGTAGCCGGCGATTTCCTGTCGGGTCCGTTCGCGGTCACGGGTGGTGGCGATCATCTCATCACCTCCGCGCCGGTCAGGAACGTATCGTAGACGTTCAGATCCGGCCCGTGCTCGGCGGCGGTATCCAATCCGTATTCGGTGATCCGTGCCGCGAGGACGGCGGCATCACAGAAAGCTGCGCGGTTGATACGGATACCCTCTTCAACTGCTTCTATCGCCGTCTCAAAGCTATAGCGGTTGGTGAGGAGGTGGAGGGTCCTCAATGTCTCCCGAAGCTCGTCACGGGGCTGCGCGTCCATTACATCCTTAAGAAGCGGTGGTACCAGCTCCCGGATACCACTGTTGGGCCATGCTCCGGCATTTCGTAACAGCATTGCCAGGGAGGTCCGATAGTCCACCGTGTCGCTTCGGTTTGCTCCGTACTGCCGGGTGTGTTGCACCACCAGCTGCTTGTCGCTATCGAGGATATCCACCGTGTGCGCCCGGATGCCAACCAGGACGTCTCGGCCGCCGTACTCGGGGCGGGTTGAGTAATGATGCCGTGCATCGATGTGGATCTTCCCGTACCCGTCGGTCTTTTCATATCCGTAACGGCACACATCAAACGGCTTCCCCGGTAGCGGCATCAGCGCCTGTTCATCGGCGAGATACAGCTCCTTGATGGGTAGCAGTTTCTTGTAGTGAAGTTCCTCGGCCTTCACCGCGTGTCCATCCAGCACCTCACGATTGAACGCCTCGATATCATCAAAGAACGGTTCAGGAACGAACATGTTCCGCCGGGTATATCCGATCTTGTTCTCGACGTTCCCTTTCTCGTATCCCGCATAGGGATTGCAGAATCGCACGGAGAATCCATAGTGCGCCCGAAACCGCTGGAAGAGCTTCGCCTCCTGGATTACATCCCCGACTCGCCGCCCCACGCCGGTGGCGTTGTCGAACACGATGAGCCGCGGCACACCGCCGATGTAGGCGAAGATGTCCTTCAGGCCCTGGCAGACACACTCGGCGTTCTCTCCGCCGAATACCTGGGTGAAACTGTTATTGCTCTGGGGAAACGAGAGGGTCAGGTACTTCTTCCTGATCTTCTCCCCGCGCTGGATGAAGTCAGCCTCACCGAAGTCGGCTTGCGCTTCTCCCGGGTGCCAGATCAGTTCCTGGTTCGCCCGCTGTTCCTGTTTCGCTCCCCGAATCTCCTTCACGTATCGCTGCACGACGTTATAGGAACAATCGAACCCCGGTGATTCTTCGCGAAGGCGTTCGTAGATTCTCTTTCCGGTGTGTCGCTGCTTATACCAGCGCGTTTCATCTTCAGCGAGCCATTGGTCAATCAGCTCCTTGTGGGCATCAAGGCGCGACTTCCGCTGAGCCGTGTCCGGCGGTTGTGGCGAAAAATCGTCCTGCTTCAAGTACTTTCTGACCGTCTTCTCATCAACGGACAAACTCCGCGAGATACTGGCTACTGATCGATTCCAGGCCATATCTCTGATATCTTGTATCTGGGGCATGTTGAGCACCGTTTCCTTTTCTCCTTCATCGTTGGTGGTACATCGATGAAGGGTAGTGATTACCGGGAGCAGTGTCTCAACTGCCCCTGCTTTTCCCACGGTTTTTCCCGGGAATTCCTGACGGTAATTTCCGGGAACCCGAAACGGTAAACTCAGGGAAATTCAGGCTACAACAAACAACCAGGGACAGAGAGCCAAGATCCGGACGCACATCGGCAAGGCCCGGGTGGTACTGCAGATCGACATAGGGATCGGGGACTCCATCTATCCACGTCCGATCGGCACAACAATACCACCCCTGCTCGAGTTGGAGGGGCCGAATATCGAGTCCTACCCGATCGAAACCGTGATCGCCGAGAAACTCGAGGCGATCATCGCACTTGGTCTGCTCACCAGTAGGATGAAGGACTTCTACGATCTGTACATCATCAGCCGGTCCTTTACTCTCGGATTCGAGGATGTCTCGAAAGCCGTCCGTCAGACGTTCGCGCGACGCAAGACCTCTCTGCCCACTGAGACGCCCGTCGTGTTCACCGAACAGGTCTCCCAAAACTCCGTCAAGCAGACGCA
>CAYQRW010000330.1:0-3381 GCA_964419735.1 uncultured Spirochaeta sp.
GCGTTTTGCACATCCGCGCCAAAGCCCATGGGCTTCTTTGAGACGCGGCTCTCGATGACACGGTCGAGGCCCACGAACGCGCCGCCCACGACGAAGAGGATGTTGGTCGTATCGATGCGAATCATCTCCTGGCTGGGGTGCTTGCGCCCTCCCTGCGGAGGAACGGACGCAACCGTGCCTTCAATGATTTTCAGTAACGCCTGCTGCACGCCTTCACCACTTACGTCGCGGGTAATTGAGGCGTTCTCGGACTTGCGAGCGATCTTATCGATCTCGTCGATATAGATAATGCCCCGTTCCGTGGCGGAGATATTGCCGCCGGCGCTCTGGTATAACTTGAGGAGAATATTCTCAACGTCTTCACCCACGTACCCCGCTTCAGTGAGGGTAGTGGCATCGGCGATCGCGAAGGGGACCTTCATCTTCTTAGCCAG
The DNA here is from genome assembly GCA_964419735.1 of uncultured Spirochaeta sp. Lineage (GTDB taxonomy): Bacteria > Spirochaetota > Spirochaetia > DSM-27196 > Alkalispirochaetaceae > Alkalispirochaeta. Next base: position 435 of record CAYQRW010000330.1, read on the forward strand.
CGTCCGCGCCAGAAGGGTTTTACCGGTACCGGTAGGCCCCATGAGCAGCACGTTGGACTTGTCCAGTTCGATCTCTTCTTCGAGATCAGCCTTCTGGCTGATCCGCTTGTAGTGGTTGTAGACCGCTACCGAGAGGGTTTTCTTTGCATCGTCCTGGCCGATGACGTAGTGGTCAAGATACGATTTGATCTCTTTCGGGCTAGGAACGGTGTCAAGAATGTTTGAGGTAAGAATGTCGTCTTCTTCATCAATCATTCTCTTGCAGACATTCACGCATTCATCGCAGATGTACACGCCGGGTCCTGCGATCAATCTCCGTGCGTGTTCAGCCTTTTTCCCGCAAAAAGAACAGGACTTACCGCTTTCACTTTTCTGCTTGATCATGGGCTCCTCGAACCAGAACTTCGTCGACTATTCCATAGTTTACACTTTCTTCGGCGGACATAAAATAGTCTCGTTCAAGGTCGGTGCTGATTTGCTCCGCGGACTTTCCCGTATGCAGGGCAAAATAGTCGATAAGCATCTTCTTAAGCCGTACAATCTCGCGAGCTTGGATGCCGATGTCCGTGGCCTGGCCCTGAACACCACCCCAGGGCTGGTGAACGAGGATCCGCGAGGAGGGGAGGGCGCGCCGTTTTCCGGAGGCGCCCGCAGTCAGTAGCAACGCCGCCATGGAAGCCGCCTGTCCCATACAGATCGTCGAAATGTCGGGCTTGATATACTGCATCGTGTCGTAAATTGCTAACCCCGCGGTAACTGATCCACCGGGACTGTTGATGTAGAGGTTGATATCTTTTTCAGGATCCTGGCTCTCAAGAAACAGCATCTGCGCCACTACGAGATCCGCCGTGGCATCGTGGATAGGTCCATCCAGAAAGACGATTCTATCTTTTAGGAGTCGTGAAAAGATGTCATACGATCGTTCGCCGATGCCGGTCTGCTCGACAACGATCGGCACCAGGTTGTTGTTCTGCTCGTTCATACGGCCAAACCTAATCATTCTCTCCGAGCAAGTCTACATAGGAAATCTTATCGCCCTTCTTGACCTTCGATTCCTCCAAGACTTTGTCGAACATGCGACGTTCGGCTATCTCCTGCTGCACGTAGTTAAGCATTCCCTGACTCTTGTAGTACTCGATGATCTGGTCGGGATCGGCGGATCGCTCGGAAGCATCTTTTCTGATTTCCTCTTCCGCGTCCTCTTCGCTCACCTCGATGCCTTCATCTTCGATCATCTTCTGAACCAGGAGGCTGCGCTTAATCCGCTCAATTGCCGCCGGTCTCCACTCTTCAAAGATCTCATCTCGAGTCTTCCCCTGCATTTGCAGTAACTGGTCCAGCTGTTCCGGGGTCACACGGTACTGCTGCGCGAGATTCTGCCAGCTCTGTTCGAGTTCGGTGTCCACCATCGTCGCTGGAACCTCCACGGTAGAAGCCTCGACGATTTGCGTCATGAGTTCGTCAATTTTCTGACTCCGTACGCGGCTTTCGGCGTTCTTCTCAAGCTTGCGTCGGACATCTTTGCGCAGATCGTCTAACGTCTCGAAGTCATCGCTAATGTCCTGCGCAAACTCATCGTCCAGATCGGGGAGATCTCGCTGTCGGATGCGGGTAAGCGTAACGCGGATTCGCTTCTTCTCCCCGGCAAGTTCCTCGTGCTCAAAGTCCTGGGGGAACTCTTTCTCGATTACCTTCGGTTCGTCGGCTTTCATGCCGACCACTTCGGTGTCGATGTGATACAGGTTGTGGCCTTCACCCACGGTGAACTCGAAATCTTCTCGGCGGGTTCCGTCGATAGCTTCGTCGTTCTCATCGACTTCCTCGTAGGTCATCGTTACCAGGTCACCCTTGGCGACGGCCTCGTCCTCTTTGTCAATGACCAGCGCGTTCTGCTGGCGCAGTTCCTCGATATCCCGGTCTTCGTCTTTCTTAGTGATCTTCACCTGCGGTTCGGTAACTTCCAGGCCTTTGTATTCACCGAGCGTTACTTCCGGGAACACATCATAGGTGACGCTAAAGGTGAGCTCCGCGGAGGGATCCAGCTCGAGGTCTTCATCCACGAGGGTCGGTCTGGCATAGGGAAGGGGTTTTTCGTCGATCTCCTCGATCGCCTCGCCGATTCCGCTTTCCAGCAGATCCTGCAGCGTCTCCGCCCGAAACGCTTCACCAAACTTGCGCTCCAGGATATTCCGTGGCACTTTCCCTTTCCGAAAGCCCTTAATCTGCGCGTCCTTTGAGTACTTCTTCACCAGTTCGTCATACTTCGATTGCACTTCGTCCGCAGGAATCGTCACCGTCAGTTTGACCGCGGAATTCTCGAGCTTTTCTATTTGCTTGTCTTGTACCATATGGCAGCCTTCCCAAGTGAAAATATGTGGCGTCAACAAAAAAGGCGATTCGGATGACCGAACCGCCTCAGAGAACAGCGAGAGACGGGATTCGAACCCGCGACATCCACCTTGGCAAGGTGGAGCTCTACCACTGAGCTACTCTCGCAAATAACCGGAACGACTTGAGCGCTCATAGTAGTGAACTGGGAGCACCGCTTCCCTGCGAGAGAAGGGACTCGAACCCTTACGCCTTTCGGCACCAGATCCTAAATCTGGCGTGTCTACCAATTTCACCACTCTCGCGCATGGTATCCAATCGCGAACCATTTGGTCAAGCGTATCCGGCGCGTCACCCCTCATCCCGGGGACGCGGGAAATGAGCCGTGAAGGGTTCGAACCTTCGACCCGCAGATTAAGAGTCTGCTGCTCTACCAGCTGAGCTAACGGCCCACAATGGTCATCTGTACGCCCGGCAGGATTCGAACCTGCGACCTGCGGATTCGAAGTCCGACGCTCTATCCAGCTGAGCTACGGGCGCGACTCCGGGTGGATGACGGGACTTGAACCCGCAACAACCAGAACCACAATCTGGTGCTCTACCATTGAACTACATCCAC
>CAYQRW010000331.1:0-3373 GCA_964419735.1 uncultured Spirochaeta sp.
GATTTACCTTCCGGACGAAAGGCGGCAAACAGCGTCAACGGTCCCAGACGACCGATCAACATCAAAATAATAACCACCACCCGCCCCGTTTCGGAGAGGTCTCCGGTGAGGCCGGCGCTCAACCCCACCGTACCGAGGGCGGAAACCACTTCAAACACGATCACCTCGAGGTTTGCCGTTTCCGTGAGCGACAGTACAACTGTGGCCACCATAACGGTGGTCAAACCTGCAGTGATCAGGATCACCGCTTGGGTGACGAGCCGCCCTGGAACGCGTCGCTGAAAGAGCGTGGCATCGCGCTGGTGGAAGAAGAATCTGCGAAACTCGGCCACCAGCACCGCCACGGTGCCGATTTTGATCCCTCCGGCGGTACCCCCGGAGGCGCCGCCGATGAACATGAGCGGCAGCGCCACGAGAAGGGTTGCCCGCCGCACCTCTTGAAAGCTGACTGTGTTGAACCCGGCGGTGCGAAACGTCACCGATTGAAAGAGAGAGGTCAGGTACTTCTCAGGGATCGACATGCCCACGAGCGAGTTCCGCGCTTCCAATAAATAGAACAGCACTGCTCCCACGCCCAGCAGGACCGCGGTGCCCGCCACCGCCACCCGGACGGGTAAGGCGCGCGGTTCCCGCACGCGGTGGCGGAGAGAGGAATCTTTACCCATACGTTCGATGCGCGGCTGGTAGGTCATCTCCGCATAATAATCGTGGTCGTGCCCCACCGGACGGGCCCTACCGGTAAAGAGGAGCAGCGAGCCAAAGCCGATTCCGCCGCTCATGATTAGCATCATCACGACCCAGTTCACGAGTGGCGCATGGACGAACTGCTCCAGGCTATCGCTGAACAGGGCAAACCCGGCGTTGGCAAACGCGGAGATCGCGTGAAAGAAGCCATACCACGCCGCCTGACCGGCGGGCTGTCCGTGCGCGAGGAACGCCACCGTGAGTAGCAGCGCCCCCACTATCTCTATCGCAAGCGCCACCGCAAAGACGTTGCGAAGCTGGCGGGCGACGAGATGACGGTTTTTTTCGTTTAACATGAAGGAGAGCAATTCCGCCTCCGTCATCGTCAGGCGGCGGCGAACCAAAAACACCGTGGAGATCGCGAACGCCATGATGCCCAGGCCGCCCATCTGGATCAGGGCCAGAATTACTGCATGTCCAAAGGGGGTGAACGCCGTGGGGGTGTCGACCACGATCAGCCCGGTAACGCACACCGCGGAGGTGGCGGTGAACAGGGCATCGAGAAACGGCAACGATCCGGGAGTGGTTGTTGCTCCCGGCAGGGAGAGAAGACCGGCCCCCAGGAGGGCGGCCGCGACAAAGGAGGCGCTCACCACCCGCGCCGGACGCTCCCACAACAGATTGAGAAATCGACTCAAAACCGTCTCCCCGCCGCGGCAATCACGCGCATCGCCTGCCGACCATCCTCCACGGTAGAACGCGACCTCCGCGAGCGATCCCGCATGAGGGCCACCGCCTCCGCCGCCATACCGGAGAAGTAGCCAGTTGGTTCCGGTGGATAGCGGTGGATCGGGGTGAGCGAGCGATACTCGCTGTAGTACGGGCTCTCCTGACTGCGAGACCATTCGAAGACGCCGTTCCCCAGCCGAATTCGTCCGCCGGTGAAACTCAGGTCCACTTCAAACTGTAAATAGTCCCGCTCGGCGCCGACTTCGATCAATACCGGTATCTGACGGCGCTGGAGACGGCCGTGAAGATATACGGAAGAACGGCTGTCCCGGTAGCGGCCAACCGTGGACTGGAGCCGGATCGTATCATCGGTGAGAAAGTGGATCGCATCCACCAGGTGGGTTCCGTCATGCAAGAAGACGCGATCATGGCGGGCGGTACGACCAAAGAAGAGCTGACTTCGGATCGCCACCAGGCTCCCCAGTTCCTCCGTCTCCAGAACTCGCCGCACCAGGAGGTAGTCCTGAGAAAAGCGGCGCTCGTGGTTGACAACCACCCGCGTGGAGCCGTGCCGCTCCAGGCGAGCCATGCGTCGCGCGGAACCCGGCGTATGGGCGATCGGTTTTTCGCACACCACCACCGGAACGCTCCGCTCTACCGCCTTCCGCAGGTAGTACTCATGGCTATCGGGGTGCGTGGCGATAACTACGATCTGCGGAACAGGGTCGCCACTGAGCAGGCTGTCAGCAGAGGAGTAGTCACCGGTGTTCCACCGCGCGGCAAACGCCGCACGCCGCCCACTATCCCCGTCATAGCCACCGATAATCCGACAATCACCGCGGACGGCAAAGGCGCCGGCGTGGGTCGCGGGCTTTTCCCGGCGCGGGTCGTCCTCCAGGAGCGAACAGATTCTTCCCAGCCCGATAAATCCAACGGTTACCATCGCGTTACCGCAGTTCGGTGACGTCGGTGACGGTCATGCCGGCGGCCTCGGCGGCGGTGATACCGAAACGACTGTCCTCGAAGACGTGGCAGTGCTCCGGCGGTACCCCCAGCCGTCGCGCGCACTCGAGAAACATATCCGGCGCCGGCTTGGAGTTTTCCACCTCATCAACCGTGACCATCGTTTGAAACAGCGAGCTGAGCCCCGTGAGGCGCATAACGATATTTGCCACGCCGAAATGTTCATTGGTGGCGACTCCCATGGGTAGCTTATCGGCGTAGCGCTGGGCGATTTCCAGGACGGAGGGGATCGGGTGGATCAAGGGCGCGTGGCGCACGAAGGCCTGGTCCTTAGCCAGGGCGATCTCGTCCCCCGGCAGCTGTCGGCCGTGCCGATCTCCCAGGCCCGCCACGATATCGGGAGTAGTCTGGCCGCCAAATCCGTCGAAGAGTTCCTGAGTGATCTCAATACCATATTCTTCCATCGTTTCTCGCCACGCCTGGTGGTGCACCGCCATCGTATCCAAAAGCGTGCCGTCAAGGTCAAAGATGAGCGCCCGTACGTGGGAAGGTAGCGCAAACATCACAGCTGAAGACGTCCTTGGCGCATAATGGAATGGACCGTGCCATCTCCAGCGACCGCCTCGATATCCATCGCCTCGCTACCGATCATGAAATCGACGTGCTGATGACTTCGATTAGCACCGCGAGAACTCAACTGCTCGTCGTTCATCGCCTCCCCGCCGCGGAGGCAGGTGGGATAGGCCGAACCCAGGGCGAAGTGGCAGGCGGCGTTCTCATCGAGGAGAATATTCTGAAAGACCAGCCCGGACTGGGCGATCGGCGAGGAACTGTCCACCAGCGCGATCTCCCCCATGCGGCGACTTCCCGCATCCATGGCGAGAAACGTCTCCAAGGTATCTTGCCCCTCCTCGGCGGAAAACTCGGTAACCGACCCCTCGGTGAAGGTGAACTGGGCGTTTCGCACCACCGAGCCGTAGACCCGCACCGGGCGGGT
>CAYQRW010000332.1:0-3363 GCA_964419735.1 uncultured Spirochaeta sp.
GGCAATTTCCGGTGATTCTTCAAGGATCTGCTTCATGACAGGGTCTTCCATGGCGGCTGCCCTCCCTCTTCTCGTTATAAAATACAACCACCGCTCCAATGCTGTCGAGGTGGGAGCGTCATCTTGGTTGTATCGCCGTAGCTCCAGAAAGTGTATCACCATGTCCGGAAGCGGTGGCAACGCCGGCTTCTGAACACAACTGGGCACGAAGGTGGTATGGAGCGGGGCGCCAACCTCTTCCGGAAAGAGGCGAAAGTCAAGCAAGTTCATCCCCACGACCGGCTTCAATGTGGTGTAAAAGTCACCCTCGTGCAGCTCGGCGGAATAGGTCTTGGCCCAGTAATACAGCACGCGGGAGCCAAAGGCGTGGTGGTTGGTGGACTGCGCTTCCACCGTAAACGTGACCCCGTTCACATCTCTGGCACGAACGTCGACCACTGAGAGCTTGCCGTCTGCCGTATCCTGCAAATTGAACGGCTTGGCGATCTCCACTGCGGCTATTGCGGGATACCCCGCGTCTTCCTGGATGGCGGAAAGCAGGCTCCGCAAGTAGCGAGAACTGTGCTCCCCGCCAAAGACGTACTTGAACACGAGGTCCGAGGTGAGCGGGACGGTCTGGCGATTGCGTGTGTTTTCGTGTGTTTCCATACCTTACACACAGGGCGGAGCGGCACGGTGCTTGTTCTGGAACTCGAGGCGGCGCGACGCGCCGGCCGATTCGGTGCGGGCCCGCGGCAGCATCCAGGAGGCTGCGACAGAACCGACAAGTTCGATTTGAAAATTCGAGATAGGGAAGACTACCCGCAGGCGGCTATCCCGGTATCTTCAGGAGCACCTGTTCCATGGCAATCACTTCTATTCGTTTTCGCACCGCAGCTGCTGCGATCGTGGGTACTCGGTTATCCCGGGGAAATCTTTCGCGCCGGAATCGCGTGTGTGCAAACGGTCCGGTTCAGGTGTGTTGAAAAGCAGGCGTTTGGAGCTCTCGCCAATAAGTGTGGATGGTGGTTGTGCCGGTTCTGCTCTAAGAAACGGCCCTCCGGACAATCCAGTGTTTCGTTGCGTGCCGAACGGGTGACACCCACGCACCGTATGTTGCTACAGCTCCCGGATCTCTTCCTCGGGGAGGTCGGTAAGAGCGGCAATCTCGCCGATCGGCATGTCTTTGGCTTTCAGCTTTCGTGCGGTCTCGCGTCGCTTTTCGCGCTCCTCTTCGCGGCCTTTCTCGAGTCCCTTCTCCTCCGCATCGTGCAGCAACTGGAGATGGGTACGACGAAACTTGTCCCGCGCCTCAAGCCGGTCTCGCAGCTCCGCGTCGGCGATAAACCCCTGATACCGCTTTTCCGCTTCCCTGATCTCGGATGTGTCTTCCAGAATTTCCTTCATGATCGGATCTTCCATCGCCCCCTCCTTGCCTCGGTACTTTATATAATACATCCACCTGCCAAATGCCGTCGAGGGCATCCGGTTGGTCAGGTGAAACTGTGGCAGCTCGATGAAGTGAATTATGAAGTCCGTGAGTGGGCTGAGCTGCGGGGCTTCCGGGCAGCAGGCCCGAAAGCTGGTATGCAGTGGTGCGGCGGCACTCTCGGGAAACAGACGGAAGTCCATGACGTTGACCCCAACCACTGGCTGGAGGCGGCTGTAGATCTCTGATTCTGAAAGCTGGTTGCCGTAGCTCCGTGCCCAGTAGTACAGCGCGCGCGAGGCGAACGCCTTGTGCCATGTCGCCTGAGCCTCCATGGTGTACGTGGCCCCGGTTACATCCGTGGCCTTCACATCCACCACCGAGAGCTTGTCGTCGGCAAAGTCTTTTTGGTTAAAAGGGTTGGTTATCTGCACTGTGGCTACCTCCGGGCAGCCGGCATCCTCCTGCACCGCCGAGAGCAGGCTCCGTAAAATCTCCACGCTTTGTTCCGCGCCAAAGACGTACTTGAACACCAAGTCTGAGGTGAGCGGAACGGTCTGTCGGTTTTCTGTGTTTTTGTGCGTTTCCATACCTTACACACAGGGCGGAGGGCCACGGTGCTTGTTCTGGAACTCGATAACCTGGATTTCCTCGTCATCTATCTGAACAAGAAACTCTACTTCCGAGGTGGCACCGACCCAGCTGTAGAGCTCGGTACCCGGATCAGCAGCTGCGAAGATTCGAGCCGGTCAAGGGGCCCTCGCATCCGTTCGTAGCGGCTCAGGTGGGGTCGGCGTCCCGGCGGCCTGAGTATTTGACGAAGTCGCTTTCGCAGCCAAGGATCAGATCATTGAGGTCAGCTCAGACAACTTCACCTTGGTTGATAATGTCATGTTTGGCAGTATCTCCTCATACAGAAATGACAGTACTCGCATTTTTCGAGAAGCACCTGTTGTATCGCGGCGTACAGCTCTGCATGTCATCAAGCGAAGCCCAATCTTTCACTTTCTATACGGTACATTGTATGGCATGATGTAAGTATGAAAAGCAAGGTAACGTACCAGATAGATGACCAGATTCTGCAGGATGTTCGGGCGGTCGTTGATGCGGGGGCTGCGCGCACCATGAGTGAGTTTGTTCAGGAAGCGCTCAAAGAGCGGCTTCGCCAGTTACGGCGTGCGGAGATTCACCGTCGTATCGAGTCAGCTGCTGCGGATCCGCTCTTCGTCGAAGATGTCCGGGAGACGACGCACGCGTACGAGGCGACCGATGCCGAGGGACTCGGGTATCAAACGGATCGGCTCTAGATGGAACAGTTACAGTGGAGCATCGTCTATGTGTATCTTGATCCCTCCGTCGGACGCGAGCAAGCCAGGAATCGCCCCGCGCTGGTTGTGAGCGACGAGGCATTCAACAGAAATATGGAAGTTATAACGATCCTTCCCATCACCTCGCTTAAAGAAGGCAGAACGGTGTATCCCAATGAGGTGCTCCTTGAGGTCGAAGACTCAGGACTGGAAGCGAGATCCATAATAATGGCCCACCAGATACGTACCATCTCCCGCCACAGAATCAAGCGTCGCGTCGGGCGATTGACCTCCGCACGGCTGCAGGAAGCGTGCTATGAGGCGATTCGGATTCATCTGGGAGTGTATTGAGAGGGGAGTGGCCCCTGTGGGAACTCTACGAAGACGTTCAGGACGCAAACGTTGTACGCTCCTGTTCGCAGCTTGCACTTATGGAATAACACGCCATGATTACAACCACGATTCCCGGCACGTACCTGGATCTTGAGAACCCGACGGACCGGGAAAAGTGTCGCCCGCTACCTGGATCTCCTGGTCGATTTGTTACTCCTGCGACGGTGGCCACCGCACTGGAGGATATCGAACCGGACCGGAGTTTCATCGTGTACGGCGGAACGGAACGGTACCAGAAGCGCGACGCCCTGGAAG
>CAYQRW010000333.1:0-3344 GCA_964419735.1 uncultured Spirochaeta sp.
GCCGCATCGATGCGGTGCTCCTTCTGGGCGTCGGGGACCGAGTTGTACACCGGCACCTCATCCATTTTCTGGCCGCCCTTGCCGGGAGTAACACCGGCAACGACCTTCGTGCCGTCTTTGATCATCTGCCGCGCATGGAACGACCCATCCCGCCCGGTGATTCCCTGCACCAGTACATTGGTATTCTCATCTATTAGTATGCTCATCGCTATCTCCCTTCAATGCCGCGCCTCAGGAGGCGACTACCTTCTGCACGGCGGTGCTCAGATCATCGGCAACGGAGAATCCCTTCTCCTGCAGCAGCGCCCGGCCCTCTTCCTGGTTGGTACCGACCAGCCGGATCACCATGGGAACCTTGATATCGATCTGATCGGTGGCCATGATAATCCCCTTGGCGATGTCATCGCAGCGCGTGATTCCGCCAAAGATGTTGATCAGAATTGCCCGCACCTTCTGGTTGCGGAGGATGATTTTGATCGCGTTGAGCACCTTTTCCGGATTAGATGAGCCGCCGACGTCGAGGAAGTTCGCCGGTTGTCCACCGTAGAGCTTCACGATATCCATGGTGGCCATCGCCAGGCCGGCGCCGTTCACGATGCACCCGATATCTCCGTCCATGCTGACAAAGCTCAGCCCAAACTCCCGCGCATCGATCTCGTCCTGGGAGTACTCTTCGGCGTTTTTCATCGCCTCCACGTCGTCGTGCTTATACAGCGCGTTGTCGTCGAAGTTCACCTTGGCGTCCAGCGCCATGATCGTGTTCTCGTCTACCAGGGCGTAGGGATTGATCTCCACCAGGGAGGCGTCCTTCTCGAGGAAGAGCTGGTACAGCTTCTTCACCGTATCGGTAGCTTGCTCCACGAGGACCGGTTTGTCAAAGACATCGGTAAGCACCGACACCAGTTCCTGCTCATTGAGTCCGGAGGCGATATCGATGGGATACTTAATGATCTTGTCCGGATCGGTCACCGCAAGTTCCTCGATCTCGACTCCCCCCTCTTTGGTGACCATGAGGATGATCTTCTTGCTGCCGCGGTCCATGATAAGACCGACGTAGTACTCTTTCTTGATGTCCGCGGCAGGGGCGATGAGCACCTTTTCCACCGTCTCACCCTTGATGTCCATACCAAGAATCGCCTGGGCGTGCTGCACCGCCTCATCGGCACTCCTGGCCAGCTTGACGCCGCCCGCTTTGCCGCGACCGCCCACCAGCACCTGCGCCTTGACGACAACGAAGCCCCCCATGCGCTCCGTGGCGGCCCGCGCCTCCTCGGCGGTGGTGATCACCGCCTGGTCCTGGACGGCGATCCCGTACGAAGCAAATAGCTCTTTTGCCTGATACTCGTGAATCTTCATACTTACTTGGCCCTTTCTTCCGCGGTCTGCTCGCCGCGGGCGTCGCGGTACTTTTTGATCTGACGCTTGGTCAGGTTGATCAGTTTGGTGATCTTGATATCCCGCGGACAGACGCGGGTACATTCGAAATGGCTCTCACAGGGCCAGACCCCGTTTTCGGTGTCCAACACATCCAACCGCGCCTCCAGGCCCTGGTCGCGACTGTCGTTGACGAAACGCGCTGCCGCCACGATCGCCTGGGGCCCCACGAAGTTGGGATTCTTGTCCAGCACGGGACACGCCGAGTAGCACGCGGCGCAGTTGATGCACTTGGTGGCCTCGTCAAAGAGGGCGCGCTCTTCCGGGGACTGGATAAACTCCCCGTGCTCCGGTTCCGCCGCCTTGGGCACGAAGAACGGTTGCACACTGCGGAACTTCTTAAAGAAGGGCGACTGATCGACCATGAGGTCCTTCTGTACATCCAGATGCCGCAGGGGCTCGATCTGGACGGTGCCCCCCTCTTCCATTTCCAGGTCTTTGAAGAGCGTCTTGCACGCCAGCTTCTCACGACCGTTGATCCGCATCGCATCACTTCCACACACGCCGTGGGCGCAGCTGCGGCGGTACCCCAGGGTACCATCCTGGTTCTGAGTGATATCCATGAGCGCGTCGAGCACGCGGTGGGTGGGTTCAACCTCCACCTGGAAGTTCTCGACGTGCGGCTCGCTATCTATTTCCGGGTTATGGCGCTGAATCGCCAACGTCACTTTCATCGTGCCTACTCCTCTTTTCTCAATACTTACGGGGCTTGGGTTTCCAGATGCTTACATCTACCGGCTTGTAATCGATCGCCACCTGGTCATTGTCCAGTTCCGCCAACGTGTGCTTCAGCCAATTGGGATCATCACGCTCCGGATAATCATCCCGGGCGTGAGCCCCGCGGCTTTCGGTGCGGTTTGCGGCGCTGGCGGCGGTGATCAGGGACAGATCCAGCAGATTCTCGAGTTCCATGATCTGCAGCACCTCGGAGTTGAAGCCGTCTCCGGTATCCTGAACCGTGACCTCTTTGAACTCCTCCCGAAGTTTCTGGATCTCTTTCACCGCAGTGTCCATCTCATCCTGGGTTCGGTAGACGCCCACCTTTTCCATCATCACTTCCTGCATACGCTGCATGATGGGTCCCACGTGGCGACCACCCTTCCGACCGCGGAGGACATCGATCCGCTCGCGGGCGTGATCCGCATCGGATTCACTCACCGTACCGTGGGAGGCGTGGCGCACGTACTCCGCGATATGCATCCCGGCGCGACGTCCGTAGACGATGAGGTCCACCAGGCTATTGGTTCCCAGTCGGTTGGCTCCGTGCACCGAGACGCAGGCGGCCTCACCGGCGGCGTAGAGGCCGTCGTAGACCTGTTTCCCCGTGTCTACCCGACCGTCAACATCGGTGGGAATACCACCCATGGCGTAGTGCGCGGTGGGCTGCACCGGCATCGCCTCCTTGGCGGGGTCAACGCCGAGATAGGTGCGGCAGAAGTCGGCGATATCGGGGATCTTCTGTTCTACCACCTCGCGACCCAGGTGGCTGGCGTCGAGCCAGACGTAGTCGTCGATCTTCTTATCGCCCCGGACGCCTTTTCCGGCGGCTACCTCCGTCATAATCGCACGACTCACCATGTCGCGGGGAGCGAGGTCTAACAGGGTGGGCGCGTAGCGCTCCATGAAGCGTTCGCCGTCACGGTTCTTCAGAATACCACCCTCACCGCGAACTCCCTCGGTAATGAGGATACCCATGCCCAGGATTCCCGTGGGATGAAACTGGAAGAACTCCATGTCTTCCATGGGGATTCCCGCGCGGGCGAGAATCGCCGGGCCGTCGCCGGTGTTGGCGTGGGCGTTGGAGGTAATCTTGAACATACGGCCGAAACCGCCGGTGGCAAAGAGCACCGCCTTGGCCTTGAAGATGTGCAGCTCACCGGTTTTCAGCTCAAAGGTGACGATCCCTTTAA
>CAYQRW010000334.1:0-3313 GCA_964419735.1 uncultured Spirochaeta sp.
AGGACGCCGCCCAAGATCTTTACAAACGAGAGTTTCCCACTGAACTGATCAAGGGTAGTTTTAAAGCTCATCGCGGCCAAGGACGAATCGGCACTAATCGTATAGTCGGACTCGTTTCCTTCTTGATCAACCATGATTTCCGTTACTCCCGCCGGAGAGGGAGCAGCCCACGTGAGAAAGTCAAGGAATACCTGTAAGCCGGATCCTTCAGTCGCACTGCCGCAGAAAACCGGAACGATCTTGTCATCACGAAGCCCTTCGGTGATGCCGCGGTGAATCTCCTCCTCGGTAAGCACCTCCTCTTCCAGGTACTTCATCGTCAGATCGTCATCGCCCTCGGCGGCCGCCTCCACCAGCTGTGCTCGATACTTCTCCACATCGGCAGCGACTTCTTCGGGAATATCTGCCTTGGTTTCCCCGCCTTCCCCCGAGAACCACGCGGTATTGCCGATGAGGTCAACAATGCCCCGGTAGTCACCGGCACTTCCCACCGGAATCGTGATCGGCACCAGAGTCAGATCGAATTTCGCGCGGAGGTCTTCAAGAACGGCACCGTAGTCGGCACGATCCTCATCCATCTTATTGATGAAGACCATCCGCGGCATATTGCGTTTATCAAGGCGACGCCAGAGCTTGATCGTTTCAATTTGTACGCCCGCCCGGGCACCCACCAGAATGACTGCCGACTCCGCCGCCCGAAACGCGGTAACCACCTCGCCGACGAAGTCGGAGGAACCGGGCGTATCGAGAATATTCAGCTTATGATCATTCCACGCGATATGCGAAAGAGAGGTGTGAATCGAGATACCATTCTCGATCTCCTCGGGAGTGTAGTCACTCACCGTCTTCCCTGATTCAACCGTCGCCGGGGCCGAGATTGCCTTGCCGGCAACCAGTAGCTGTTCGACAAAGGAGGTCTTTCCAGTTGCCCCATGTCCGGCAACCGCGATGTTTCGTATCTTGTCCGTGGTAAACGCCATGAACGCTCCTTCACTGAGATGTGTGAGCGTCTATTCTCAAATGGGTCCGAACGGTTGTCAAGTGAAAGGTGGACTGCGGACGCGGTTGACGCACCGCGTCTGCAGTCACTGTCAACAGGGTGGGGTCAGAGCTGTTTGTCGCTGGGAGCGAAGTGAGAGAACTCCATGGCGTAGTTGCCACGGCCTTGCGTAGTGCTCCGAAGCGCGGTGCTATAGCCGAACATCGCTCTCAGAGGAGCCTCCGCCGAAATCTGCTCAGTGTTGGGCCTGCTCTCCACCGCGTGTACCAGGCCACCGCGGGTGGTGATTCCGCTAATCACATCCCCCATGAACTCTTTGGGGGTGAGCACCGTAACCTTCATCACCGGTTCCATCAACTGAGCACCGGCAGCGCTGCAGGCGTTGTCGAATCCCACCGACGCAGCCGCCTCAAAGGCAAACTCCGTCGCCGTGAGTTCATCGAAACCGGCGTCAACCAGTTCCACCCCGATATCGATGACCGGATATCCCCAGCGAATCCCCGAGTTGAACGCCGCGGTAATCCCGCGCTCCACGGCTGCCGCAAAGGGTTTCGGTAGCCGTTCCGGGGACAACGTATTTTCAAAGTGGTTACCGGTGCCCCGCTCTCGAGGAAAGACGCGGAGAGAAATGTCGGCGCGGTTCTCTTTGCCTCCCATGACTTTGTCAAACGTCTCACGATGCCGCTGTTCTGAGGCGATCGTTTCCCGATAGGTGACTTGTGGGTTTCCGACTTTGGCGTTGACCCGGTAATCGGAAACCACACGGGTCACCAGGACATCCAGGTGCAGCTCACCCATTCCGGATATGATCAACTCTCCGGTATCCTCATCCTCGCGCCAGAGGAAGGTGGGGTCCTCCCGTGTTAGAATCGCCAGCACCTCTTTCAGCCGATCCCGTTCGCTGAGCGTCTGCGGCTCAATTGCCACGGAGATCACCGGTTCCGGGAAGTGCATCCGTTCCAGCACCACTGGAAGTCCTTCACTGCCGATCGTATCGCCGGTCTGGGCGAGTTTGAATCCAACAACCACCGCAATATCACCGGCCTCGATCCGGTCTACCTGCTCCGTGCGATTGGCGTGCATCCGGAGAATCCGATTCACGCGCTCTCGCTTGCCCTGGTTGTGGTTGAAGAGCGCGCTCCCCGATTTTAGAGTGCCCTGGTACATGCGCACAAACGAGTAACTCCCGGAATCGCGGTCGGCCTGGATCTTGAAGACCATTCCCACCGCCTGACCATCGCCGGTACGTTCTACGGCTACCATTTCGCCGCTCTTGGGATGCTGACCTTGAATCGGGGGCAACTCCTCCGGGGCGGGAAGGAAGTCAACGATCGCGTCCATCAGCGGTTGGACACCGATATTTCGCAGACTGGCGCCCACGTGAACGGGAAACAGCGAGCGACTCAGCGTCTGCTCCCGAAGGACCCGTTTAATGAGCTCGGCCGGCACCGCCTGGTCTTCCAGTACCAGTTCGGTGATCTCATCGGAGTGCGTCGACACCGCATCCAGCAACTTCTCCCGCCATTCCTGAGCGAGCTCCTGCAGGGACTCCCGAATCGGGTGCATTTCAAAGGAACGGCCGTGATCATCTTCGTGCCAGCGCCGTTCCTCCATAGTGAATAGATCGATGACACCCTCGAACTCGTTTTCGCGACCGATGGGAAGTGACAACGCCACCGGTTCCGCCGCCAGCTTTTCGCGGATCTCCTGGAGCACCGCGAAGAAGTCCGCTCCGATCCGGTCCATCTTGTTCACGAACCCGATGCGCGGCACGTCATATTCATCGGCTTGCCGCCAGACCGTCTCCGACTGCGGCTCTACGCCGCCCACCGCGCAGAACACCGCCACCGCGCCATCCAGGACGCGCAGACTGCGTTCCACTTCCGCGGTGAAGTCCACATGGCCCGGTGTATCGATAATATTGATCTTATGGTCACGCCAGAAGGTAGTGGTAGCCGCCGAAGTGATGGTAATTCCGCGATTCTGTTCCTGCTCCATCCAGTCCATCGTTGCGGCGCCGTCGTCCACCTCGCCGATCCGGTGAGACTTCCCGGTATAGTACAGGATCCGTTCCGTCGTCGTCGTTTTGCCCGCGTCGATGTGGGCCATGATTCCAATATTGCGTGTCTTGTCTGCCATAGTTTTCGATGCGGAGCATACCACACCGCCCCTTCCTGTGACACCTCCCTGGGCGAGGCCAGTGCTCGAGCCCATTGTCCGGGGCCCGCGTCCATTGCCCGATGCTATTCCCCGGGCCCGAGCCTCTTGCCCGAAGCCATTGACACGTATCCGGGCTCCTGCTATCTTCTCGCT
>CAYQRW010000335.1:0-3313 GCA_964419735.1 uncultured Spirochaeta sp.
TACCCCGCTTCCATCGTTATCGCCAGGCGGCCGGAGAGCGGTACGGTGTAGGCGAGATCGATTCCCGTCTGAAAAACCGTCTCGATGTTCTCCTGGGTCATGAACCGCAACTCATCCTGAAAGGAGAGGCGCCCGGTTTCGATGTAGATTTCCTGTGGCACGTTCGGATCCGCGCCGCTTACCGGCTCTTCGACATAAAAGTGATAGTAGCGCCCGTCGTCGGTGATCGTGCCGTTGTGTCCCGCGAGTCCCAGATTCTCCACCCCTTCCGAGGCGTTGGCGTGACGGAGCATCGTGCCGTGCAACGTAGTACGCAGCCGAGGGGCCGGCCGCAAGGTGGTCTGCAGGCGGAGGCGATCTGAGTTGGGTTCCAGGCCCGGTCCCAGGCTGCTGCCCTGGTGAGTGTAGTTGGTGTAGTTGGGAAGCGGTGCGTAGACCCCGCTGTCCCCATCATGGGTGTACATGTACGGCAGCAACGCCAGGTAGTCCAGTTTTACCCGGTGCACCAGGGGGTGTTCCGGCGTCCAGATCGCGCCGGTGTGGAGGCCGAGTTTGAGCTTCGTGTCGAAGTTGAAGCGGACCAGGTCGTTGAAGCTCGCGTCATCCACGTACACCACAAACGGCAGTTGCACGTCGGCCCGCGGTCGCACCACCGCGCTGAGACCCATCTTGGAGCTGTCGGCGAAACCCACGTTCCCCTGGGCGTTGAACGCCCACTTCAACGGTACCAGGTAGGCGGTCTCGAATCGCGGTCCCCAGGTCACCGATTCAAAGAATGCCAGATCCAGCCACGGCCGCGCCTGCCAGCGAAAATCTTGCAAGAAGACCCACTTGCCGGGATGCTCCTCGGGATCATAGAGGAACTCCGCTCCAGGAACATCCGCATTCGGATCGCCTACGCCGTCAATCACGTCAGTGTTGGCCGACGAGGCGTTAAAGGGTGTCCGCTCCCGGTAGAGTTGCGTTGCCGATAGCGAGAACAGCCCCGCCGAGAAACGAAGATCACCGGCGTCCCAGTGCGCCACGAACCCCGGCGACTGAAACGCGTAGGGACTCCACACCACTCCGTCATCATGAAATGGACCGAAGGAGCGGCGCATGATTCCCGCGTGTAAATAGAGCGATTCCGAACCCCACGCGAAGGAGGTGTTTACCTGGTTGAGGGCGGCCACATCACGGCCACCGGGAAACGGGATCGTCGACCAGTCGTCGGTGACGTCCCAGTCCGTGCGGTCCCCATACGGCAGCAGTTCGCCGTCTTCCACATCGAGGATCACTCCCGCGACGCTTCCCGCCACGGTGGTGTGCTCGCCGAGTCTTCCATGCAGGACGAGCTCCGCGGCGCCTTTCAGGTGAAACAGATCCCCGTTTTGGGTTCGTGATTCCTGCGTCGCCCGCCATTCGGTGTCCAGGGAGCCGTCGAGACGGGTGAGCCACGACTCAGCAACCGACTGCGATTCCGCATCCCCCACGCGGGAGACGCGTTCCAGCGCGTTCACGATTACGTTCTCCGGGTAGGGACGAAAGACCGGCATATGGTCGAGATATCCGCGACCCTCCCACGTATCAAACCACTCGTAGAGTGGATCTAGGGGATCGGCGCTGACCTGGGCGGAAACGGTGACAGGAACGACTGCGGCTGTCAGGAAGAAGACGGCCAATATAAGCATCGCCGCGCCTCTGCGGCGGCAAGAGTATCTGGGAAGCATGCAGCAACCTCCGATCGGGTGATGTGTGTCGTCCATAGTACCATGGGGCGGATGCACCTTCCATCCCTGACAATCGTACCGCCGTCGACTATACTCTGGCCCACAGATGAAACTGATTGTGCTGGCCGCCGGGGCATCCAACACCACCGACGCCTACTCCGACCCGCCCCCTAAATGCCTCGCCCGCTTCGACGAGTCCTCTACCGTTCTCGATCACATCGTGGCCGCCGGCCGCGCCGCGGGTTGCGATCAGATCGCCGTGGTCGGGGGTTACCAGATCCTGTCGATTATGCAGGCGTATCCGCAGTTCAAGTACTACTACAACCCGCACTGGCAGCGATCCGGCAGTCTGGCGTCTCTGATTCAGGCGCAGGGCGAACTCACGGAGGACGTTCTGGTGGCCTACAGCGACGTGGTCTTCGACCCGGCTCGCACCGCCACGCTGGTTGCGGCCCACGGAGAGCTGGTGGTTGCCACCGACTCCAGCTGGGCCACCCGCTACGAGGGGCGCACCGCCGCACTGCGGCAGGAGGCGGAGAAACTCTACCGCGCCCCGGATGGCCGCGTGCGCATTTCCCGAGAGCGCCTCCACGCCGCCCCGTGGTCCCTGTCCGGCGAGTTTGCCGGCATCTTCGCCCTCCGGGCGGGAAGCGTCCCCCGCGCCATCGCTCTCTCGGAGGCGATCGTTGCCGATCATCCCGCCGCCGGGGTGGACCGCCTGATCACCGCGCTCTCCGCCGAGCTCTCCAGTGGTTCATCGGCGGTGGTGGATTTCGAGGGGGCCTGGGCGGAGCTGGACAGCGAGCAGGACCTGGCGCGCTTCCGTTTCGGCACCAAGGCGGAAACGCTCGAGCGACTGCGTCACCGGCTCACCTCCGCCCGGGTGCTGCCGCAGTACACCCTGCGGGTAGGAGAATGGCGCACCGATTCCGACCGCATCCTCAGCGATGTGGCGGCAACGTTTCCCAATTCCGCGGTGGTGGTGCGCTCCAGCGCTCTCAACGAAGATACCGAACACTCATCCCTGGCGGGGAACTACCATAGCGTCCTGAACGTGCCCACCGATGATCACGGTGCCCTCCGCGGCGCGATCGATGCGGTGTGTGAGAGCTACCGCAAAGGGACCGGCGAGTTCACCGGTGCCGGGGCACCCCCCGCGGCGGACGCTCCCACCAACGAGACCACCGACGATACCACCGACGACAACCAAGTCCTGATCCAGCCGATGCTCTCCCACGTGACGCTCAGCGGCGTGGCCTTTACCGCGGATCTGGAAACCAGTGCCCCCTACTACATCATCAACTACGATTCCACCGGATCCACCGAGGCGATCACCTCCGGTGCCGGCACCGACCATCGCAGCGTGATCGTGCACAAGCACGGTGATGCGGTTCCCGCGGACCCGGCGCTGGCGGCGGTGGTTGCCGCCCTGCGCGAGATCGAAACGCGCACCGGGTACTCCAGCCTGGACGTGGAGTTTGCCGTGCGGGAGACCGCCCGCACCTCCGCCACGGGTGACGGCGGCCTGGAGGTGGTGATCTTTCAGGTACGGCCGATCGCCGCCCATAAAGACCAGCTCCGCGTCTCCGCCGCCGATGTCGGCC
>CAYQRW010000336.1:0-3309 GCA_964419735.1 uncultured Spirochaeta sp.
AGTCTGGTCTACATGATCACGCGCGCCCGGGGCTGCGGCTCGTTGGCGGGTATGAAGCCGGCTGACTTTGTTCCTCGACGAACATATTTCCGTGAGATCGCGGTGCAAGGTATCCCCGCCAGCCTCAATATGATGACCGTGGCGTTGGGGATGTTCATCATCAACTTCTTCATTGCGCGGAGCGGCAGTACGGAAGGCCTTGCCGCGTATGGAGTGGCGCTGCGGATCGAGCAGATTGCACTGCTTCCTGCCATGGGACTCAACACGGCGATTCTGACGCTGGTAGGCAACAACTTCGGTGCGGGATCCTTTGACCGCATACGCGAAACGTTTCGTACCGCCTTACGTTACGGACTCATCGTCATGGCTATCACTCTGGGCGTGGTGTTGCCCCTGGCCGGTTTGCTTATGCGACAGTTCACCGCAGACCCGGTGGTAATCGGTATCGGTCGGACGTACTTGTACATCGAAGGTCTCGTGTACTACGCGTATGTGATGCTCTTCGGGTCGGTGTCGTTTTTGCAGGGTATGAAACGCCCCATGCCGGCGATCTGGATCGGAATTTATCGCCAACTTCTCGCCCCGGCGGCGATATTCTATCTGTTTGCCGAGATATTTGGCTGGGGACTACTCGGGATCTGGTGGGGAATATTCACGGTGACCTGGTCCGCGGCACTGGTTATGTATGTCTGGGCGATGGTCGTGTTTCGCCGCGAGGAAGCGCTGCCTCGCCCGTTGCGCGCGGCTTTGGTGAACTCTTAATTGGATCTTGACGGGAACTTGACATAGGACAAAATCAGGGTGTTGACCAAAAAACGCATACATGTTGGCCTAGGACCATGGAAAATAGAAATCTACATACATACGTTTTTGGATCCTTATCACGAGTTGGCCTGGCACTCGTCGTCTTGGCGTTCATGGCGGCCCCGGTATTTGGACAGATGCAATCACAATCCCAGTCGCAGGCCACGGACGTGTCTGATCAGGAGCTGGAGAGCTTCGTTTCCGCTCTGCAGGAAGTGCAGGAAGTGCAACAGGAAATGGCTACCGAGTCTCAGGAGTCGGTCCAAGGATCTGACATGGGAGAAGAGCGCTTTCAGGAACTCTACCAGGCTCGTCAGTCCGGGTCCGAACCGGCCAACGCCGCTACGGATGCCGAAAGTCAAGAATTCGAGGAGCTCATGGCCGACATCCAGGCGATTCAGCAGGAATCTAACGAAGCCATGGTTGAGGCGGTAGAGGAAGAGGGACTGGAAGTTCAGCGCTTCAATGAAATCGCCCAGGCGGTTCAGCAGGACCAGAGCCTCATGCAGCGCATGCAGGAGATGACCGGCGGCAACGGCGGTTCCTGAACAGGGTAGTGCGAGCCACGAGGTCCGTGGTTCACGCATGATCTCGTAAACGGGTTGCTCCCACGGGAGTGGCCCGTTTTTTTTGTGTATATAGAACCCTGTTGCAGCATCGAGCCTAAATCATGGTTCGGAATGGAGTTGTGCTCCAGGGATCCCCACACCCCGACTAAGTGTTTTTTGTGTCGGGACTTGCGTGGTCATCTGCAACACGTTCCTCGATACAGCCCTCCGGTAGCCTCAGCCTACAAGCACTTGAAAGGCGGTCATGCCGGCGATCGCTACAGTCACCACCGTGGCCACGTGTTCTTTCTTGGCATCTTCCAGGGCATCCGGGATCAGTTCTGAGGTGAGCATCCAGATCATCGCGCCTGCGGCAAGCCCGAGTCCCACGGGGAGAAACGGCTGAAACGCCTGAACGAAAAGGAATGCCGGCACCGCCACCAGGGGTTGCGGTAAGCTGGAAAAGATAGACCAGAGACCCGCCTTCCAGACCTTGATGCCTCGCGGAACGAGGATCAGTGATATGGCGAGTCCCTCAGGTATGTTGTGGACCGCGATAGCCAGCGAGATGAACGCCCCAAACTGTTCGCCTCCGCCGAAGGACACGCCCACGCCCACCCCTTCCGCGAACGAGTGAAGGGTCATGACGCCGACGATCATGAGCGCCTTCTTTGCGTCGGCTCCCTCCAAGGCGCCCACTGACAGTGACTCATCGTGGTCGAGACGAGTCTGAGTGATGTAAATCAGCACAACGCCGATAAGAATTCCGGCGATCGTGCGCCATAGGCTGTAGTTCAAACCTTCATAAATAAGATTGAAGCTTGCCGCCGCCATGATTCCGGCGGCGAATCCTCCCGCAAGACCCAAGAGGCGTCGGGAGAGGTCCTTCTTGATCATGAAGGGAATGGCCCCGAGGCCGGTGGCCAAGGCGGTAATCATTGCATAGACAAAAACTGTCATTACTGGCGGCAGATCTACGACTTCCATAGGTGTATTGGCTCCTTATAATTAATAATCGTAACGATTCTTAATAGATATCGTCAACCACGAATTGCGTGGGGATCGTTGGTTCCGCCTTTTCGGCGCGCGGCGTGCTGCAGATGGAATGTTTCACGTACTCCTTAGTGTAGCGCAAACCGTGCGTGACCGGGAGTGGTAATCCACGTTGATCTCATCGAATCCTGCCGATTTCAACACCTGTACTATCTGCTCAGGGGAGAAGACCAGTAACGTATTTGAACTGGTGCGCCGGGGCGCCTCGCGTGGGTTCCGGAGCGTCGCATCAAAGGTGACGGTTGTCTCCGTTGTTCGGGTATATCTGCGTTCCATGCTGACCTGCCCGGCGCGGGTGGTTGCCGTGAGCTGAGGGAGGTCGATACTCGCCTCGATGGAGAGATCCGAAACATCCATGAACTGCACAATCAGCGCGCCGCCTGGGTTCAGGGTAGATCGCGCAGTTTGCATCCACGTGTACACGTCGCGAGGAGACGGCAGATGCGAGACCGTATTGCCCAGGGAGTAGATCAGGTCAAAGGGTGCTGCGGGATGGCCTGCCAGCGTCTCCATATCCGCCACCTGATAACGGTCTGCGTGGTCCGGATCATAGCGAATAGCGACATCGACCATCTCATGTGAAAGATCGATCCCCCACCCGTCGATGTCCCGACGGAGGAGCTCTCGCAAATGCGCCCCCGTACCGCAGCCGGCATCGAGTACCCGCGGGGAGGCAACGGGAGAATGGCCACCGCGGCTCCTGTCATCATGCCGCCGGTTGTCAGGATGAGCGACGCGGAACGCCGTGTTTTCCAGCTGATCTATCGTCTCGGGGTCCGGGGAGAACAACCCTTCATAGTACTCCGCCAGATCTGTATAGAACCGCTTGGTGGCGCTACTCATGGCAGGCGCTCATCATCCACGAACCGACCCAGAGACTCGCCGCCACGTATCGCCGCCCGGA
>CAYQRW010000337.1:0-3261 GCA_964419735.1 uncultured Spirochaeta sp.
CGTTCCAGAATATTGCCGAATGGGGCGAGATCCAGGGATGCAAAAACTGTATCACTGCTGAGGCGGGGTACCGCGCTCCATAAGCACGGCGGTATCAGGACCACGGCGGTATCAGGGCGACTCGTTCCGGAGTAGGCAGTTCTGCAGCCGGCCGTTTCCCGCCACTATCGGTCCAGACTTCCGAGTACGGCCTGTAGTCGGGAAAGTAGCTCGGCTCCGGTCTCAGGGGTGGGTTCCTTAATGATTCCCCGCCAGAGGGGCGGCTTGCCGCCGCCTTTGGCGCCTACCGGTTCCAGAACTTCGGCCCGGAGTTGTTTCTGCGGAAAGGGAGTTACCCCGACCGCCAGCGCCCAGTGCAGGCCGCCGTCGGCGTCGTTCAGGATACACACTGTCAAAGGGGGCGCCTCCGGTGACGCGTCTACAGCGCTGAGACTCTCGGTGCTCTCCTGGATGTGGGCGGCGGCGATTTCCGCCAGGGCGGAGAACACCTCCGGGTCTTCGTCTTTGAGCTCAACGGTACGGATGAGCCCCGGCGACGACTGGGCTACCGCAAAGAGGTGCTCGGCGATCCGCTGCGCCTGGAGACGGCGCGTTCGGTGTAACTCCTGCACCTCCGCTGTCATAGTGGCAATGCGCGCGGGGACATCTGCCGGGTGAGCCGAGAAGTGCTCCGCCGCGGCGGTGAGGAGATGGTCTTTTTCCCGGTAGTCCTGGATGGCGCGGTCCCCGATCTTGAACCCAAGCCGGAGACGGCCGCGAATACGCTCCACCGAGGTCAAGTGGATGACATTCAACAGCCCCGTCCGCGGGAGATGAACCCCACCGCAGGCCACCAGGTCCACCCCTTCGATTTCTATCAACCGGATCGCCCCCGTGCGCGAAGTGGGACGCCGCAAGGCATACTCCGAGAGCTCACTGTCATCGATCCAGAACCCGCAGACCGTCAGATCACCGCGGATAATTTCGTTGGCGCGCTCCTCCACCTGATATAGCTCTGCTTCCGATACCGCTTCCCGGTCCACTTCTATGGTGGTGATCTCGCTTCCCTGGTGGACGCTCACGGTAGAGGCGCGAGCCACTTGGGCCAGGGCTGCTGAGAGAACGTGCTGACCGGTGTGCTGCTGCATGTAGTCCCAGCGGTGGGACCAATCGATCTTACCGGTAACGGTCGTTCCCGGTTTAAGCGCGGCGGGGGCCGGTGATTCCAGCTGGTGACGAATCACCCCGTTGGCGTCCTTTTGCACGTCGACTACCGCATGCCCCGCAATCGACCCGATATCGGCGGGTTGTCCGCCACCTTCCGGATAGAAAAGCGTCTCCGCAAGCACGAATTCGGATCCATTCCCCTCCACGGCGGTGACGGTGGTGGTGAAGGCATGGGCTAAGGGGTCATCGTAGTAACTGGGGTGCGTCATGGCGGGAGTGTACCATTCTCGGTACTCCGGTAGAAAGATGCGGCGATCTCGGGCATAGTATCTGTTCACACAAGGAGATAGGGGTGATTGAGCGACAACACAGATTGGTAGAGTTCCGACGGGCCCTGGCCGAGCGCGTACTCTTCCTCGATGGTGCCATGGGCACCAATATTCAACAGTATCCGCTGGAAGAAGCCGATTTCCGCGGTGAGCGGTTTGCCGACCACGCGCGGCCGCTCAAGGGGGATAACGACCTCCTTACGCTTACGCGGCCGGATATCGTTCAAGAGATCCACCGGGGCTTTCTGGAAGTGGGCGCAGATATTCTGGAGACCAACACCTTCAATGGAACGTCCACCTCCCAGCAGGACTACGGATTGGAGGCGCCGGAGTTTGTCCGCGAGTTGAACCGGGAAGCGGCGGCGCTGGCGCGGTCGGTGGCGGATGAGTTTACGCAGCAGACGCCTAATAAGCCGCGGTTTGTGGCGGGGATTCTGGGTCCCACCAACAAGACGCTTTCGCTCTCGCCGGATGTTAACGATCCCGGCTTTCGGGCGGTCACCTTTGATGCGCTCGCCGAGGACTACAGCAACGCCGCCCGGGGCCTCATCGAGGGGGGCGTGGACTTCCTGATGATCGAAACGATCTTTGACACGCTCAACGCCAAGGCGGCGATCTACGCGGTCCGCCGCCTCAACCGTGAAGCGGGTTCTCCGGTGCCGATCATGATTTCCGGAACGATCACCGACCAGAGCGGGCGCACGCTCTCCGGCCAAACTACCGAAGCGTTCTACTACTCGGTGCGCCACGCGGAGCCGGTCTCCGTGGGCCTCAACTGCGCCCTGGGCGCGGATCAGCTGCGCCAGTACGTGAAGGAACTGGGCCGCGTGGCGGAGTATCCGGTCAGCGTTCATCCCAACGCCGGGTTGCCCAACGAGTTTGGCGAGTATGACGATACTCCGCAGCACATGGCGGAGGTGCTTGGCGGCATGGCCCACGACGGACTGTTGAACATCGTGGGGGGCTGCTGCGGAACCACCAAAGATCATTTAGCGGCGATTATCACCGCCTGTCAGGGGGCCGCCCCCCGCACGCTGCGCGAAGATCCCCACACGATGCGCCTCTCCGGCCTGGAACCGCTGGAAGTTACCGAGCACACCGGTTTTGTGAACGTGGGAGAACGGACCAACGTCACCGGAAGCCGCAAGTTTGCCCGACTGATTCGGGACGCCAACCATGAGGAAGCGCTGCAAGTGGCGCTGGAGCAGGTGGAGAACGGCGCCCAGGTAATCGACATCAACATGGACGAGGCGATGCTCGACAGCGCAGCGGAAATGACGCGCTTTCTGAATCTCCTTGCCACGGAGCCGGACATCAGCCGGGTGCCGATCATGGTGGACTCCAGCAAATTTTCCGTGATCGAGGCGGGACTTCGCTGCGTGCAGGGGAAGGCGATCGTCAATTCCATTTCCTTGAAGGAGGGCGAAGAAGAGTTTCTAGAGCACGCCCGCACCGTGCAGGATTTCGGCGCCGCCGCGATCATTATGGCTTTCGATGAGGATGGACAGGCAGACACCGAGGAACGGAAGACGCAGATCTGCAAGCGCAGTTACGATCTCTTGCGAGAGAAGCTCAACTTTCCCCCGGAAGACATCATCTTCGATCCCAATATCTTTGCTATCGGCACCGGGATCGAGGAGCACAGAAACTACTCGGTGGACTTCATTAACGCCACGCGCTGGATTCGGGAGAACTTGCCCTACGCCAAAATCTCGGGGGGAGTGAGCAATGTGAGCTTCTCCTTCCGCGGCATGGAGCAGGTGCGCGAGGCGATCCACTCGGTCTT
>CAYQRW010000338.1:0-3249 GCA_964419735.1 uncultured Spirochaeta sp.
ACTGGAGCGAATACGCCGAGTACCGTCGCAAAAAGTACGGCAATAAGGTGGACCGCCCCCACCGCTACACGCACCGCAGCCTCACTCGATAGTGGGGCTATGTCGAGAATCCTGTTGCACGCCGCTCCATAACACCTGTCCTGATAAAGGGTTGTGGTCCGGGGGCAGTGGTCTTGTGGTGGTCCTGTGTGTAATTCATCGCCGGATGAAGACTTAGGCCCAGGTTTGCAACAAGGTTCCATATACAGCCCTTGACAGCAGGCGAATCCTCTTTGCAGGTTGGAAATGAGAGGAGCTTTTATGGAACTGCTATTAGAGAGCGTTATCTTCTTCGTAATCTATGGAGGGCTGCATTACCTGTTTACGGAGAGAACGCGCAAAGACCCTACCGGCCTGGTGCAACCGCGCATGAGAGCTCTCCTGCGAACGGTTGGCACCGCGGCGCTTGCCACTTTCCTCTACATGCTCTTCATGGAAGTGCTTGAGGTGTTCTAAGCTGGCCAGACGACTCAGCTCGCGGCTCTCACCCCGCAACCGGCAGCTTTCAGCCTGAGTGGCTATCGCGCCTGTCACCAATGCCACCGACTAGTACCATTGGACCACCTCGTTCCGGGGGTAGTAGTGATCGAGGATCGTTTCCGCATCGAACCCGGCTTCCGCCATACCGGCGGCGCCGGTCTGATCCAGCCCGACTCCGTGGCCCCAGCCGGCGCCCTGAAAGTAGAAGTACGCCGGGGCAGGACCGCCTTCGATGGACTCGCTGGACTGGGTTGGGGCCTCGCTGGATGCATCGGACGGCGCTTCGCCGGCCTCCCTGGACTGGTCGGCCTCACCGGATTCGGATGCTGGGCCGTGTAGGTCTGGTCCAGCGTAGGCGCTTACCACAAAGAGGTTGCTCCGCAATCCTCCCAGACGGGATCGGATCGCGTCCCGCCGGACTACCGTCTCCCCAGCGCTTCCTCGAATCGTTACCGACTCCACGCGTCCACTGATTCCCCGCGGACCGGGACTGATTGCCTCAACTGTTCCCACGGATTGATCGGAATCGGCCAGGCGCTGTTCGATCGCTTCCCGCGGAACGAGCAGCGTCCAGCGGTAGGAGCTACGCGCCGCGTAGGGAGGACGGCCGGAGTAGCTGTCCGGCCGGGAGACGAGCCATTGGTAGACAACGGCAGGGCTGCGGTCCGGTTCCAGTTCCGGCAGGAGCGGGTCGGAGGTGGCCACCAGGGAGTTGGGCCATCCCCACACGCTTCCGGCGGCCTCGGCATAACCGGCGTGATTGGCGCTATACACCGCATCCAAGGTACGGCTGCCGTCCTGGAGAACCAATCCGCGCGTGGCATCTACCGCTTCCGTGGTGCGGGGATCTTCATTGGTGACGCCGGGATAGTAGGCGGAGGTCACGGAGCTCAGGAGATCGAACCCCCGTTCTTCATAGCGATTGCGCGGATAGAGGGTATAGGAGCGCGCGGCGATCGCCTGCGCCTCCAATGCCGCCTGTGGCCACCAGGCGGGCATCTCCGATGGAACCACGCTGTACAGATATTCTTCCACGGAGAGGCGGTTGACTACGGTGAAGACGCCGTTCCGAGGAAGGAGCTCAATCTCCCCCCGGTAACTGCGATCTTCCCGTCCCGAGGAGAACTGACCGTGGCCATAGGTCATGTCGAAGATCGTGGTGGTGTAGGTGTGGTCACGGTATCCCACCCGCACCGGAGCGGTGTCCCGGTAGAGCGGGTCGCCATCCTCCACGGCCACGATCACCTCGTCTCCCTGGGAGCTGACCTCGAGTACCACCGGCTCCTGCGCCTCTGGGCTCTCGTAGACGATATCTCCCCGGGCGGAGAGCACAAAGGGCCCGCCGGTTTTCAGGTATCCCGATTCCAAGTCTTCCACCAGGCCCACGCGGATCACTTCTTCATCCTCGTATTCCTCGGTGGCGGCCGCCACCTGGGGAGGCGTTGCCGCCGCCCGCCGCGCGGCATCGCGGGCCTCGCTCTCGGCGGTGAGCGCTGGTCGTTGATCCTCCCAGGCCGCAAGCAAGCGGGGAATGGTGTCATCCCAGGGGAGGGCGATGCGCGCCCGCTCCAGCTGATCCCAGGCGGCGCGGTAATCGTTGAGCTCCCAGTGTGCCTGCGCCAGCGGAACGAACACCGCCGTCAGGTTGCGATCTTGCCGGAGGGCGCTGGTGTACGCGTCACGGGCGGTCTCGAAATCACCACGACCCGCCGCCAGCCGTCCCAGCGCGTAGTGCGCGTAGGGGAAATGGCCTCCCTCAGCGGTTTCAAGCGCCCGGGTAAAATGGTGGGCTGCCTGGGAGTAGGCGTTACCCGCCACATGACGGACTCCCCGCCAGAAGTGGTAGCGAGAGGTTGGATCGCGGCCCTCGGTGTCGGTGGATAGTTCATCAGGGGCCGCGGCGCCGCCCTCATCCGCGGCGCCGCCCTCGTCCGGGGCGATCCCCGCCAGAGCGAGATTCATTTCGTGCTCAACCGCGAGTTCACCGGTGAGCTCCGCGGAGTATTGAAGCGCCTCCTCGATATCTCCGCGTTCCCGGAGAAGTACCACCAGACTGAGCCGGTACTCCTGATTGTCGGGGTTGTCAGCTACCAGCCGCCGGTAGACCTCCGCGGCGGTGGCGTGGTTACCGCCGTACCAGCCGGCCGCGGCGTGCTGGGGATCAATCACTAGCTCCGCGGATCTCCTTCCGCCACCGTCGGATCCTTCGCCGGTGGCGGTAATCGGTTCAGCGCAAGAAACGGCGGCGACGGCGGTCATGGCAAGGGCAGCAGTGGTCAGGGGGGTCAGGCGGCGCAGGAATCGCAGAGATCGCATATGGGGGAGAATATCGCAGGTGCGGCGCTCTGCCTATTGAGTGAACTGGTGAATGGACAATTGAGGGGACTATTGGGAGGACTATTGAGGGGCGGCTTTCCGTCCCAGGACCAGAACCATCGTTCCCGCAAACAGTACGAATACCCCCACCCAGTGGATCGGCTGTAGCTGCTCGTTGAAAATCAGCATGCCCCCGATCACCGGTACCGCGCTGGCGTGGGCGGTGTAGCTCGGTATCACCCGAATCGCCTGCGCCCGGGTATAGGCGACCTGCGCGATGACCATCGATACCACGGTGATGACGACGGAAATGAGGATCGCCCGATTGGTGGCGACGCTGACTATGAGCGCCCACGCCCCCTGATTCAGGTTGAACGAGAACGTACCCAGCTTCTGAAACAGTTGGGAGAACGC
>CAYQRW010000339.1:0-1403 GCA_964419735.1 uncultured Spirochaeta sp.
TAGATCTTGGAGAAGGTGTGCAGGACGATGAGATTGGGATACTCCCGCACCAGTCCGTCCGCCCGTGCGGCGGCGGGGTCCCGCTGATACTCGATGTAGGCGTGGTCCACCACCACCAAGACGTCCTGTGGTACGGCGGCAAGGAACTCTTCCAGTTCCTGCTGCGTGAATACCCCACCGGTGGGATTGTTGGGGGAGCAGAGAAAAACGACCTTCGCGGTGCCGTCGAGATAGTTCAGGTAGTCTCGCGGGTGGATCTCTAGACTGGGCATCGGTACGGTGACGATTTCCGCTCCGTACAGCCGTGCGGCAAACTCGTACTCGGAGAAGGTGTGCTCCGCGATCAAGACGCGGTCTCCCGCTTCGATATAAGTACCGGCGATCAGGGTCAGTACCTCATCGGAGCCGTTTCCGGTGATGATCCAGGCGGGATCGACGTCGTGCCGTGCGGCGATCCGGCGGCTCAGCTCCTGCGCCGCACCATCCGGGTAGATGTGCAGCTCCTGTACGGCCTCCGCTACCGCCTGCGCCACGGCTGGGGAGCATCCGTGGGGATTCTCGTTGGAGGCCAGCTTGATCGTGTTTGCTCGGCGTTCTCCCGGAATATAGGTATTCAGCGATTCAATCGCACCACGCGTTTTCATAGCGCCATTTTACCGACTATAGTGGAGCGATGATAGACGTGACGGAACTCTTTGGATATGCCGCCTCTTTCTTCGTGGCGATTTCCCTGCTCATGAACGGGCTTCTGCCCTTGCGCGTGCTTAATCTTATCGGGGCCACCGCCTTTGTGATCTACGGTACGATGCTGCCGAGTATTCCGATTCTCATCACCAATGCGTTTATCATGGTTGTAGATATCGTGTATCTGGTGCGGATGCTTCGTCCTGACCTGAACGGAGTGCGCTATATCTCGGTGGGGCCTGACAAGCGCAGTCAGCTGGATGATTTTCTGGCGCACAACCTGGAGGATATTCTCAAGTTCTTTCCCGATTTTTCCACCGACCGGCTCAGTCGCTGTTTCGAGACGGGGGGCCGTGCCTATGTGGCGCTGAAAGAGCTCACGCCGGTGGGTTTTGCCCTGGTGCAGCCGGTACCGCCGGCGGAGGCTGAGGATGATCCCGCTCTGCGGGAGGTGTTCCGCACGATTCATAGTGATCTTTATCCGGAGAAATCGATGATGATTCCGGTGGATTACGTGACCCGCAAGTATCGCGGTCTGGGGTTGGTGCACCATCTGTACAGCGCTATTGAGCAGGACAAACCGGAGGGGGTGACGTTTCTCCTGGCGCCGGTACAGCGCACCGCTTCCAAGCACCAGCGCTTTCTCAAGCAGCTGGGCTATCAGGTGACCGCTGAGACCGGGCCGTATCTGTTATTCGGGAAATCACTTCAGTCCTGAG
>CAYQRW010000339.1:1503-3233 GCA_964419735.1 uncultured Spirochaeta sp.
ACTCCGGGCCGGAGGTCGGCTCGGGCTGAGATTCGGCGTTTGAAGCGGCGTCCGGCTTCTTCAGTTGTTCCGGCGGGTTCTCCTTGAGGTAGTTGTGGTCCTCCGCGAGGTCTTCGATCAGGTCCTTGACCTTCATTTTGAGGGAGTTCTCGGTGGTCTTGGCAAAGATCACGTCCCGAGGGTTTTCCAGCTCTTTCTTGGCCGCCCGCATTACCAGATCTATTTCCGCCAAACTGAGTCCATGCATGATTATCGCTCGTTGTTCACTCATGGTCCTAACATATGGCTCCCCCGGCGGATCATCAAGGGCACCCTGTGCTCGGAGTCGACGGACATAATTGACTGATCGCCCAAAGACAAATATAATTAGGTATACCTAACAAGATTCGGAAGTCGAAGTTACGGTACAAGGAAGCGCTGTGATCGTATCGGCCGTAAAACAACAGATGCAGTCCCGCGGGAGGGCCACCGTTTCGCAGCTTGCCGCGGAACTGGGGGAGCCCCAGGAACGGGTTGCCGAGGCGCTGCGGCTGCACCTCGAGCGGGGACGGGTCGTCCGGGAAACGGTGCTCCCTGAGGGGCAGTGCAATATTACCGGATGCGCCCATTGTCCGCTGGTGGATGCCTGCAAGGCCGACAGTTGCGCGATAGGAACTACCCGGGATAGGGGAGTTGAAGTGTATGTCTGGAACAGGACGGGGGAGTCATGAGTAAAACGCACGCGTCGTTGGAGAGTCTCACGGATAGTTTGTCGCGCTACGTCTTGGCGATCTATGAACTATCGGCGGAGAACAAAGTTGCCCGGTCCAAAGATATCGCCGGTGTTGTGGGGGTGAGTCGACCCTCGGTGACCGGTGCGCTCCAGAAGCTGGATAAGGCGGGGCTCATTGAGTATGAACCCTACGGCTACGTTACGCTTACGCGCCGTGGAGAGGCGGAGGCGCGGCAGCTCCTGTTAAAGCATCGCGCCACGCAGGATTTTCTCGAGCTGGCCCTGGGCCTCCCGGAGTCGCGGGCGGAGGCGGTGGCGGCCCAGATCGAGCAGAGTCTTCCCGCAGATGTGCTGTGCCGGCTGGTACAATTTAACAACTTCTACCGCAGTAACCCGGATAAGCGCTTTGACTGGAATCCGGCGTGTCGCAACCTGTGTCAGATCCTCTACGGAGTAGAGGGCCCCCGTAAGTGTCATGACGATGACGGCATGATTACCGGGCAGACTCCGACGCTGCAGGATGTTTTCTAAAGGTCGGCAGTCCTAAAAGCCGTTCCAATCGCCGTTCCCAGACCACCACCAGCGCCAGAGCCAGCCGTGGCAGAATCAACCACGCCACCGGTGCCCCAAACGCCGCAAAGAGCGCGGTATCTTCCACCAGGGAGTGCGATACGCCCAGGTGGTGGTTGAGCAGATCCCCGTCGGCGGCGTTGAGCCGTCCCGTTTCCGCCTCTTCCTTGAGCACCGCCGCTCCGTAGGCAAGGCCCAGGGTGTTGGCCACGATCCACGCCGGCGCGCTGGAGGCGGGTAGCCCCAGCACCCGCAGGGGCGCGCGCATGACCGTTGCCAGGCGGTCGGTTATTCCCGCGTACTGAAACCACCGCGTGATCACCACCAGGGCACTCACGATCAGCGCCACCCGCGTCAACAGCAACACCAGTCCCTGCGCCCACTCCAGGATCGCCGGTCCCAAGGCCGCAGGCAACGCCCCTGAATCCACCGAACCACCGGGAAACTG
>CAYQRW010000340.1:0-3221 GCA_964419735.1 uncultured Spirochaeta sp.
GGTATCCAGGGTGTGATCACCATCCATCCACGCCAGAGTGGCGTCAAACTCGCTCGTCACCTCCGGCACGTTGTGGGTCCGGACGATCATGTCCCCCCGGCTGATATCGATCTCGTCGGTGAGGGTGAGGATCACGCTCTGCCCCTCAAACGCCTCGTCCAGATCGGCGGTATCGAAGTTGATACTCTTGATGTGGCTCGTCTGGCGGCCGGGGAGCACGGTGATCTCCTCACCCACCTTGATGGTCCCGCTGGTTATGCGGCCGGCGAAGCCGCGGAAGTCCTGGTGCGGGCGGACCACGTTCTGCACCGGAAAGCGAAAGTCCACCAGGTTGCGGTCGGCGGAAATCGTGACGTTCTCCAGGTAGTGCAGGAGCGTGCCCCCATCATACCAGTCCATGTTGGTACTGGGATCCACCACGTTATCCCCGATCAGGGCGGAGACGGGAATAAACTTGATATCGTGAACGTTGAGCTTCTGCGCGAACTCGCGATACTCCGCCACGATCTCGTTGTAGCGCTCCTGCGACCACTCCACCAGATCCATCTTATTGACGCACACCACCACGTGGGGAATCCCCAGGAGGGAGGCGATAATGCCGTGGCGCTTACTCTGGGTGAGCACCCCATTGCGGGCATCGATCAGGATAATCGCCAGGTCCGCCGTGGAGGCCCCGGTTACCATGTTGCGGGTGTACTGCTCATGCCCGGGGGTGTCGGCGATAATGAACTTGCGCGTGGGCGTGGAGAAGTAGCGGTACGCCACATCGATCGTGATCCCCTGCTCGCGCTCACTGCGGAGGCCGTCGGTGAGGAGCGCCAGGTTCACGTTCTCTTCGCCCCGGAGCTTGCTGGCGCTTTCCAGCTGGTCCATCTGGTCCTGGAAGATCTGCTTGGAGTCAAACAGCATCCGCCCGATGAGGGTGCTTTTGCCGTCGTCTACCGATCCGGCGGTGGTGAAGCGCAGGAGGTCGCGCTCTTGGACTATTTTTTGGGGGGTGGGGGCGCCGGCGGCGGGCGCGGTGTTGTCGGGGTTCATATTTTCCATATTGAGAATGCTGTGTCCGATTATTGGGACGTGAGGGCGTTGATATTTTTGTCTACGTCCACCGAGTAGCTCAGGATCGTCTTCAGATCTATTCTGGACGAGGCTCCCAGGATTTCGATGCCTGCTATCCGACCCGTGGATGTAGTGTCGACGTTGATACCTTCCGACAACTCGACGGCTCCCTCGGGGCTTTCCTCACTCAGTTCTATATACAGCGCATCGACGGCATCGTCGTAATGTACTTTCATGGCTTCAACCTCTTTTTCAGGGGAAAGGCCGTTATCAGCGTCACATCCCCGTCTTCCACAACATACACAACCTTGATCGGATACGCGTAGTCGGCAAGATTTTCGACAATCTCGTGCTTTCCGAGTTCTTGGTCAGCCGCGCTAACCATATTCTCGATCGCTGTGACATCGATATTGTACAGCTTCATTCTCCGTTGTGCATGTCGCGAAACAATGAATGCCATGGCACGCGCCTCAGAAATATCCCTGCTTCTTGCGGTCTTCCATTGCGGCTGCGGTGTTGTCGGTACTCATACGGTGTCTTTATCCTTCGGGTCACGGCGCAAATCTATAAGTCAGCCGTTCCCGCAGCGTGTGCCAGTCTTCTGCCGCCATCTCACCGTCGTCATACGCGGCCAACCGAGACTCGGCTACAGCCGCCCATTTTCGTTGTCGTTCAGCCTGTTCGCCACGGCCGAGTAGGTCAAAAAGCTCGGACAGAAGCCGGATTTTGTCTCCGCTGTCGAGTTCATCAATCTGTGATCGGACAGATTGGTAATTCGCACTCATGAGTACTACCTCCGCTTACTCGATCCGGGTTTCGGCGGAGCTTGGACCCAGAACGCGACCCATAACCGGATGGTTCGATCTACTCCAATCGGCACCACGGCCTAAAAGTAACCCTGCTTCTTGCGGTCTTCCATGGCGGCCTCGGAGCGTTTGTCGTCGGCGCGGCCACCGCGCTCGGTGACGCGCGTGGCGGCCACCTCGTTGACGATGTCCGCGAGCTCCTGGGCGGTGCTTTCGGTGGCGCCGGTGCAGGTCATGTCCCCGATCGTGCGGAAGCGCACGGGGATCTTAATCGCCTCTTCACCGGGCTCCAACTGGTTAAACGGACCCAGCGCCAGGATCACCCCGTCGCGCCGTACCACCTCCCGCTCGTGGGTGAAGTAGAGCGAGGGCAGCGGAATCTGTTCCCGCTCGATGTACTGCCAAACATCCAGCTCCGTCCAGTTGGAGATCGGGAAGGCGCGGAGATGCTCCCCGGGGCGGTGCATGCCATTGAACAGATTCCACAACTCCGGCCGCTGGTTCTTGGGATCCCACTGGCCGAACTTGTCGCGGAAGCTGAAAAAGCGCTCCTTGGCGCGCGCCTTCTCCTCATCCCGTCGGGCGCCGCCCATGGCGCAGTTAAACTTGAACTCAGAGAGGGCGTCCAGGAGCGTCACCGTCTGCAGGCCGTTGCGGCTGGGGTTGATCCCCTCTTCTTCCTTGACCTTGCCGGCGTCGATGCTGGCCTGCACCGTGCGGACGATCAGGTTGGCGTCGATCTCTTTCATCCACCAATCGCGGTAGCGAATGGTCTCGTCAAAGTTGTGCCCGGTGTCGATATGCATCAGGGGAAACGGAATCTTTCCCGGATAGAACGCCTTCCGGGCGAGGTAGCTCATGAGGATCGAGTCCTTGCCGCCGGAGAAAAGCATCACCGGCCGCTCAAACTGCGCCGCCACCTCTCTGATGACGTAGATCGCCTCGGACTCCAGCTGGTCCAGAGTGGTGAGGTGGTATTTTTCGGATCGGGCTACTTGTTGCGTCAAAAAGGTCCTCCGAGGAGTGTTGTGGTGCCGGCTGGGATCTTCTATGCCACGAAAGCCACGGTGTCGCTGGTAGGGATCGGACGAAACTCCGGATCAGAAAACGGCATAAAGCCTGCCGGCCAGGGCGCGCTGAGGGTACAGCGATACCGGAGATTAAGCGGGGCGTCTTCCGAGATTTCGTTCAATGTGACGGTGACGTTGTCCGGACCGTTCTCTGCAATAAGGCGTTGCACGTCGCGGTCAATCAGGCGTGGAAGGAATCCAACGATTCGCTTCGCGGTATCGGTGCGCAAAGAAACGGCGTCCGGGTCAACGGGGTTCTGAATATCAAATTGAAGGAGCAATCGTT
>CAYQRW010000341.1:0-3220 GCA_964419735.1 uncultured Spirochaeta sp.
CCACCATGGATATCGGGTATACGTACCTACGCGAACAGGAGATCACTCGGATCGATTGCGCGATTATGTTGAAGACTCCGGCGAACTGGTTCTCATTCCTGCCGACCTCTCGGAACACGTGCAGGTAGAAGCGTTCCGCGACCGGATCATCGCGGAGGAAGGGCATATCGACAGCGTGATCGTCTCGGTGGGATCCTTGTACTACGGCTACAGCATGCACCGAATGCCTCGATCCGACTGGGACCAGACGATCCAGGACAATCTGCATACCCATTTCAACTTGCAGCGCACCTTTATCGAGCAGTTGCGCGCGCAGAACATGGGAACCTATATCGTACTGGTCGGTCCCGAAGCGGACAGCATTCATCCCGATGAGCCGGTAGTGTCAATCATGGCATCAGCTCAGAAGATGATGGCCCGGGTGGTGGCTCAGGAAGCGTTTGACTCCCTGCTCCGCGTGTACGCGATCACCGCCCAGACCACGATCAACACACGCAGCCGCGACGGACAGAACAATCCCGACTGGATTCCCGCCCGGGACCTGGGAACCTATGTGGTTGAGTTGGTCGGTGGCCACGTGCCTGGGGTACACCAGACTGAACACGAAATCCGCAACCGCAGCCACCTGGACGCCCTTCTCTCCCACGTATCGTAAGCACCTTATCCGGGCACCGCCTTTGGCGCGTATCCGGTGTGCAACAGGTGGTGCGAGCGCTCGCCCAGGGGTCCGCCGAGGTATTGCGCATACAACTCCTGAATCGCCGGATTCTCGTGGCTGGTGCGCAGCGTCTTACCTTCATCCTCTTGGTAGATCGCGCCAATACGCGCCTGCCGTATCTGGTCATCGGTGGAGCGCGGCTGTCCGCCCCCGCCGATACACCCGCCGGGACAGCTCATGATTTCCACGAAGTGGTACTCCGCCTCGCCACGATCGATGCGATCCAGCAGTTTGGCGGTGTTGCCCAGGCCATGGGCCACCGCCACCCGCGCCGTGACACCTTCGAGAAAGCGCCACTCCTCCACCGTATCGGTGAAGGTGACCTGCGCCTCCTTGATTCCCTGAAGACCGACGAGCGGGGTGATGTGCAAATTCTCCGCGGGCAATCGCCGGCCGGTGACGACTTCATGTACGGTGCGCAGCGCTGCCTCCATGACACCGCCGGTATTGGCAAAGATATCCGCCGCCCCCGATGAAAGCCCCAGGGGCGCGTCCATCGTTTCCGGCTCCAGGGAGGTAAAATCGATACCTCCCGCCCGAATCAGCTGCGCCAGCTCCCGGGTGGTGAGCACATAGTCCACATCCCGCACGCCGCTGGAAGCCATCTCCGGCCGGGCGGCCTCATACTTCTTGGCGGTGCAGGGCATCACCGACACCACCGTCATCCGCGCCGGGTCGATCCCCAGAGACTCCGCATAGTAGGTTTTGGCCAGGGCCCCGAACATCTGCTGCGGGCTCTTACAGGTGGACAGATTCGGCAGAAACTGCGGATAGAACTCCTCGGTAAAGTTGATCCACCCCGGTGAACAACTGGTGAACTGTGGCAACGCCTGGGCGTCGCCCTCCACCAACGTCCGCCGCAGGCGCGTGAGCAGCTCGTTTCCCTCCTCGATAATCGTGAGATCCGCAGTGAAGTTGGTATCGAAGACCTTGTCAAACCCCAACCGCCGGAGGGCCGCCACCATCTCACCGGTAACCAGCGTTCCCGGGGGAAGCCCAAACTCCTCTCCCAGGGCGGCGCGAATCGCCGGGGCCGTCTGGACCACCACCACTTGGTCAGGATCATCCAGCGCGGCCCATACCCCTTCGATGTGCGAGTTCTCGCTGATCGCCCCCACCGGGCATACCGCCGCACACTGGCCACACTGCACGCAGGGAACCTCTGATAGGTCACCACCAAAGGCGGGACCGATCGTCGTCTGGTATCCGCGCCCCTGCGGCCACAGCGCCCCCACCGCTTGGATCGCGGTACAGGCGGTGACGCAGCGACGACACTTGATGCATTTGCCGCTGTTCCGCACTAGAGCCTCCGTGCTGTGGTCCATGCGAACCGGCGGACGTTCTCCCTCAAAGGGAAGTTCTCGTATGCCCAGATCCTGTGCCAGCGCCTTGAGCTCACAATCCTCCCCGCGGTCACACACCCGGCAGTCACCGGTGTGTTCGCTCAAGAGCAGTTCCACCACACTCCGGCGGCCCCGCCGGGCGCGGCGGGAATTGGTGTGCACCACCATCCCCTCCCGAATCGGCGTAGCACAGGCGGCGACCAGGCGCGGTGCACCCTCTACCTCCACCACGCACACCCGGCATGCCCCTAATGGATCGAAGCCTTGCATGTTACACAGCGTGGGAATATGTACTCCCGCCTCCCGCGCAACCTGCAGTATCGTCGTACCCTCGTGGGCGTGAAGTTGTCGCCCGTTGATCGTCACTTCAGGCATGGGATACCTCCTCGCGGACCGTGCTCTTGCCATAGTCACAACGCAAACATCGTTTCGCCTGGCGCAGCGCCACCGCCTCACACCAGGAACACTCCACCTCGGAGAAGTTGTGCCGCCGTCGTTCCACCGGAATGGTAGCCAAGGATTCCCGAGGATAGGGAACCGGCTCCGCGTCCGGATCGAAGGCGGTATCGACCTCTTGCTCGACCCGCCAGAACGCGTGCTCCTCACCGGTGAGCATACGGTCGATGCCCACCGCCGCCCGCTCACCAGCGGCGATCGCTTCCACCACCGAACTGGGACCTGAGACCGCATCGCCTCCGGCGAATACCCAGGGAACCGAGGTTTCGCCGCTCACCGGATCGGCCTGGAGGAATCCGTCGCTTCCGCGGTCCAGCCACGTCAGGTCTGCTCCGTCCGCATCCAACCGCTGCCCGATCGCGAGAATCACCTGATCCGCGGGGACGTCGAAGAGCGCCCCCTCCCCGGCTCGTGGCCGCCGTCGCCCGCTTCGATCAAACTCACCGAGAGCCAACGGCCGGCACCGCACAGCGGTGATCTCCCCCGCCTCGTCGCGCAGGATTTCCTCCGGTTGCGTCAGCACCTTGAGCTCCACTCCCTCGTGGAGCGCCTCCTCAATCTCCTCATGATAGGCGGGCATCTGCTCGCGCGTACGCCGGTAGAGAATTGTCACGCGCGCCCCCAAGCGCAGGGCGGTGCGCGCCGCGTCCACCGCGGCGTTCCCACCGCCCACCACCACGACCTGCGACCCCACCGGCGCCGA
>CAYQRW010000342.1:0-3218 GCA_964419735.1 uncultured Spirochaeta sp.
AAGCGAGCGATGGGAATCGAACCCACATCTCCAGCTTGGAAGGCTGGGGTAATAGCCATTATACGACGCTCGCTTGAAGGGTTGTAGAACTGCCGGCCGTCCTGACCGACGGCGGTAACCTATCACGTGCACCGGATTGCGTCAATAACTCAAACCGGTGCCGCCCGGCTTACCGGACGACTAAAACCGACACGCCCCGCTCAAAGAGGCGCGTCCGTTCCTCCGAGACGACCGGAGAGGCATCGAGCGATAGCGGCAAACCGGGCTGTTGTTCCACCAGGATCGGTAGCGAGCGGGGATTGCCGTCAACGCTGACCAGGCGATCGCTCGGTCCCAGAACCAAGACCACCGCGGAATCACTCGGTTCATCCGTACCCACCGCGGCAAGAATCTCGCTGGAGCGATCGATCTCAAAGCCGTATTCGCTCCGGGCCCAATCGCGGAGATAGTTCTCTCCGGCTCGGAGATTGCGTACCAGAACGGCTGCGGAGATCGCCGTGACCGCACCCCCTACCCCAATGGCACCCCATTGCAGCAGATCTGATCGGGCGAACTCCTGCCCCGCGATGGTATCACGTTCTCCAGGGAAGACATCTGCCTCAGTGGCCACAAGATAGCCTCCGTACCCCATTCCCCCGAGACCAATCGCTACTCCCAAGTAGGGCCACGGGCGGCGCCGTCGGAGCTGTACTCGCTCCGCTTCACTCACGGCGGCGGTAAACGCCTGGCGGTCTGAGAGCACCTCACCCCGCAACCAATCCAGCTCGAAGTCCGTGACCACGGTTTCCATCCGGTCGAGTGTCGCCTGCGCCTCCTCCCAGCGGGCCGCACCCAGCTCATTAGCCCACAGCAGGCGCAACAGATGGTAATAGGCGGCGCCATTTCTCTGGACGCGGTCGGAAATCACCGGGTCTGATACTCCCGAGTCCTGCGCGATTTGATAGGAAGCCGGCAAAATTTCACTCTCCACCTCCCGTTCCTGCACCGCCGCCAGAGTGAGCCGAAAAAACTCTTCGTCCAGTTGCCACGCTCGCTCCAACGTGCGTTGCCGCCCCCGCAGGACGTCGGTGGTAGCGCTTCCCTGCGCCGCGGCCAGGAGGCTGCGGCTTTCGCTGAGCGCTTCAAAGGCGATCCGATACCTGTCGGGCTGACCCAGAAGTTCGGTAGCCAATCCGTGGCGAATCAGGATCTCCCGCTGTTCCCGCCGCGTAACGCGGGGCAGGCCAAAGGAGATTTCGATCGCTTCCCCCGGACGGATGCGCCGTTCCGCGGAATAGACCAGTTGCTCGCGACCAGCAACCATCACGGAGATATCGATCCGGCGCTGCCCCACAAGCACCTGCGGGATCGAGCCCACCGTCTCGCCCACGGCGGTACCGTCAATGGAAACGGAGTATTCCACATCGTTCCGCGAGGGGCTGAAGACAATACCTCCAAAATCGACGCGGTAGCCGAGCAACGCGGAGGTTGTGAGTGAGACGAGTTCATCGGCGGCATCGAGGATATCGAACGACCCGAACGCCTCCCGTCGTTCACTCCCGATGATTTGACCGGTGAGGTTGCTCCATACCGACGTTTCCAGTTCTACCCGACCGTTGTCCAGCTCAGAGATGCGCCCGATGACGGCACCGTCAATGCGACGCGCCTCCGCAATTCGCCGGAGCTCAAGGGGCCCCTCCGGCGCATAGGGATCGATACCGGAGGTATCGGGGTCCACCACATCAAAGCGCGCCCCCAACGCCAGGGTCAGCCGCACCGTCTCGGTCATATCTCGGGCCAGGTGATCCCACTGTTCGACCTCAGTGGTATTTACGAAGGGAATCACCGCGATCCGGTCAAGACGTTGTTCTGTCCGTTGCCCCTCTTGTTGCGCTGCCAGAGGTCCGGAAATGAGAACCGCCAC
Source organism: uncultured Spirochaeta sp. (assembly GCA_964419735.1). Classification (GTDB taxonomy): domain Bacteria; phylum Spirochaetota; class Spirochaetia; order DSM-27196; family Alkalispirochaetaceae; genus Alkalispirochaeta. Next base: position 1,904 of record CAYQRW010000342.1, read on the forward strand.
TGTGAGTACCAATATTCGCTTCAAAGGCCTTCCCCAATCCACCCGATTACACCTGCGTGCCGGTCTTGATAATGACGTTCTCGCCTCCATCAGTATATATCGGAATGCCGAAGAGATCATACTTTCCCAGATAGTCAGGCAGACCTTCCCGCGTTTCGCCCAACGTCCCCCGATAGTCCTGAATGACACGGTACAGCGATATCGGCAGCACTATCGCCGTGACCGGCTTTCCCGCTTCCCGGATTCGAGTAATAGAGCCGTAGAGCTCGGCAATAATTTCCTCCGCCCGCGGCAGATCCTTAGAACAGGACATCCAGAAGATTGTACCGCTGGAAGATGGACACTGTAATGAGTGAGACCACCGCCATGATCTTAATCAGAATATCCAGAGACGGACCCACGGTATCCTTCAGCGGATCCCCCACGGTATCGCCCACCACGCCGGCGGCATGCGCATCGGATCCTTTACCTCCATGGTGCCCGTCCTCAATGTACTTCTTGGCGTTGTCCCAGGCTCCCCCGGAGTTTGCCGTGAACAGCGCCATCATGATCGCGGAGAGCGTGGTGCCGATAAGCAAGCCCCCCACAAACTCGGTACCCAGCAGAAATCCGCTCACCACCGGCGCCAACACGGCGATAAGCGCGGGCGTCTTCATCTCTTTGAGACTGCCGGCGGAGGATATCTCGATACACAGCTTATAGTCCGGCCGCGTTTCGCCGGTGAGAATCTTAGGATCTTCGCGAAACTGACGGCGCACTTCATCCACCATCTTTCGGGCGGCCTTGGCCACCGCTTCAATCAGGATTCCGGAAAACAAGAACGGCAACGCGGCCCCCACCAGTCCCCCGGCCAGGGTGAGGGTGTTCACCATGTCCAGCACCAGCAGAAACTCTCCCTGCGTGTTGGCCGGACCCGCTTGGCTGTAGAGGTAGCTCGCAAACAGACTCAGCGCCGCCAGGGCCGCCGATCCGATGGCAAAGCCCTTTCCAATCGCGGCGGTGGTGTTGCCGACGCTGTCAAGTTTGTCGGTGATCTCCCGCACCCGGGGATCGAGCTTGCCCATCTCAGCAATACCCCCGGCGTTGTCCGCAATGGGCCCGTAGGTGTCGACCGAGACGGTGGCAGCCACAAAACTCAACATGCCCACCGCGGCCATTGCAACCCCGTAGAGTCCGGCAATCGCGTTGGCGCCGATTACCGCCACTGCTAAGACAAGAATAGGGAAAAAGACCGACTTCATCCCCACTGCCAGGCCCTGCGTGATATTGAGCGCATATCCCTGACGACTGGCCTCACTGATTGTGCGCGTGGGAT
>CAYQRW010000343.1:0-2015 GCA_964419735.1 uncultured Spirochaeta sp.
GCGCCACCATCGACTATATCATCTCGTTTATCGGGGTGTTTCTGTTCATGGGGCTCACTGCCTACGACACCCAGATGATCAAACGCTGGTCGGACCAGATGAGCGGTTCCGCGGACGAGGCGGACTACATGCGGGTTTCTATTCTAGGAGCACTCAAGCTCTACCTGGATTTCATCAACCTGTTTCTCTTTCTGCTGCGCTTCCTGGGAAATCGTCGGTAGGACCGATCTCTCACGATGAACCTCCCGGAGCTCTCCACCCATTCTATCGAATACCGTCTCGTGGGCGTTTCGGCGCTGGAGCTGTTCATGGAGACAGCTCCGTCACCCTTGGTGACGATCGAGACGACGGCGGACGTGGTGGAGCTGGCCTCCGTGGTGGAGGGATTGTCCTTTCCCGGTCTCCCCGGGTGGGACGCGATATTTCGGTCCGGCCCCCACCGCGTACTGGTTCGATCGGTGGAAACGTGGGGAGCCGCTCCCCAGAGCGCCCACTGGACTGATCTGGGAGGGCACCACCCCTTAATGCGCCTCTCCTATGACCCCCGGCGGCGGGCGTTTGCCGATCCGCACCACCTCTATGAGACGCTCTCCGAAGCGCGCTCCCGGCTGGGAAAGCGGCGCACCCGCAAAAAGCTGGATGCCACCGATGTAGAACCGGTGGAGGTGGGCGGCCTGGATACGGTGGAGGCTGCCGTATTGAGCGCGCGCTTTCCACTGATTCCCCGGGGATACCCGGAATCGGTATCCCCCTGGACGCCGACCCCCTCGATCCCCGGTGGCTGGCACCGTCTCCTGCTGGAGCAGATCCTCACCGGACGGTTCGCGTGGCGCGGCCTGGAGATCCTATCACGCAGCGGGTATATCGCCGATGTGCTCCCGGAACTGGCCCCCATGAACCAGACGGACCACAGCAAGGAGGGGCACCCCGAGGGCAACGTGTGGAAGCACAGCGTAGAGACGATGAAGTACCGCAAGAACCCGGAGTTCATCGTCAGCTTGGCACTGCTGCTGCACGATGCCGGGAAGCCCTACGCGGAGGCGGAGGGGCAGAACCGATTTAACCGGCACGCGGAGCTCGGTGCCGACCTTGCCCAACGCCTGCTCCAGCGCCTGGATGCCGACCGCGACACCGTGGACGAGGTGAAGTGGATCATTCGAAACCATATGATGCCGGGCGCCCTGGAACGGCTGCCCGATTACCGGCGGGATCCGATCATGGAGTCACCGCTCTTTCCGCAGCTATTGGAGGTCTACCGCTGTGATCTGAGCTCCACCTACCGCGGACCCGACGGATACTACCGCGCATGTCATGTGTATCGTCGCTTTCTTAAGCGCAATCGCTGGGTCCGGGAGGCGCGAACCGCCCGGCAACTGGTGGAGCTGTACGTCGAATAGCGCCGGTCACGGTGCTGGAGGTGGCGATAGAGCTGGAGGTGGCGATAGAGGTGCTGAAGGTGGTGATCAGAGCCGTGCCAAGAGCGCGCGCTTCATGGCGTCTCCCGTGGGATCCACCGGCACCGACTGTTTTGCACGATTCAGTAGCCGAGCCAGGCGTTCCGGGATCTCCGGTTCCACCCCCACCGTCTCACGGCTCACCTCCACGAACTTCGCCGCATGCGCCGTGGCCAGGGTCACCACCGTGGCGTTACTCCCTCGCTCGCTCTCCAGCCGGCGTCGCGCCGCGTAGACCCCGGTGGCGGTGTGGGGGCAGATCAGTTCGCCGGTGGTCTGCCACACATCTTTCATGGTGGCGGCGATCTCGGTGTCACTGACGGATATCCCGGAGATCAGGCTATTGATGCTGAGCACGCCGGCGGAGAAGATCGCCTGCAGTCGCTCGAAGTTGCTGGGATTTCCCACATCCATGGCGTTGGCCAGCGTCCGCAGGGAGGGGCGCGGCGTGAAGACTCCCGTCGCCAGATACTCCGGCACCACATCGTTGGCGTTGGTGGCCGCCACAAACTCCGACACCGGCATGCCCCAGCGCCACGCCATGACGCCGGCGGTGAGATT
>CAYQRW010000343.1:2115-3216 GCA_964419735.1 uncultured Spirochaeta sp.
TAAATCTCATACGCCCCCCTGGGGCAGAAAGAAGGCACGGTGCACCACGTTCAAGGTGTGCTGCCGGTCGTTGCGATCGATAATAAACGAAATGTTCATTTCACTGGAGCCCTGGGCGATCGCCAGGACGTTAATCCCACTGTCTCCCAGCGCGCTGAAGAGGCGTCCCGAGATTCCCGGCCGTCCGCGCATGTTCCCGCCGATCACCGCCACGATTTCCAGACCGGAGCGTTCTTCAAATTGGTCGATTCGCCGCTGATCCAGCTCCTCCCGGAGCTCTTCCCGAAGGAAGCGTCCCGCCCGCTCTACTTCGGATTCACGAATGCAGATGCAGATACTGTGCTCACTGGAGGCCTGGGAGATCATTATAATGTTGACCCCCGCTTTGGCCAGCGCCCCGAAGACGCGAGAGGCGATACCGGGAATGCCCAGCATTCCCCCACCCTCCACGTTAATCAGCGCCACGTGACCGATGGAGGCTATTCCGGTAATGTCCCGCTCGTGGTGCACCGGGTGGCCGCTAATGCGCGTACCTACCACCCCGGGGTTCAGGGTGTTCTTGATCCACAGCGGGATATCGCGCTCTACCGCGGGGAGCATCGTGTAGGGATGGATCACCTCCGCCCCGAAGTACGATAGTTCCATCGCCTCCTGCAGACTGATCTCGGGGATCACAAAGGCATCGTCCACGAAACGCGGATCCGCGCTCATGACTCCATCCACATCGGTCCAAATTTCAACCGACTCCGCGGAAATCGCCGCCCCGATCAGGGAGGCGGTATAGTCCGATCCGTTGCGTCCCAGGGTGGTGGTGAATCCGTCTTCCGAGGAGGCGATAAAGCCGGTGATCACGGGAATTCCGGCGCACCGGTGTAGCCGCGCCGCCGCCCGCTGATACGTTTCGGCGTACTCCACCACCGCACCGCCGTGGTTAGTATCGGTGAGCACGATCTCCCGGGCGTCAACAAACTCCGCGGGCATCCCCTCCTGCGTCAGAAATGCCGCCACCACCGTGCAGTTGATGCGTTCCCCGAAACTCAGCACCAGGTCCATGGTACGATCCGAACACTCCCGGATCAGCTCCACGCCGTGCAGCACATC
>CAYQRW010000344.1:0-3190 GCA_964419735.1 uncultured Spirochaeta sp.
GAGGAGACGTTTCAGGCCACAACCCCGGACGGATCGGTGATCGCCTCAGACCAGTTTCCCCTATCGTTGGTAACTGATGCCGGCCGGCCGGTGGAAGACTACCCGGTGATCGTTACCGCCGGTCCGGAAGCCGCCGATCCCGGGGCACGCATCCGCGTACAGATCAATGGCAGCCCCATTTACGACGAAAGCGGCGAGGTGGAAGGAGCCGTACTCAATCTTCGGCCGGAGGCGTAGCGGCAGCCGACACCGGGGGCGCTCCCATATTGCGAATCTGCATCGCCACCTTGTAGTAGTCCAGCGCACCCTCGCTCCGCAGGTTATGCTGAAAAATCGTGTGCCCATTTCCCGGAGCCTCCGCCAACGCGCGATTCTGTCGAATCGGGGTAAGCACCACGTCCTCTCCAATGCGCCGACGCAGCTCCTGCATCATCTGTTCTGAAAACGCCGCTCCCTGGTCATAGAAGGTGGGAATGATCCCGCGCACGCTGAGATCAGGATTGTAATGGCGCCGAGTCTGCTCAACGAGCTCAATGATCTCGATCATACCTTCCATCGCCAGAAAGTGCGCCTGCATCGGCACAAACGCCTCCGCCCCGGCGATCAGGGAGCCCAGAGTCAGCAGCTGAGTCGTGGGGGGCGTATCAAACACGGTGAAGTCATGGCGCTGCATCTCCGGATCGAGCTGTTTCTTCATCCAGAACCGCGCCTCCAGGCTGTTGGCGTAGCGGCGTTCAAAATCACTCAACCGCCGGGATGAGGGGAGCACCTGGAGTCGTGGTACGTACGATCCCCGAATAACATCCGCCACGTGCACACGCCCCTGCGCCACATCACTCACATCGCCGGAGAGATCAGCCTGAGAAATGCCAAGTGACATCGTAGCATGTGCCTGGGGATCGGTATCCACCAGAAGTACTGAAAACCCCATATGCGCCAGGGCCGCCGCGATGTTTACGCTGGTAGTGGTCTTGCCGACCCCACCTTTGCGATTCGTGAAAACCAGGCGTCGGGGGCTGCTCATACACGTTCTCCTGTAACAATCTGATTCAGAATATGCCGCGTAATCGAGTACAACGGCGGAACCCCCTCGGAAGCGCGCAGCGGCGCGGCCAGGGTAGCACTCGTCTCCAGAGGCAGGTCCGATACATAGTATAAGAATCGAAACTGTACCTCCGGGCGGATCACGCCGAGCTGCCGGGACTCCAAGATCTCGCGATAGTAGTGCGTCCCCTCCATCTCGATTCCGATCACGTTCCAGATCTGCCTATAGAAGTTCAGCATCTGTCGATTCTGCAGCAGCGTCCCGTCCACCGTCAGCATCGGCCCGTGGTGGACGGGCACGTTATCGGGAACGTCCTGCGGGGGCAGCGGCTGGAACAGATCACTATGCTGTTCAATGAACGCCGTGGGGGATAGGATATCTCCGCGCCTTCCCACCAGGGCGCCGGCCTTCCCCAGAAAGTTCACGCTGCGAATATTCTCGCCGTACAGCGTGAGGAGGCTGCGAATCACGTATTCCGCCTGCTCGCCGAAGGCGTAGTCGATGTTCACGATGAGATCATCCGCGGAAGCGCTGCCGGCAACAACCGGCGATACCGCCGGGTCTAGAGCGGTTCCCACCAGCCGCGCCAGATCGATCAACTGCACCTGAATACCGGTGCTCACCGTCTGAGATAAGGCGTGATGGCCCACCCCGGCAGCGGTACGCCGAGCGTCCTCGGCTGCCTCCGGATGGGCGAGAAAGAAGTCCCTCGCCACGGCGTACACCAGATCATGCTCACGATGCCAGCTGTCCTGGACCGCGGAATGCGCCGAGGCGTGCGCCCAGCTTAGGATCTCCTCCCGGTTATCACGGTACCACGGGTTGAGACAGTTGCTCACGGAGTGGGTGTTGCTACTGATGATGTGAATTCCGCGCCCCGGGGTAAGTTCGATCGGATCCACACCGAGGAGCTCGGTCGTCACCCGTGCCACTTCCGAGGTCCACAGTTCTCCCCGGCGGGCGTGATAGTTTCGCTGTTGACGGCGGACATCGATGTTGAACATCTCCCGGTGACGGGTGATCTCGGAAATGCGCCGCACCGGATTCTCCGGCCAGATCTGTACCAGCGCTTCCACCTCACGCGAGCTGAACGCGAGGGTGTTGAGAAACTCCCGCCCCCGCTCCACGGCTTGAGGCTCCGTCGGGCCTGGCTTCATCGCCTCGGATGCCGCCGTCGGGCGCGAGGAGTCAGCCTCCGCCGCCCCGGCCCCCACCTGCTGGAGGTAGGCGTGAATCCGCGGCAGACTCTCATCTCGGACGACGCGCTCCCGGATCTTGCGCGCCTCCACGGCGTAGAGGCAGAGACTCGTCACCAGATCTATGAGGTCCGAGTTACCGGTGCGCAGCAACACCAGATCCTTTCCGGGAAGCACCTCCCAGATATCACGGCGGCGGGCCGCCGTGCGGACTGGAGGAAAGAGGTGCTCCGACTCCGCCAGAGCCGCCGGCAACTCGTCAACCAACAGAAACGCAAACGTCCGAGTCACGTTTTCCGGCAGGCGTCGCACCGCATAGTGCAAGGCGGCGGTATCGATGCGGGAAGCCTCGCCCACGCCGCGGTGCAGCGCCGGCTGCAGCGCGCGGTACATCGGAAGCAGCGCTTCGATGCTGATGTGCCCACGCCCCGCGCTCTGGAGCAGATCCACCTTGAACCGGTCGAAGGCGGCAAAGATGCCCTGGTTCTCGCGCAGAATCGTCCCAAAGCCTTGGGCAAAGCCCGGAGAGAGCTGCAGCGCACCGCGAAACTCCTCACCGGAGATCGCGTAGCAGAGACACGCCCGGCGAGCGCGGACGCCGAACATCCGCGGTTCCTGGAAGATCGCCTCCCACTCACCAAAGAAGTGGAACTCCTGGATTACGGTGACCAGATCGTCCTCATCCCGCGTCGGATCAAACACCTCGACGGCGCCCGTTTCGATCAAGTATACCGACTGGTCCAGATCGTTTCGGCGAAAGACCGTTTCTCCTGCGGCAAATTCGTATCGGCGGAACTTTGGAATCAAGGAATCCCGCTGAGTTCCGCGGAGAAAACGAAATGGGTGCACCCGCCGCAAAAGCTCGATCAACTCCATCGTCACATGCTACCATGAGCGTGAACTTGTTCGGAAGAGAGGTGTTCTTCGTGGAACTGCTTGAGCGCCGCCG
>CAYQRW010000345.1:0-1805 GCA_964419735.1 uncultured Spirochaeta sp.
ACGAGGGAGGCGCCCGGGGTGCCGAGCTTGCCGAGACGCTGGAGATCGCCGCCGCCACGACTACCCCGAAGGCCACCCCGGGGACGGAGGAATAGAGATGGATTTTGTAGCGATCATAACGATCTTCGTGCTGGCGATCTTTGTGGGCTTCGAGGTAATTACCAAGGTGCCGCCGATCCTGCACACGCCGCTCATGTCCGGGTCCAACGCGATCTCCGGGATCGCCGTCGTGGGTGCGTTGGTGGCGGTGGGTACCGGAGAGTCCCCGCTCACCGTGTGGTTGGGCTTCGCGGCGCTCGTATTTGCCACGATTAACGTGGTGGGGGGCTTTCTGGTGACGCACCGGATGCTGAGCAAGTTTCGCAAGAAGGAGCAGTCATGACGGCAACGGTAGTAAATCTCACCTATCTCCTCTCGGCGATTCTTTTCATCGTCGGGCTCAAGGGGCTTTCCCATCCGCGGAGTGCGGTCCGGGGCAACATCACCGGCTCTCTGGGAATGCTCCTGGCGATCATAGCCACCCTGGTGGCGCAGGATATTCTCCATCCGATCCTGATCGTCCTGGGACTGGGTGTGGGTTCGTTGATCGGGGCGGTGTTTGCCCTCAAGATCAAGATGACCGCCATGCCCCAACTGGTGGGGTTGTACAACGGCTTCGGCGGGATCGCCAGCGTCCTGGTGGCGGGGGCGGTGCTGTATCAGTCGATGAACACCGGTCTCAGTGGCGCCGGCGTGGAAACGGCCGGCGTGTCGGGCCCCTCCGCATCGGGGGCACTCCAGTTTCTCATCGCCACCGTGGCGGGCGGCCTGGTGGGGGGCGTGACCTTCTTTGGCTCGCTCATCGCCTTCGGTAAGCTCCAGGGCGTGGTGAGCGAGAAGCCGCTCCGTTACCCTGGAGAGCAGGTAGTGAAAGTGCTGGTAGCCGCGGCGGCGATCGCCACCGGCGTGCTGGTGGTGCTCAACCCCGGAGAGATCGTCTATTACTGGGTGCTGGCGGGAATCGCCTCACTCCTGGGAATCCTGTTGGTCATGCCGATTGGTGGAGCGGACATGCCGATCGTCATCGCCCTGCTCAACTCCTACTCCGGCATCGCCGCCGCCGCCACCGGCTTCGTACTCACCAACACGGTGCTGATTATCGCCGGTTCCCTGGTGGGTGCCAGTGGTCTCATTCTCACCAATATCATGTGCCGCGCCATGAACCGCTCCCTGGCCAATGTGCTCTTCGGCGGCGTCGGCGCCGCGCCCGCCGCCCAGGAGGACGAAGACGATATCTACGCCGGTCGTGTGAAGAGCACCTCCCCGGAAGAGGTGGCGATGATCCTCAAGACGGCACAGAAGGTGTCGTTTGTTCCCGGCTACGGCATGGCGGTGGCCCGAGCGCAGACGCCGGTGCGCCTCCTCAGTGAACTGATGGAGGCGGACGGAATCTCCGTGGAGTTCGGGATTCACCCCGTGGCGGGGCGCATGCCGGGCCATATGAACGTGCTTCTGGCGGAGGAGAATATTTCCTACGACAAGCTCCGGGAGATGGACCAGATTAACCCGGAGTTCCCCAATACCGACGTGGTGATCGTCCTCGGTGCCAATGATGTCGTCAATCCCCTGGCCCGGGACTCCTCGGGGACGCCGATCAGCGGCATGCCGATTCTCAACGTGGACCAGGCGCGGACGGTGGTGGTGATCAAGCGTAGCCTGAGCCCCGGGTTCGCAGGCATTAAAAACCCGCTCTTCGCCGCGGACAACACCCTCATGCTCTTCGGTGACGGAAAGAAGATGATGGAGGGCCTGGTATCGGCGTACAA
>CAYQRW010000345.1:1905-3187 GCA_964419735.1 uncultured Spirochaeta sp.
GATCAGCACATGATCCGGTCTTATGGAAGAGGATGAGGCAACGCCGCTCTCCGAGGTCCGGTCCGACCTGCCGGTTGTGGTGGCGCGGCTGGACGGAGGCGAGGGCTTTCGCAGTAAAGTGATATCGATGGGCCTGGTACCGGGCAAGACGGTAACGGTGCGCTCCCGCGGCAAGCGCGGGCCGGTCGTCGTTCAGATCGATGGCAGCCGGGTCGGCTTGGGGCGGGACGTGGCCGAGCGCATCATGGTGAAAACCGCGTAACCGCCGGTGGGCCGAGCACACCGGCGCGCTGCGCGTCACGTGCCGGAAAAACTGGCCACAAGGAACTGCCCACAAAAAAAGGTCATCCCCGGGGATGACCTTTTTTCTGATGTAACGTGTCGCTCACGGAGCGATCGGCGTTCTCAGGAGGTAACGTCCTTGAGCTGCAGCCCCTCTTTACGCAGATAGGGCATGAGGCCGATCTTGCTGACGGTTCGCAGGGCGCGGGTGCTCATCTTGATGCGCACAAACCGCTTCAACTCCGGAACGTACAGGCGTTTTACCTGAATGTTCGGGCGCTGCCAGCGCTTGCTCTTATTGTGGGCGTGCGACACATTGTTGCCGGATAACGGCTTCTTGCCGGAAATTGCACAACGACGGCTCATGGTGACGCTCCTTTTAGACTTTTCCCGACTCTTTGAAGAGTACGTGCTTTCGGACAAACGGATCATATTTCATGAACTCCATCTTGTTGGGAGTGTTCCGCTTGTTCTTTTGGGTGTAATAGCAATATCCGCTTTCCGTCGATTTAAGACGGACGCGCACCAGATTACCTTTCTTCGCCTTAGCCACTGTTACTCTCCTATCGTTCTTTCGGGAGCACTATAGCTATCACAGAACGGATGAGGAGGTCAAGCGAGCGTACTCCTGCAGATGACGCACCGCCACATCCCACTTGTAGGTGTTGCCCCGCGGATCCACGGTGGTCACCCGGTAGAGGCTGTTGTAACAGTAGAACTCCAGATGTTCGTTGTTCTGCACGTTCATACCCTCGATCTCCGCTACCGGAAACTCCCACGCTTCTCCATCTTTCGGATGGAAGCGGATCACCTCCGGGAAGAACTCCAGTCGACCCGTTCCGATCGGTTGCAGGGGAAGCGCCTTGTACCCCTCCTGTACCTGCACCGCGGGCTCCAGCAGAATCGGCTCCGGGGTGCCCCCGGCGGCAACGATCCGATCCAAGTGTGCCCGAAACTCACCCAGCTGCCACACGTTCCAGTCGCGGATCGTCTCGAATCG
>CAYQRW010000346.1:0-3180 GCA_964419735.1 uncultured Spirochaeta sp.
ATCGCATCCTCCCTGTCATAGTATACACACCTCCGGTGCGTCAGCACTACCGCAATACAAAGGATACACCGGAAACAACAGGACAACATGCAAACAGACCCGACCCTATCGTGCATGACCGATCAGCTCTACCGTAATCAGATGGGAATATCGCCGGCCCTATCGGCCGGAGGTTGGGAACTGTACGTTGACTTCAGCGTTTCCGGTCTACGGGTGGGGCTTATTCTGGAACACCTGGTGGTGATTCGCGGTAGGTTCCGTCCAACTGGCTCATCGGGGTAGGTGGCATGCCGGACAGATCAGCATAGAAACGGATTGAGGCGTGTCGGTTAGTCGTCTCCAAAGCCGTCTATCGGTAGCTGGAGCGTCCGGGAGTCTTGTGCCTCGAGATCATCGCGGATGGCAGTGTAGGGACGGAAATACGTGCTCAAGCGCTCGATGAGTCTTCTATCCGGCCGGGTACGGTCGCGGCGTTGCACGAGGACGCCTGAGACGAATGTCGCGACGCCGGTGGCCGCTGCTCCAATGCCTGCTCCCTGGAGAAGATTCGCCGTATCTCGGTTGGATTCAATCCGCGCTCGTAGATCCGTTGTCCGGTTCGGATCCGTGGTGTCCCGGTACTCTTCGAGGGACGCGGCGTTGTTTCGGGCCCGGGCCAGGCCCACCGACCAAGTTGCTGCGCCAGCAAAGAATAGAACCGCGCCACTCCAACTCAGAGCGCGATAAAGACCGGGCCGCTCACGTCGCTCACGGCGATAGGTATCAAGGCTTTCCTCAATAAAGGAAAGATCGTGTACCAACCACGAGGGTTGGGGCAGCCCAGCAGTTTCCTTCGCCTCCCGTATTCGACTGTAGCGGCGATCAAGAGATTGCCAGTCTTCTTCAGCCAAGGGACGCACTGCCTCCAGTGCGAAGAGCGGCGCGATGCGATCCGCCACTTCCGCTGTAATGGTTTCCATGATTTCGTCTTGGTTCGTGGCGCTGGGAGCGGGAACGACTCCCAGTCGCGGCAATGAAACCCGGTATTTGCTCATGTTGGAGAGTCGGTCGAACCAACGGTAATCAGGCTCCCGCCAATTGGTGGCGGCGATGTATTCCACTCCTTTTGCTTCCGCGGCGGCGGTGAGGAGGTCGAAGCGCCAGAGGATGTCAGTGAAGTGTGGGACCGAGCTCGAGAGCTTCTCGCAGTACTCCTTCACGTTCCCAATAGCTGCGATCCACGCCGCAATTGACGTTTCACTACCATCAGTTTCCGCCTGACTCTGTGCTGTTACCACGCCGGCAATCAGTCTGTTGAGCTCTTCGGCGTCTGATTCGGTAAGGATCGGAATGTTGTAGCTGACGACCGTCTCCTGTTCCTCCCGGATCTCGACAGTCTCTTCATATATCGGTTGTAGGCGTCCAGCACGTTGCTGAAAGAGTTGCGCTTCCCGTACACCCGTCAGTACTCGCTGTGAGTCTGCGTCTGTCAGATCAAGGTCGACCCCGCCGACCCGGAACACCATGTCGTTTCTGGTATCAGGCAAGGGCGCGACATCGCGGTCTACGACTTCATCGGTGAAATCTACCAGTGAAGAGAGGTCGCTGCTCGTCGCAACGGCGATCTTTTCCCAAGCAACTTCATGGTAGCTCCCTGGTATCCAGCTGCCCGGCTCAAACGTTATCTCCCCGAACGTAATGCGTTGTCCGGAAAGCTCGCCGAGGAGCTCGCTCACGAGCCGATCCGAGACACTGAAGAGATCCAACGCACCCTCAGCCGTACCTCGACGCACCAAAAGCTGCTCCCGCGAGAGCGGATCTACAACCCCTGCGGAAACGAAATATGCTCCCGTTTCCCGGCTTGTTTCAACAAAAAGAAGGCGGTCCATCGCCTCTATGCCACGCTCATCCAAATACTCATCGGAGGTGTCGAAGCTCCCCAAGGGAACTTCGGTAACCTCGTATCCGCCAAGCAAGCCGAGGGTAAGCGCTATGGTGTCCGCGGTGGCTGCCGTAGCAGCTCGCACCGTTGGATCGTCTGCTACGGGCCGGATGGGTAGGATGTGTACGCGAACTGCTCGGGGCGCCTCTTGCGCCGAGAGGACACCCGGGCAAGAAATGAGACAGAGCAAAACCGATAGGAGCGAGGAGGCACTTCTTTTCGCTTTGGTATGCATTGCTAAATTCTACTCCTGTCTGGCTAGCCCCAGGAAGCGTTTTATGTAATAAAAGTAATATATTATCCAAATAACTCTATCATACGTGTCTACTGTGTGCTACAGTCGACGTGTCAAGTATGTCGAATTGACTCCGAGGCTTGCGGTTCTGCTCGTTTGATAGTTCATCATGGCCCTGGAGAACACGTGGGCTATATGCGCAACGCGAGCTTGTTTGTCTCAGCCATTATCGTTCTACTCGTTGGGTGTATCGACCCTGTGAGCGAGGGCGACGTCTACAATAACCCCTTTGACCCTGCTCACCCGGACTCACCGTTCACTCAGCAGATCCTGCCGGAAGAGGGAACTGAGGACCTCTCCTCATCGTCGGACAGCGCCACCACCACCGTTGCCTGGACCCCCGTCCAGGACGCGCTTGGCTACCAGCTGGAATGGGACACTGAAGAGTCCTTCGCTTCATCCTCCACAGCGGAGGTCGACGGTCCCGAGGCAATTATCGAGGTGCAGACGGAGATTACCGTGTTCTGGCGAGTCAGATTTCTTGCGGAGGCGGTGCTCCCGGGAGAGAGTAGCGTTAGCTCGGATTGGAGCCCGTGGCACGGCCCCTGGTCCTTTGGTGTGGATCGGAGCGACACTGAGTCTACCACCCCGAACACCTACACCGTGACCTACAGCGCCAACGGCGCCGACTCGGGAAGCGCGCCGAGCGACCAAACCAAGACCGAGAGCATCGACCTGACTCTTGCCTCGAACAGCGGCAACCTCCAGCGGACGGGGTTCACCTTCGCAGGCTGGAACACCACCTCTGATGGCACGGGTACGAGCTACACGGAAGGTGCCAGCTATGCTACCGACGCGGACCTCACGCTGTACGCGCAGTGGGTTGATACAGAGTCCGACCTGGGAGGAGTAGCGGACGCTTTCGTTCGGGCCGATTCACCGAGCAGCAACTACGGCAGCGCGGACTACATAAAAGTAGGTAACCATGATGCGAGCGCGTATGAATACCGGACTCTAATCCAAC
>CAYQRW010000347.1:0-3172 GCA_964419735.1 uncultured Spirochaeta sp.
TCATGCGGCTAATGGTGAGTTTTAACGCCTCCGACGCCTGCGGCCGCCCCACCTGAGAGGTCTGTCGCGCCTCTACGGTGTGAATGAAGGGGCCCTCGGCACTGGGCGGCGACAAGCGGTAGGGCATCGTCATCTCCAGCTCGAAGCTCCCGTCGTTCTCGGTTTCAAACAGAATATACCTGCTGTCTTCTCGGGGCCGAAACTCGTTGCCGATCGGGTCTTCCCACCAGATTTCCGTTTCCGTGTTGGGTTCGAATCCGGTTCCGGTTATCGTGATCCGCGTGCCGGGAACGGGCTGATAATTCTCATCCTGCGTCGTCATTTGTCCGACGTTTGGTTCCACTCGGATATGCGGCTCACCTTCAACCGGCTCCCGTCGCTCCGGAGGAGCACCTTCACCTGCCAAAATTTCCGCACTGGCGCTGAGTGCCTCAGTATCGTACTCGATTGCCGCCGACCACGGCCACATCACGCGGGAGAGCGGAGGCAGCGCTTCCGGGGCTTCTCGAATCAGCTTCACCACGTCGATCTGGGCGATCTGCCATCCCAACACAAAGAAGCCGAGCAGAACGAGCGGAAACATACCGGTGGTGGGACGGCGCCGGTCGCGGGAACAGCGATAGGCGTCCCACGCGGTCACCAGCCAGATCAGCGCCAAGACACCGGCCACCAGCAGGACAAAGCCCGGTCGGCGCTCCAACGAACGCATAATCGTGGGACCGAATCCGTCTACCCGCCGTCCAAGCTCGGCCACGCGCCAGATGAAGATCCCCACGCTGGTAAGCATCGCCGAGAAAATCAACACGCCGCGTTGCGTCTGGCGGCTCAACATCTGCCCTAAACCGGGAATCACAAGTGATGCGATCGCCGCGCCAGCGGGACCCACCAAGGGGTTCTGCGCGGCGGTACGGGCGGTAACGCGGGCTTGTCTTTTTTGTTCACGTTGCTGCGGTGTCTTGGCCATTACTCGATCTCCTCACCACCCACCGTGGCGGCTGAGCTGTCGGGCCGGGCGCCCACTCGCTCCGCCTCTTCCCCGTAGATCTCCTTGAACTCCGCGTCGGACATCTTGCGAATATCCTCACCGGTGCCGCGATAGACCACCCGGCCATCCCGCAATCCGATGACTTTGGTGGCATAGCGCTGTACCAGATCCAGATAGTGGAGGCTACAGATAACCGTAATCCCATCCTCTTTATTGAGTCGCTCCAAATAGCCCAGGATCGTGTGCGCCAGGACCGGGTCGAGGCTGGCCACCGGCTCATCCGCCAGGATGATCTGCGGTTCCTGCATCAACGCCCGGGCAATACCTACCCGTTGCTGCTGTCCTCCGGAGAGCTCGCTGGCACGCTTGTACGCTTGCTCGGTAAGGCCCACCCGTTCCAGCGCGCGCATCGCGTTACTGCGGTCCTGCTTGTCGAAGCGATAGAAAGCGCTCTTCCACGTATCCATGTATCCCAGCCGCCCGCTGAGAACGTTGTTCATCACGCTCAGCCGCTTTACGAGATTGAAATGCTGAAAGATCATCCCGATGCGCCGACGCACCGTACGCAGGACTCCGGAGTCGGCGGCGGTAATATCCGTGCCGTCCCAGATGATTTCTCCCGATGTGGGTTCGATAAGGCGATTTGTACATCGCAAGAGGGTCGATTTTCCCGACCCGGAAAGACCGATCACGACGAGAAACTCTCCCGGTTCTACCGAGAAACTCACCTCTTTGAGCGCTTGCGTCCCGTCGTCATAGGTCTTTGAAAGGTTATTGAATTCGAGCACGACAATTCCTCCACCGCACGCACAACCGGCGGCGTCATAAAAAAAGCTACCCCGCCCCATATGGGACAGGGTAGCGTAGTCTACATCGTTGTAGTCAGTTGGCCATCAGTTCGCCGGCGCTCACACCAGCAGCCTGTAGCACCTGGCGGAACGGATCGTAGAAGTCATCTCCGTGACGCTCCAGTCCCTGCCAAGAATACGCCTGCTCAAGAGCCTCCGCACCTTCTTCATCTTCAGCGATCTCCAACAGCGCGGTTATGATTTCCTCGCGCATCTCCTCGGAAATGCTCGGGTGGAACTGAACACCGTCATTGGGGATCGGCGCACTGACCTCGATCACCTGGACCTGATCGTAGACATCCGGAAAGTCCTCTTCGATCTCACCGCGGGCGTCCACGTAGGTAGCTCCCGCATCGACATCACCGTTGTACACCGACGTAACGACACCGGTATGACCACCAGCGTCAACGATCTGGGAGAGATCGGTGTCCGGGTTCAACCCGGCAGCACGCATCGTCAGGCTGGGAATGATCCAACCGGAGGTGCTCAACGGATCGGGCCGCGCGAAGCTCTTGTCCTCCAAGTCCGACAGCTCCGAGATGCCGGAATCAACGTTCGCGATGATCTGCCCATCGTAAAAGGGACGGCCAAAGCGCACCGCCACCAACTCCGATTCCGCCACGCCGCGGTCCGCAGCCACCACGTAGGCGAACGTAGCCAGGCTCGCCATGTGGGCACTGGGGGGATCGCTCTGCAGCGCCTCGATTACGCCCGCGTACTCGGTAGCCACGCTGGCCTCAACCACCAGACCGGTCATGTCAAAGATCATATCGGCCACCGCCTGGCCACCGGCCGCAATCTCCTGCGTGTCACCGGAAGGTACAAACGCCCAGACGATCGGGTTCTCTTCGGTTCCCAGTTCGGCTTCCTGCTGTCCGCTGGCGAAGACGCTCGGCACCAGAAATGCCACTAAAACCATTACACTCAAAAATCGTTTCACAAGGTTCCTCCTTTTGTGATCACCACATTACGCACTCTGTGTTAATTAACTGTTAGACAGTGCAACGGGATCTTGATTTTTGCAAGTGTTAGGGGTTATCTTTGTTACCGTACGTTCGGTAGTTACCAAACGTACGGTAACAGATCATTCCGACACAGGGTTCGGACCGCAGGAGCAGCACATTAAAACGGTAAAACCACACCTCAGTAGAGAACGCATCACCGACGCCGCCTTTTCCGCATGGGGACGGACGCACTTCTCCCAGACCAGTCTTAATCTGGTGGCCAAGCAACTAGGTGTCACCAAACCTGCCCTCTATCGCTACTTTCGCAGCAAAGAGGAACTCACCTACGCCATGGATTCGGACTACGCCATGCGGTTGCGGGACTTCGTGGTGCT
>CAYQRW010000348.1:0-3129 GCA_964419735.1 uncultured Spirochaeta sp.
TGGTTGTCCCCACGGTGGTGAGCGCGTCCCGCGCCCGCTCCGATATCGCGACGCCTGCGTCTCCGCGCGTCCGGTACCGTTCGAGAGCGACCCGCGCGAAGTGTTCTTCCCGCAGCGTCGTTGCTGAGCCCTCCCGAACTATCACATCCGCACTGCGATAGAGCTCTCCCTGCCGGAGATCGACGCGGTAGGCGCCGCCGGCAAGGCTTACCGTCAGGTTCTGTCCGTGATACTTCTCAAACTCCGCTACCAGTCGACCGGTCGATCGGTGCCGCACGTACACGCGACCTCCCAGTGACTCGTCCACGACGAGCGCGGCTGAGCGAGCGGTGAGATCGGTGAGGACGAGATCGCCGGCTCCCGTGAGCTGGATCTCGTAGGAAGGATGCTGCGCGCCGGCGAAGGTACGAGAGGTGCGCGAGAGCGTCTCGGCGAAGGCGTGCTGGTACGCTTCGTTCAAGGTGACTTTTCCGTCACCGGTGGTGTCCGCGGCGCCCAGAAGCCCACTCACCAGGTAGTGCGTGAAAAAGGAAGCGCCGATCTCGTCGGACTCTTGGGAGACCTCCGTGTCGGAGCTGGAGGTGAGAAACGCGTAGCCCGTCATCTCCGCCGCATCGTCGAAGAGAAAGGGCTGGGTTCGGCGGCCACCCTTGAGGCGGGTAAAGCTCCCCGAGGAACAGCTGTCGAGGAGCGCCACCGCTACGTCCGCGTCGACCGCCTCGATCGAATCGCGGAGCTCGCGATACGACAGGAGCGTCTCGCCGAGAAGCAGACCTTCGGTATCGCTATGCCCGGAATAGTAGAACAGCAGTTCTACTCGGCGCGAGTCGGTCCGTGCCGCCGTCATCGCCCGCTCCAAGCGTGTCAGAGCGGTGGAGATCTGGCGGGGACCGGGATTTCGGAGGAGGATCGCGTCCGCGGGGCTCACACCTCCGACCCGGTACATCACATCGGCAAGTCGCGATGCGTCGGAAACGGCATACCTGAGTTGTACCCGGGACGCACCGCCGTCGTTGGCCCCGACAAAGAGCGCGAAGCGGCGAACGCCTCCTCCCGAATCCTGAGCCACCGCGAGACCGGCGACGCTCACCAAGTACAGAAGAAGAAGGAGTGCGCCCCGAAACGCGGCCCGTCCTCGATTACGTGATCGTCTCATCGGTTCATCTCTCCGTTCTTGAGGAGGGACAGCTGCTGATAATCGCGGGACTCCTCTTGGGCCGCCCACGCATCGAGACGCGCGGTGATGGACCGCGGATTGGGATCTGCCTCGATATCCGCCAGTATTCCCTCAGTATCAATTGGGGCAGCGGCAAAGACAAAGAAGAACTGCTCGAACTGCGGAGCATCATCGAGGACGTAGGCAAACGGCAGCGCCACCGATCCGCCTTGTTCGAGCTCGCTGGAGCCACCGGGAACATCGGGGTAGTGAAGGGTTACGATCCCGTTACCGTCGACCGAGAATATCATGCCGTGGCTCATTCCCGCCGCGGTGTACGCGATCTGCAGGTGGTCGTCCTCGACCACGTGAGAGCCGTCCGCAAGTTTCTCGATCGATCCATCGGGAGCGCTGCGGAACACCAGGAGCGACGTCTCCAGTCCCTTGACCCGCTCACCCCGGGCGATCGCCGCGGTGTCCTCGGCGGGCGAGTCTGATCGAAGGAGCAGCTGATACGGCAGCAGGGCGAGAACCAGAATAGCGACGGCGAGACCGGGAATCGCGAGGGGATGACTGTTAAAGAACCGTCGAACCGTGCGGAAGCCGCGCTCGGGGCCCACCTCGGAGTCCACCTTGCGGCGCACCTGCTCCACAAACCAACCGGTGGGGTGCCGCTCAAAGTGGATCACGGTATCCGCGTCGATCTCTTCCAATCGGTGCAGGGCGTCCTCGTCGGCCTCTATGCGTGCGGTCGTTTCATCGTCCGCCTCTCCGAGTCGGTAGAGCTCAAGAAAGAAATCGGGAATCCGGGCGTTTTGCTCTTCAGGCATATCGTGTCTCATTTTATCGCTCCTTTAGCTCCAGCCCGCGCGCCCGCAGGGTGCGCAGCCGCTTTCGTACTCCCGAGACGGAGAGCCCACAGACGCCGGCGGTTTCCTCCAGGGTCATTCCGTCGACGTAGTGGCAGACGGCCATCGTCCGGGTATCGGCCTTTTGCGTCTCGAAGAGACGACCAAGAAAATGGTCCGCCAGCACCCGGTCCGCGTGATCGCCCGCACTCGCGATCTCTTCCACTATCTCACCGACGGCGTCGCTCCGGTTTCTCCCTCGCGCACGGATGCGGTTGAGACACACGTTGGTCGCCATCGTGTACAGGAGGCTGGAAGGCGCTCGTCCCTCGAGACGATCGGCATACTTCATGAGGCGGACAAAGGTGTCCTGGGTGGCATCCATCGCCTCATCCTCATCCTTGAGAAGCGACCGGCATCGGCGCATCACCATCGCGCCGTACCGCCGGTAGTAGCCTTCGATATCTACGGTAACGTTGGGCATGCCGCCTCCATCTGTGGGAATGAGTGTCAGCGGCCAAAAGAGACACCGCCATAGATGCGCGCCTCAAAGCGGCGGGTAGGATACATTTCCCAAGAGGTGCCATCCGGTTGGAACCGCTGGTTGAGAATGTTGTAATTCAGACCGCACCCGATGACCAGCCCCCCTAGGCTCATGTGCGCGCCGCCACCGACATACTGATAGATGCCGGCGTTGGTGACCGCGTCTTTTTCGTCGGCGCGCATCGTAACACCCCCGCCCAGGCGCACGAAGGGATCGAGGAACGCCCCACCCCGAAAGATGTGGTAGGAAACGAAGAGATCACTTTTCCAGTCGTACCACCACTCCTGCTCCTCACTATCCTCTTCAACTCCCTCGTCAACAAACCGCCCGAGATAGCTCCCACCGATTCCGATCTGACCAACCCAGATCTCGCCCTCTAGGCCACTGAAGAGCTCGTCCTTATTGGTGTCGCGATAGGAGCGGGAGACGTCGCGGACCGTTGATGGGTTTTCGGCGAAGGGCGCAGCACCGATTGCCACGATCTGACCCCCGACCCGGTTACCCGTGTGCGCGACGAGCCACGATCCGGGAACAGTGAGTAATACGCCTGCCAGGAGGAAAACGCCTCCTCGCCACGCCTT
>CAYQRW010000349.1:0-1302 GCA_964419735.1 uncultured Spirochaeta sp.
CCCGTCGCGGCGCCGCCCGCTACGGTACCGCGTCCTACAGCTCCATCGTCAGCGTCAGTCCGGCGGATAAGAATCCCGACGCCAGTTTGTGCCGCACCGTCGGCGCGAGCGCGGGGGTCAGTTCGACATACCCGTCGTTCGTCGCCTGGATTCCGGACCCCGTGGCACGCAGGGTGAACCGGTCGCTCAGGGCGTAGGCCGCTTCGACGACGATCCCTGCCAGTGATACGGTTCCCGCCCGGGCAAAGCGTGATTCATCGGCGGCCAGAATGGTGCCGTCCGCACGCACGTTCTGGATGTTCCACAGCTCATCGTCCATGCGGGCATACCGGATCCCGAGCAGCCATGACAGGCGCTGCTCCCTGCGGAAACGGTACCCCGCGTCGAAGCTCACGATCCGATTGACCCGCGGTTCGCCACGAACGCCGATTCCGAGGTCGGCGTCGGCGGTATCCACTGCTTCCTGCTCTTCAAGCCGTCCGGAAATACCCGCCTTCCCGAGGGGATAGGAACTCTGCACCCCAACCTCCAGCCCGAAGGGGAAGCGGAGCGCCGCCGGAAGGACGGTCATGGCGCCGCTGCGGCCGCCCCTGCCGTCAACATGACCGTAGGCGATGCCGGTGCCCACGGAGATCCGCGGGACCCACCACCGGTTCTCGGTGGGCCCGGGGTGAGGATCGTGGGCCGAAGATGCGGTGGCCCTACCTGCCGCGTCGCCGTTTTCGCGGGCGCGTGCAGGGCCGCCCCAGGCAAACCACGATTTCCCGTCACCGCTGTCCGCATAGAAGCGGTTGGGTGCCCCGTACAGGCGGATCACTACGCCGGTCTCCAGGGCTATGGTCGGCAAGGTTTCAAGCGAGCCGTCGGCCGTAATCAGTTCGCCGTCCCTGTTTGTTAACCCTTCCGAATAGTCGGTGACTCCCAAAGGAGCTGGTGCCAATGCCCACACCCCGCCGTAGACCACTGCACCCGAACCTGGGATGCTGTGTTCCAGTAGAAATCTGGGTCCCAACGCTACTGCCGATGTTGAGACCTCAACACCGCTGAAATTATAGCCCCTATTCAGCGCAGCTATCCGGTACTCAGCAGAGAGAAAGAGCGAATCGGTCAGCGGTAATCGACGCCCGACGCCTACCCCGTAGCTCTCACCAAAACCTTCGAAATAATCGGATTGAATGCTGGCTGTGCTATCGTTGACACTCACATAGGATACCGATCCCCTCGTTCCGGAGACACTGAGGTCAGCAAAAGGCGAGACGAAGAACCCACGCTTGTGGGTGGCCTGGAGACCAATACCGATGG
>CAYQRW010000349.1:1402-3119 GCA_964419735.1 uncultured Spirochaeta sp.
ATACCAGCTTACCTCACCGCTCAATGAGGCCGTGGTGGGAATTACCGCATGTGCGCCGATGATCGCCTGGATTGTAAACCTGCGTATGTGGGACTGTGCGATCAGTTCGAATCCTGGCAGGACGTTCCAAAGGACTGCGCTAAAAGGATCCTCTTTGGAACCTGACAAATCGGAATCTGAGTACGTCTGTATTGTGCCGTCGGAACCCACGTAGGTGAAAAGACGTATCTCGCGTTCAATGGATAACCGAGCAATGGGTGAAAACGAGAGGAATCGCAATGGTCGGAGCCGAACACCGTATCCGGCGGTGAGCCGATCACTGTATGAGGAGGTACCAAAAGAAAGGTTGGATGCAGCAACGGCGCCCGCGTCCAATTGATCCACAGTAGCGCGGCTCCAGAAGTTGTGCTCAATGGCCATCAACCCCACAGACCGTGTACCCCAGTCCATCTGCAGTTGAGATCGCATCATGTATTCGGATGTTCCGGCCTGATTGGAACGAACCGAGTTCCCCGCAAGCACCGTTCCCGTAAACACCAACTCCCCCTCCCGCTCCCAGCGCCGCCACGGATACACTCGCCACTCCAGGGGAATTTCCGGCTCTTCCGCCTCGTCCTGGGCGGCCCCGTCGGGGGGCAGGACCGCGACCGGCGGTGTCGCGGCGGGGGGCGGTTCCACCACCGCCACCGGTGGGTCCGTTCCGTCCGGTGCCGGGTCGGGCTCGGGATCCGGCTCCGGCGCGGGAATGCCTTCGGCGGCAAAGGATATCCGCGCGGCCCCGCCTTCGGTGATGGTGAGTCGTTCCCGGGCGACGACCGTTCCCGCCCGGGGCCCCTCGAGGGCCTCGACCGCCACGTCCCGCTCACCCACCAAGACGCGGTCCAGCGCGGTGACTCCCGTCCCCGCCGGCAAACCATCGAGGTAGACGCGATAGGCACCGGGCACATCCGCCTGGTTCCGGAGTTCGACCCGACCGTAGGCGATCCGTTGGCCGGTGAAGGCACCGAGGAGCTCTGCGGAGAGCTCGTCGGCGACGGAGAAGGTGTCAAAGAGGGAGCGCGCGATCGCCTCGCGCTCGAGGGTGACCGCACCCGCCTCGCGGCTGTAGACGGAGAGGCGAAATCTCGTCTCGGATCCGGTCCCGGCGCCGACTTCCCCGAAGACGACGTAGTCCATGCGCTCCCGTTCGGCGTACTCCGCTACCTCCGTCGCGCCGGGTGCGGCGTCTCCCTCGGGTCTGGGCTTGACCGTGTAGTTGCCGATCAGTCGCAGGGTCATCTCGACGGTGTCGGCGACGACGAGCGCCAGCGTCTCGGTACGGCCATCATCCTCGGCCGTCTCTGGGACGATCACCACGACCCAGGGGTCGACGATGCCCGCGGGCTGCGGCGCGGACTCCTGCGCCGCGATCGGGACGATTCCGGGAAACGCACTGAGAAGAGAGAGAGCGAGAGCCGCCATCCACCCACGGGCACAGCGAAACGCGCGCGACATGAGTAACTCCTTACGACTTTTGATGAAACGATCCTAACCCGGTTTCGGGGTGGGGACAACGAAAAAGAGAATTAGTAGCAAAAATGGCATTCCCGAGATCTCAAGATCGAACCCGAGGGCATCCCGCGTCGTCCTTGGAGGGGCAGGACTCGCCTTCCATTCCTCGCAATCGTGGCTCGGGACTCCAGGCCGCCTTGGTCGCTTCCGCCGCCATCCATGGCGG
>CAYQRW010000350.1:0-1626 GCA_964419735.1 uncultured Spirochaeta sp.
GCACATATGTCTATGATTGCGGGTAGTTTACCCATATTCCTGGCAGCCACGGGGGTGGTTCTGGCGCTGCTGGCGGTATTTACGTGGCAGCGGCGGCATGTGGGCGGAGCGCGGAGTCTCACACTCCTCTTGCCGGCATTGGCGGTGTACAGTTTGGGAACCGGCGGAGAACTCCTGAGCCCGGATCTCTCCCGGGCGCTCGCCTGGACCCACTTCCAATATCTGGGCATCGCGGTAATACCGGTTCTGACGCTACGCTTCGCGTTGGAGTTCACGGGGGTGGAGCTCCGCCACCGCCGGGTGCGGGCCGTTACCGGACTCTTACTGTTCATCGCGGCGATCGTGCTTGCGGCCCAGCTGTCTACGCGCGTGCACAACCTGTACTACCAGAACCTGCGTCTCAGCGCGTGGGGACCGATCAGCTCGCTTGCCTTTGATACCGGCCCGATCTACATCCTAATGCAGGTGGCAATGCAGACTACCTTTCTCGTCTCGATGGCGATCCTCCTGCGCCGTGTCTGGCGCACCGCGGGGATTATCCGGGCGCAAGCTTCGATGGTAGCCGCCGGCCTCTTACTGACGATAGCCGCGGAGGTGTTCTATCTGGCGGGTCTGACTCCGGCGGAGATCGACCTGACACCCACCACGTTTGTGGTGGCGATGCTCATCGTCATGTGGGGGCTCTTTTCCACGTCGATGTTCGGTCTAAAACCGGCGGCGATGCGCGTTATCTTCGGCCAGATGCCAACGGCCTGCATCGTTCTGGATCGATCTCACCAGTTGGTTGAGTCCAATGCGGCGGCGCGAGAGATGTTTCCCTATCTTCAGCACCTTCCGGTGGGGACTCCTGTGGATCGGCTCTTTCCAGACTCCCCGGCGCTCCTGTCGCTGGCCACCGTGGGGGCCTCCGCTGCATTGGATACCACCTTCTCCACCTTGCCCGGGCGCTGGTTCCATGTGCAAAGAACCAATATTTCCGCACCTAGTAGCTCCGGCACGATTCTTATGGTTGCGGAGGTTACCGAGCGGGTCCGGGCGGCTCGGCGCCTGGAGGAACTGGCGTCACGCGATACCCTTACGGGAACGCTGAACCGCCGCAGCTTCTTTGCCATGGCGGAGGAGACGCTTTCCGTGGAGCGCTCTCGGGATGGGTGGGTTTCGGTACTGATGATCGACATCGATCATTTCAAGCACTACAACGATACCCACGGTCACCAGGCGGGGGATCAGATCCTGCGGGCCACCACGGAACGAATCGGCAGTGCGCTCCGGGCGTCCGATCTCCTCGGGCGCTACGGCGGCGAGGAGTTTGCGGTCCTGCTTCCCGCAACGCCCCGGTCCCAGGCGATGGAGGTGGCTGAGCGCATTCGCCTGTCCGTTGCCGATCTGAACACGGTAACGATCAGCGTGGGAGTGGCGGCGGTACGGGTCACCGGTGACACCGCGCTGGAGCCCCTCATGGAACGTGCGGACCGTGCGCTCTACGCGGCAAAACGAACCGGCCGGAACCGGGTGGTTACGTTTCGTCCCACCGCGGAATTGAGTTCATTCTCCGCGTGAGGTCTTGCACTGCCACAGCCACCTCCTGGTACAATTGCGCATGATTAAGCATATCGTTATGTGGAA
>CAYQRW010000350.1:1726-3118 GCA_964419735.1 uncultured Spirochaeta sp.
TCGCGGATATTGCCGTAGCGCACGTGCAGGACGGTCCGCTTCCTGGAGGTGCGGATCACCGTGGCCGGGAGCTCGATCGGGTCGCCCTCAGGCAGATCGAACCCCAGGTACAGGGTGTCTCCAGCTTCAAAGCGAGTGTCCGGGTTGTACAGACTCGCCCCGCCGCCGCCGAGATCGATACACTCGGATTCCAGGGGGTCCTCGTCTGTGATCTGAGGGTACACGCGAACCGGCAGTTGCATGGCGCGGCGATAGTGGGTGCGCTGCTGTTGCTTTTCAATCTCCTCGGAGTGCTGGAGAAACAGATACGCCCCTTCCCGGATCAGCACCACCGTGGAAAAGGCGAACACTCCCGACTCGTTTTGGTAGACAACCCGCAGCTGCTTTCCCGCCGCCGGCGCGGTGCTATCCTCTTCCACGCGCAGACAGAGTGAGTTTGATGGCGAGGCGGTGACGGTGGCTTCCTGAGCCCCCGCTCGCCTCTGCTCCACCCTCACCACCGCCCCCACCGGCATGTCCACGCTCGAGTGTGGTTGCAGGCCGATGGGACGCCCGGTAAAGCCCAGTTTCACCCGAAGCGCGGAGATCTGCCCCGCCGTCACCGCCTCACGGGTCAACAGCTCCGCCGCCGCCCGATTGAAGCGGCCCTGACTTTCCAGCAGCCGATATGCCTCCCGGCTGCGTTTCAAAGTACCCGATAGCTGTTGGATGAGGTGTTCTTCCGAGGGGGTGAGCTGGTGCCGTTGCACAAGCTCCCGGTACCGTTGCGCGCCGGCTAACTCCCGGACGTGCTCGCGTTGCCGCTGTTTGTGCAGTCCGTAGGCCACAAAGAACACCACCAGGACGATGATGATCGAAATTACCGCGATGCTCTCGATCAGAGAGGTCTCAAACCCGGAGGCGACGGTGGTCATGACCCGTCCGGCATCACAACCTCTGGGGTGGCGGAAAAGTACATAATCAGCGGCGTAACCGGAGACGAGCTCACGGTGGGGTTATCGCGGTCAAAATCGGGGACCCACACCAACCGCAACGCCTGCGGCAGGAGATCAACCAGGAACACCGGGTCCGTGTCGCTCAAGGGAACGTCCAACATGATTGCACCGTCATACCGACTCCGGAGGTCCCCGGAGAGTCGCGGCAGATACTGAATATCAAAACTATCTTCCTGATCCGAAGGAAAGACCCGTGGTATGAGTGCCTGTTTGTCGGTCCATTGTATGGTTCCCGCATCGGAAATGCGCACCGTGCCATAGGTGGCACTGCGGTAGCGCCCGGTGTGTTCCGTGAGTAACTCGGCGATTTCGCCGCGTCGCTGGTACTCGGTCCACAGCTGTATCCAACGGGACTCCTGGTATGGACGAAACACGATAAACCGAGGCCCCTCTTCAC
>CAYQRW010000351.1:0-1590 GCA_964419735.1 uncultured Spirochaeta sp.
CCTCACCCCCGCGACAAGTACGAGAGTTCCTCCGGAAGGACGACGTTATTGCCCATGCGATCCTCACCGTAACCGTGGTCCGCGAGGATCTTCAGGTCTTTCAGGGCTCGGCTGTCACCCACGAAGCGCACCGAAATATCGCTCTGCACGTCTACCTTGGCGATCGACATGAAGTGCCGTACCGCCCGGGCCACCAGATCGGCCATGGTGGTGTCCTGTTCCACTTCAATCTCGTCAAAGGAGAGATCGGTGTCATACATGATGATCTGTCCGGCGTTCATGAGTCGGACGAAGACCAGTTGCAGCTCTCGGACCATCTCCTCAGGGTCATCGGGAATCGGACGCTGGAGCTCGGGCAGCTTGCTGAGCATTTCCGCGATCCGCCGGCGCTTGATGCGATTGATCGCCTCGTTGGCGCGAAAGAGATCCATCGGCGCGGAGGCGTCATATTCGTGATCGTCCATGCGCATCGTGACTTTGCTCCCATAGTGCAGGACAATACGTGCCACCAACGTGGAGGGACGCACATGAAATCCCCGGTAGTTGGGAATCGGTACGGTGATTTCCGCCTGCTCCGAGTACGCCTGGATCATCGAGCGGCACAGCTGCACCGCGGACTCCATATAGTCCCGGGCGTACCGCAGCGGATACTCGAATACCTGGTCCCGGAGCTGTTCCGGCTGGAGGGGAAAGCGCATCTCCCGATACGTTTCGCGCCGGAGTGAACTCATATGGCGAATGTAGTAATGCACGAGATCGGTTCCGATCGAGAGCAGGTGGTAGATGATACTGATATGACCTCGAAGGTACCGCAGCTGCTCGTTCTGCTGCTCTATATCAGACTCAAAGATGTAGGTGTCGTAGAGCGACTGCAAGTTGTGAAAGCGCGCCTCCACTCTCCGCATCCGCTCCTCGCTGATCGGATGAGGAATGCACGCCTCGTATTCATCCCCTTCGCGCTCGGCAAGGACGCCCTGCACGTCCGAGTTTTCGGAGAGGTTGAGAAACTGGGTGGCCAAATAGACTACCTGCTCACCGATGCGGTCCACATGACGAACCTCCCGGTCGGCATCCAGGTGGAAATCCAACGGCGCGGCAAGGCAGGGCACAAAGTTGGTATCCACCTCGGCGGGATGCACGCCGCAGAGCCGCGTCTGATCAATGATCGTCTCGGCCACGGAGAACACCACCTGCCGCAAGGCGGTAAGCACCTCATCGGTCTTCTGCGAAAAGCCTTCCTGGGAATCGAGCAACTGGTAGCGATGAAGCGCCTGCCGCACGTGAATCACATCGTAGGTGACCGCGGAAAAGTTTTTGGCCGCCGCTATCGATTCCCGGAACGGAAACCACATCTTGTTGGTCTGGGCACCGTGCAGATCGAGCAATTCCTGCAACGCCGATGCGTCCCGATGTAGGTGCCCAAGATAGTCGCGGCAGGGAAAGTCGGCATTGCGCCGCTGCTTGAGTGCAAAATGGCACAGGCGCAACACCGGAACGGTATAAATGGACACGGTAGTGAGAAAATCAGCGTAGTCGCCGGTCCGAGGCGTCGCGTCAGATCGTTTTTTTCGAAACACAGACATGCTACCT
>CAYQRW010000351.1:1690-3102 GCA_964419735.1 uncultured Spirochaeta sp.
TACCGCCGTCTGGTGAAGGCTCCCGGCTACCATGTGAAGGTCTTTACCTCCGGCGCGGAAGCGGTGCGGTGGCTCCGCGTCTTTCAGTCGTAGCTTTCTCGGCCAGTGTCTGTGGCCGGCAGCTGGCTGCGATCGGCACGTCTCAACTACCTCCGTTGCGTGGCGCGGGGTCCGTGGTGCCTGGCTGGCCACGGCTCACAGCTTCATGGTACAAGTCCCATGCAATGATGCTCTACCTGATCCGTCACGGACAATCCGCGGAGAACGTACGCACTTCCACCAGTGATGACTCCCCGCTCACCGAGTTGGGCCTCCTGCAGGCGCGGCAAACTGCCGCCTGGCTGGCAGATGAAGACAGCCTTCACGGGGTAACACCGGCCGGTTCTGCGGTGCCCGCCACCGTCTACACCAGCCCCGCCCGGCGAACGCTGGAGACGGCGCGGGAGATCGCCTCCGCCTGTGGGGCGTCGCTCACGGCTGCTCCTGATTTGTGTGAATACGGGATGCTGTACGGGGACGCCGGTCTCACCGGCGAGGAGATGCGCGAGCTCGTGCCGGAGCTGATCCTCCCGCAGAGTATTCCCCCGTACGCCGGGTGGGCCGGCGGGTTTGCGGGCGAGGAGAAGACGGAGATGGTGGCCCGCGTTGAGCGCACGATTGCGCGGATCTCGCGGGAGCATCCCCCGGGAAGCCCTTCAATCGCGATCGTGTCCCATGCCCACTTCGGCGGCTTCTTTCTGGGACGTCTTTTGAACATCCCCGGGGAGTCCCTTTCCCGGAGATGGATACGCCTGTTCAACTGTGGGGTTGCGGCGATCGAGTTTACCCCGGAGTACCGGGTGCTTTACTTCTCAAACTTCACCGGACATCTCACCGGCAGTGTGAGCTTCTAATTCCAGCACGGAGATTTCCGCCTCCACCAGTCGCCGCGCATCGGCGTCCACACAAATCGTCACCGGCCGGCGGCGCGCGGCCTCGGAGCGCCCCGCCTCATCCCCTAACACCACCGGCCACGTCTTGCCCCGGCCGATACCGTGACCGGTGTCCACTACCAGGGGGCGCTGCTCCACGGTAAACGCATCAGGGTGTCGCAGATAGGAGATCGTAGTGGAATCGTGTACGTAGATGCCGCTACTCCCCACGTGTGTCTCGTAAAAGGCGTGGTAGAAAGGTACGATCCGGGCCAGATGCCGGCCCACCGGCGTGTCGATGCGGTAGATCCGCTGCAGGTCATCGGGACTCATCGTGATGCGATGCGTCACGTCCAGCCCGCAGATCGTCACCGGCCAGTCGGCGGACAGGACGATATCCGCGGCCTCCGGATCGTTCAGGATATTGGCTTCCGCCGTGGCGGAGGCGTTGCCGGGCACGTGCACGTTGCCCCCCATGGCCACTACTCCCCGCACCTCCCG
>CAYQRW010000352.1:0-3098 GCA_964419735.1 uncultured Spirochaeta sp.
CCCGGCCACGGATTATGCACGACCATGTACGCTCACTTCGACGGGAGCTCTACGACCAGCCCTCCGAGGATAGTCTATCAGCGTGGCGTGAGGCGCGGAACGAGTACTTCCAGGTGTTGGATCGCTTGATCGTGCCGGATACGCAGGCCCGGCTGGCAGAACGGCTGGAACGGCTGGAAGCGGAAGAGGACCTGGACGACGAGAGCGCGGCGCAGATCGCTACCATGCAACAGGAGCTTGCCGACAGTTTTGCCGCAGCCCGGAGACAGTACGCCGAGCTCAAGGCGCTGCGGCAGGAGCTCGCGCGGGCGGTGGGCGGGTCCTTGGTGATTCTTGAAGATCAGTCGAAGGCGGAGGCGAGGGCGGAGCCACGGGCCGTGGTGGCCAATAGTGTGCTTGAAGAAGAGTATCTCTACGCCCCCACCGGCTGGAATCGGATTCTCCTGCTTACCGCAGTCGGGTTTCTTGTTGGAGTGATGCTGGCGCCGTTCCGTAGGGGCGTGGCGGTCATGCTCTCGCCAATCGGGTGGCTTGTGGGGGCATCGCTGTTTGTGGGGCTTTTTGTAACGATGGGAATCTGGACCCCTCCGGTACCGGTGGGGGTGGTACTCGTGGGGGCTACCGGCGCCGTAACGTTCACGGCAAGTATTTCCACGGGACGCGGGGAGCGTGCCATTGCGGGGCGGGGGGCAGATCGCCTCCCACCGCGAGTATTGCGGCGGACGCTACTGCGCGGCGGGCTTCCCCCGGATGCCACGGGACGTCGTCGGGTGGCGGTGGTGGTGGTGGCACCTGAGACCAAGGGCGCAGGGGCTCCGGCGGTACTCATGTCCTTTCATCGGGCGATTTCCCGTACGGTAAGAAAGCGCGGGGGAATCATCTTTGGGGAAGAGGGCCTTACCGTTTTTGCGGCGTTTGAAGTGGGGCATACGGGCGAGGAACACTCCGCAATCGGTACCGTGTGTAGTGCCGTGCAGGAACTGGTCTCAAAGACGCTCCCCGCGGCTACCCCGGTTCGCTGCGGTGTAGAGATCGGGGACCTGGCGTTTTACGTTTCCCCCATCGGCGGGTATCGGGCCACCGGTCGGGCGATTACCTACGCCCGACGCCTGGCAGAACTGGCTCGCAAACATCGGGTGCGGGCCCTGTTTGGAGAGAGCGTAATCTCCGCGGATGGTGAGGACCACCACCGCACAGGGGAACGGCGAGACTTTCAGCAACAAGGTAAACTCGTAGTGTCCTCCGCAGGTGAGCGCTACGCCTTCTACAGCCTCAGGGAAATAGACCGGCCATCGCCTTGAGACGCACTACTTTTCCACCGCCTGCTCCAAAATCGGCGCGGTAGCGTTCGCCGTCGTTGGAAAACGCTGAGGCGTATTCACCGGGAAACGGAGCGAACCGCTCCTGGCTCCACTCCAAAGACGGATCACTTAAGCGAACCGTAGGGTCCTCGGGATCAAAATAGACAAAGGATTCATGGACTCCCCGTGTCTCCTGGGGGGCCTCGTCGGTGCTCTGCAGGTAGCGCAAAACCCCCGCCTCAAAGTCTATGGACTGAATGATCGCCGAGTGGCCCGCGCGGCCGTCGTGACTTCGAAACAGCATAATGTCTCCCGGCGCCAAGTTGCGAAGTTCATCGGATACCTGCAGAACCTGGGAACTGTTGGAATCGAAGAACTGCGTCCCCACGTAGAAGGAGGGATCCTTGTCTCCCCGAACTCCCAAAGTGGGCGCCAGTGCTCGACCAAGGTCGAGTCCCTGACTCTCCGCTACCGAGGCCAGGATGTGCCAGACGAACCCTGAACAATCCATACCCACCCGTCCAATGCTGTAGAGGTAGTTATAGACGTCCGCCGGCTCCACCCCGTCGCCATCGATGTAGACGTAGGGTCGGTGGGGCAGACCGCGGTAGGCCCCAGCTTTCATGCCGGCCAGATCAAATAGGTCGCGGGAGGTGCGCCACGTTTGCGTGGGTATGTCGAAGATTATCACCTTCTCACGGCCATCGCGAAGCGCCGCGAGATAGCGTTGAAAGTCATCAGATTCCAGGATCTCGTCGATGCGCGCCCACAGGAAGCGCGGGTCGGCTTTGCCGTCGCCATAGATAATCAGCTCGGTACCGGCCAGTTCCTGTCGCTCAAAGTTTTGGGCAAACGGCATGCGCAGCGTCATAATTGAACCGTCGATCATGTACGTCTGAAACGACTGGCGATAGGCGCGTTCAATCTCCGCCTCGATACCCGCTCCCCAGATCGCCTCCGGATCGGCAAACGCCTCCAGTGCGGCCAGCGTGGCAGAGTCCGCCGCGGGAACGCTGAACACAGTCATCCCCGCAAGACCCGCGGCACACGCTGCCGTCACCCACGTACTGGAAAATTTCCGGACTACTCGCCTCATTCTACTCAGTATGAGCATAGTCCGGACGGAATTTCCAGGCGTCGTGGGCGTCGTTGGGTCGCGGTTTCTCGGGATAGCCCCGCGGGGTATTTCGGGAGTTTCGCGTGTTCAGGGTTGGTATATCGAAGAAATCGGCTATAATTAACTATGGGTGGGGAAGTAGTTCCGATCGGAGACGGTGATCCCGTCGATCTGCGGAGTACGTCTCGGTTCTCCGTCGTTGCTCACCATATCTATCTGTTTTCCGCGGTCGGTCACTTTCTGTTTATCGGTCTTTTCGGCGTACTCGGGGTTATGCCGCTTGTGGCGTATAATGCGGTCAGTACCGTGGTGTTTGTGCTGTGTATGCAGCTGAACCGTAGGGAGTACTATCGCACGGCGTTTTTTATGGCAAGCGTTGAAGTCTTCGTACATTCAACGCTCTGCGCGATCCTGATCGGCTGGGGGACAGGTTTTCACTATTTCATCGTGGGAATCATTCCGTTTGCAATCATGCTGCCCCGCGCCGGAGTATCCGTAAAGACCGCGATCTCCGTCACGATCTTCATCGCCTACGCGACAGTGTATTTTGCTACCATGGAAGCGACGCCGCCATACCCCGTGGAACTCAGCATTCAGTCGATACTCAACTTCATGAACCTGGGTATCGCCTTTGGCGCGTTTACCCTGCTGGTGCATTACCTGTACACAGCATCCGTCGA
>CAYQRW010000353.1:0-3080 GCA_964419735.1 uncultured Spirochaeta sp.
AGAATCTGGGACTCGCGGGACACAACGGCACGATCACCGACGACGGGCGCTACTACCACTTCTATGTCGAAGAGCCGGCCGACACCGCGGATGGGAACGTGCCACAGGAGATCTATATCGAAACCGGACGCCTCTCCTTCCAGGACGAATTGCGGTTTATGACCCAGGAAAACATCGAGACGGTGTTTCAGACGGGAATCGATCTGGCCTACACCGTACCGCTCTCCGGCCGCCTGGCGATAACGATGGAAGCGGGCTACGAGTTTGAGTACGTCCGGGATCCGATCTCCTGGAAGGAAACCAACGAAACGACCGGTGGCTTCAAGCGGGAGGATGACCACCCGGAACCCCCGGATGTGGTGGTGTACGACGTGGTCACCGGAGAGGACGAGATCAATCACTACGGCAGCCTGCGGTTCATCGTCAGCTACTGACGCATCACAGACACGACACTGACGGAGAAAAGCTATGCCCGACAGCCACGCGCCGATCCCCGTTCTCCATATTATCACCCGCCTGGCCAACGGCGGAGCCGCGGAAAACACGATCTACTCCGTAAACGGCCTTAACCGCGAGCGATGGTCGGCGGATCTGGCGATCGGGGGAGAGCCCGGCGCCGATGAAGCCGATCAGGTGGAAAAATTGGCGATCGCCGAGGACGTCACCGTCCACCGCATTCCCTCCCTGGTGCGTAATCCCGGCCCCGGCGAACTCCGGGCCCTGGGCGACCTGCGCCGGCTGATCCGCGCCGGCGGCTACCAGATCGTGCACACCCACGGCGCCAAGGCGGGAATTCTCGGCCGCATGGCGGCCCGGAAGGAGGGCGTGCCGGTGATCATTAACGGGATCCACGGCCATACCTTCTCCTCCCAGATGAGCCTCCCGGCGCGGCTCGTCTACCGCAGTATCGAGAAGCGTGTTGCGCGCTATACCACTCACTTCGTCTCGGTGGGGGACGACCTGAGACAGCAGTATCTCGCCGCCGGGGTAGGATCTCCGGAGCGCTTCTCCGTTATTCACAGCGGGATGGAACTGGAGCGGTTCATGGAGGCGGGGCGTGCGGAAGGCGCCGCCCCCGGGGAATCGGTCCGCGCAGAACTGGGCATCCCCGCCGAGGCGGTGGTATACGCCAACATCTCCCGCATGGAGCCGCGCAAGGGGCACCGCTTCTTTCTGGAGGCGGCGGCAGCGCTGATGAGGGAGCTCACCGGCGATGCCACCGCCGCACCGACCGGCCCGCGGGCAGGAAGCGCCTCGGCAGCAGCGGAGAGCGACGGCAGAAACCCGTGGTTCGTTATTGTGGGAGATGGTCCGGAAGAGCCCGCCCTCCGGCGTCAGGCCGACGAGCTGGGGATCGCGGAGCGGGTGGTGTTCACCGGGTACCGGACCGATGTGGAGCGGATGTTTGCCATGGCCGACGTGGTGGTACTGACCTCGCTGTGGGAGGGGCTTCCCCGCGTGCTGGTGCAAGCGGCGGCGGCGGGCCGCCCGGCGATTTCCTTCGCCTGTGACGGCGCCCGGGAAGTGATCGAAGATGACCGTAACGGATGGGTGGTGCCGATGAAGGACGTGGCGGCCGTGACCGACCGCATGCGGCGGTTGGTTTCGGACGCGGAGCTTCGCCGCCGTATGGGGGAGGCCGGCCGCGCCAAGGTGAATGACACCTGGACGGTGACCGCTATGGTGGATCAGATCGACGAGCTGTACCGGCACCTGTTACCGCGCTAGCTACCCGCCCCGGATCTTCGCCGCTCGTGGCGGATCACCGCCGATCACTACCGATCACCGCCGCCATATGGACGCCGCCCCACGGCAGCAGTATGCTCGAGAGTATGAAACAGACAACTAAAGTGGTGTTGGCGGTACTTGCCGTCCTCGCGATCATCGTGATCGCGATCTTCGCCTCGTTTCGCTCGAGTTATAACAGCATGGTAGAGATGGAAGAGAACGTGAGTGCCGCCTGGTCGCAGGTGGAGAACCAATACCAGCGCCGACTGGACCTGATTCCCAATCTGGTGGAGACGGTGCAGGGCTTTGCCGATCAGGAGCAGGAAACGCTCACGGCGGTCACCGAGGCGCGCAGCCGCGCCGGGGGCGTGATGCAAATGGACGAGTCGCTCCTGGATGACCCGGAGGCGTTTGAACGCTTTCAGGAGGCGCAACAGGGCCTGGGGTCCGCCTTGCAGCGGCTGCTCATGGTGACCGAAAACTATCCGGAGCTGCGCTCCAACGAGAACTTCCTTACGCTGCAGGATCAGTTGGAGGGCACGGAGAATCGGATCGCCGTGGAGCGGCGGCGCTTCAACGAGGCGGCCCGCACTTATAACACGTCGATCCGGCAGTTTCCCCGGGTGATCATAGCCAATATGTTTGGCTTTGAACCGCGGGAGTACTTCACCGCCTCAGAGGGCGCCGACAGCGCACCGGAGGTCGATTTTGGCGACTAAGGCGCTACTCACCGAAGAGGAGAGCACCCGCGTCGCCCAGGCGGTGGCCGCAGCTGAGCAGAAGACCGGCGGGGAGATCGCCACGGCGATTATCGCCGAGAGCGACGACTACGGGTTCCGCGAGCTGGTGTTCGCGATCATCGCGGGAGTGGTGGTGTGGACGGCGACGTTGGGTTTTCCCGGTCCGCTGGAAGCGCTCTTGAGCCGGCTCTTCTGGAGCTGGGAGCCGTGGGTGCTCTCGGCGTTGCAGGGAGTGATCGGCATGGTGGGCGGCCTCATCGCCTACCTGGTAGCGCAGATCCCCGCCGTGGACCGAGTTATCGTGCCGCGAGAAGTGATGCGGGAGGCGGTAACCCGCCGCGCCCGGCGGCACTTCGTGGATTCCGGCACCTATGACACGATCGACAACACCGGCATTCTGATCTTCATCTCACTCCTGGAGCGCCGAGTGGAGCTGATCGCCGACCGCGGAATCCACCAGCAGGTGGAGCCGGACACCTGGAAAGAGATCGTTGCGGCCCTGACCCGCGGCATCCACGATGGCCGCACCGCCGACGCCCTGGTGGAGGCGGTGACCGCCTGCGGAAAGGTGCTGGAGGGACGCGTACAACGGCGACCGGACGACACCAACGA
>CAYQRW010000354.1:0-3066 GCA_964419735.1 uncultured Spirochaeta sp.
ACAAGGTGGATAATCCTCAGCGCGACCAGATGGTAAGCGAGTTCTGGCAGTACGGCGTACCCCGGGTGGTGGGAGTATCCGCGGCCCACGGCCTTGGAATGGACGACCTGGAGGATGCAATTCTTGGGATTCTCTCGGAGGCGCGGCTGTACTCCGCGGAGGCGGCTGCGGAAGCCGCGCTCAGCGAAGAAGCGGACGCCGCCCCTGATGAAGATCCGTTGGCAACCCCCATACGGCTGGCAATTATCGGGCAACCCAATACCGGTAAGTCCAGTCTGCTCAACCGGCTCGTCGGTGAGGAGCGGGCGATCGTCTCGGAACTGGCGGGAACCACCCGGGATACCGTGGAAGCGCACTTTTCCTTTCGGGGTACGGAGTTTGTGGTGGTGGATACCGCCGGCATTCGGCGCCGCTCGCGGGTGAATGAGAACGTGGAGTACTACGCGGTGCAACGCGCCTACGATGCGATCGACGCCGCGGAGATGGTAGTGCTCATGATCGATGCGGTGAAGGGACTCAGCGAGCAGGACAAGAAGATCGCCGCCCGGCTCACCGAGCGTGGCCGCGGTACGATCGTGGTGTTGAACAAGTGGGACCTCCTGGACGACCGGGGCAATCAGCTCAACGCGATCACCGATCGAATCCACTTTCTGTTTCCTGTGTTTCAGTATGTACCGATCATGCCGCTGTCCGCCGTCACCGGTGAAGGTGTCGATGCGCTGTTGAAGCGCCTGCTTCACGTTCGCCGCGAGCTGCACCGTCGGGTAGATACCGGTCCTTTGAATCACGCGTTGCAGCGCTGGCTGGAGGAGACGCCGCCGCCCTCCGGGAAAAAACCGTACAAGGTGCGCTACATTACCCAGGTCGGCACGAATCCGGTGCGGTTTATTATGTTTGTGAATCGCCGCAAGAGTTTCCCGGAGTTCTATCTGCGCTTCATCCGCAACCGGATCCGAGAGGAAATGGGCTTTGAGCATATTCCGTTCTTTGTAGAGTTGAAGGAGTAGCCGATCGCGATGCACCGACGCACGTATGAAGCGCGGGAAGTTTTGCGTCTCCTCGGTGTGAAACCGCATGTCCTGCGTTACTGGGAACAGTCACTCCCGATCATTCGCCCCCGGCGCAACGAGTCCGGCTACCGCGTATGGAACGGTTCGCAGCTCCGGATGCTGTTGCGGATCAGGCATCTAGTGGTGGAGCGCGGAATGTCGGTGGCGGCCGCGGGAAACGAGATCCTCCACGAAGCCGAGCCGGGTACCGCCGACACCAAGGCGCGGCTGGAGGCGCTCAGAAGCCGGCTCATCACGCTACTCCTGTACAATCGGGCCGCCGGAGAGCGGGAAAGTGCCGCCGCCTCCGCCCGCCGCGGCGATCCCCCGAAGGGGGAACCGGATCGATCCTTTCCTCTCTCCGGCGATTCCATGACCGTAGCTCCGCTGATACCCGCTCGCCGAGGGCGGGAGAAGACGGCCGCCGCGGCCAGGGGCCGGCGGATAGCGGGGTCTCCCGCGGTCTGGGGTCGCCGGATAGAGACCTCTCTCCCAAGCGACGAGCGTCCCGCCCCCGACATCGTCCACATTCCGATTTCTCACCTGTTTGAGTCCGGTGCACCGCGGGATACGGCTTTTCTCCTGCGGGCAATCCTGCGACACCGGCTTGTCGCCGCCGGGAATGCTCCCGTGGTTGTGCCGGCTCCGGTGGCGGCGGTGGAGGAGTATCGCGCGATCTGTGCTGCGGAGGTGGGCAACGCGGAACACGGCCCGCAGCCGTGGCGTGTACTTCCGGTATATCCCGTGAGTTTCGGCGCCGCTCGCTGGTGGTCACCGCGAATGAGCCTGCTCATCGCCCTGGCCACCGATGCGGACCTGGAGTCATGGGCGCGGGCGCAGGGAGTCTCCACCGCCTACATCTGGGCGCCGGACGATCCCTCCGTGCCGGTTACGGTGGCTGCGGCGTGGGCCGCCGCCGCAGCCGCGCACCCGCAGGGGCTGGCGATCGCGGTTCAGCAGCGGAAGCGGGGTACGCGCCTTCCGGAGGCCACGCTG
Organism: uncultured Spirochaeta sp.; assembly: GCA_964419735.1. Classification (GTDB taxonomy): domain Bacteria; phylum Spirochaetota; class Spirochaetia; order DSM-27196; family Alkalispirochaetaceae; genus Alkalispirochaeta. The sequence goes on from CAYQRW010000354.1 coordinate 2,046, forward strand.
TTGCACCTGCCCACCTGGCGGCCGGCTCTGGTGGATACGCTGGCGGCGGGGCGCTGGAGGCTGGGGCGCGTGCATCCCCAGTCCCTTGTAAGCGAGACCCCCTCCCAGATGAACGGAGGCTGGGAATGGCGGTTTGATCTGTGGCAGCGGGACCTGCTGGAGCTGGCGCCACCGTGGGTGATGCTCCCACCGCCCAGCGGCCCGGTACCATGGTATGGTGAGGGCTGGAGACGGGAGGTGACGCGTATCTGGCCGGCAGTGGAGGGATCATCGTGAGGGTGACGCGCATTGGGTTGCCGGCGGCACTGCTCCTGGTGTGCGCCACCGCCGTGGTGACCGCCGAATCCCCCGGGTTCCTCGACACCACCGCCGCCCGGCGAGAGTGGTTTGATCGGATAGTTGACCTCTCCCGCCCGGAGGCGAGTGTATCGTCGCAGGTCCTATCCTTCCCGGGAGCAGCGGATGTGGAGGTGCGCATCGACGAACAGCGGGGTAACCGGTATTTCATATTCCAGCGCTACCAGCGTCCGCCGGCGGATCTGGCCAGCCCCGGCACGTTCATCGTCCGCCAACGGCGCTCAGATGGTGCGATCGACCAGATCAAGGTGTTCTTGCACCACGACGAAGGTACCTTCTTTCGGCTCCGGCCCAGGGAGAATCGCCGGACCCTGGAACTGGACCTGTATCTGGCGGGGCGACAGTTCTATCGTGGTGTCACGGTACCCATTTCGTGGGAGCGCGCCGTCCGTACCCCGGTTTCCGAGATTCAGCGGCTCACGGCCGGTATCATCAATTGGCGGATCGCGGAACCGGAAGTGGGCCGGTCGGAGTATACCGCCCTTGCCCAGGTGGTAGCACGTGTCCGCCGCGCACTTCCCCAGCTGACCGACGCCGATGATGGGGCTATGGATGCGGCGGGCTCGCCGGTATGTATCGACTCGTTGAAGCCCATGGACCAAGATCCCGGGTTTAACTGCTCCGGGTTCGCCAAGTGGGTGGTAGATGGATTCTACCGGCCTCA
>CAYQRW010000355.1:0-1405 GCA_964419735.1 uncultured Spirochaeta sp.
GAATTGCGGCAACGGCGCGCTGGCCGAAGACGGCGCTTCCCGCGCCGATAATTACTATCTTTGGTGGGCGGCGCGTGCCGCCGCTCGTGCTATTACTCATGTGTGTGTCCTTTCCACGATACGTGTGATGAGATGGGTGTTGTCGATTACAAGCCAGACTCCCAGCGCAAGGAGCGCGCCATCTACCATGCGACGGAGACGCTCCGCCGGGAGGAGGACCGCTACGCGCGTGCCGGCCCAGGTGGCGGCAAAGACCACCGGTATAAACCACACCGCCCGGGTTAGGGCGGCGCCGGTGACGTTGCCGGCTATAGTGTGGGAGAGAATGACCGGGAGGCCCAGCAACAGAAAGTACAGTTGCAGGTTGGCCTGAGCGGTGAGGGGGTGCGCCGCGCGGGCGGTGAAGTACGGTACCGCCGAGGGCCCCGGCGCGCTAAAGGCGCCGGCCAGCATTCCGCTCACTCCGGCGAGCCCCCAGAACGCCAGCGGCGTACCGGCGGCGCGGTGCACGTGGTGTCGGCTTATCAGGTTGCCCAGGGCCACTATCACCACAAACAGGCCGATCACTGCCAGCGCCGGCTCTTCCGGCAGGACGGAAATCAGCAGGACTCCCGCCGGAATGAAGAGCAGCGTCGCCGCACCAAAGGACAAGACCGCCCGCCGGTCCAGGTGGCCCCGCTGCAGCCACGCCTTGTACGCCAGGAGCGCGGTGCCCACCACGACGTTCATCGCCACCGCCGCGCCGGGGCCGTAGAGGATCGCCACCAGCGGCACGGAGAGGATCGCAAAGCCGAACCCCACCATGCCCTGAATCGCGCCGGCACCGCCGTAAATGAGTATTAGTGCCAGGATGGTCTGCGGTTCCATCTCGACTCCCACCATCTGCTCAGTATATCCCCGTCATGCGTCCCACCACGTAGATTGTCCCCGCCACGATGGGAGCCGCCACCAGCGTCATCACGGTGCCGGCGATCGCCATGTCGCGGATCGTGAAGTAGCCGGAGGTGTAGGGAATCACGTTGGTGGGGGTGCTGGTGACCAGGATGAACGCCATACTCGTCACCAGCGCCGCGGGAATCGTGATCGACAAGGTGTCGATGCCCAGGGCGGTGGAGAGGGTGATCATAATCGGAATGATGATCGTGGCGGTGACGGTGTTACTCGACAGGAAGATCTTAATGAAGCTCACAATCAGCACCACCAACAGCACCATCACGAAGGGGTGCACCCCGGCGATTCCGCCGAGAAAGAGCATCGCCAGCCACTCCGCGGCGCCCGCCTGATACAGCACCATTCCCAGGGAGATCCCCGAGACGATCAGCAGAATGCTGCTCCAGCTCACTTCCTCCTCCACCGTCTTCCAGGCGGTGGCCGCCACGCCGGGAAAGAAGAAGATCGCCGCGGT
>CAYQRW010000355.1:1505-3029 GCA_964419735.1 uncultured Spirochaeta sp.
CCCCAGGCGCAGGCGATCATCAGCGCCTTGCCGAACTTGCTCTTGAGCGGTGCCACCCCCTCTTCCTTGAGAATCGCCACCCCCAGGGGCATGAGCATCGCCGCCACGGCGGTGTTGGTGATCCACATGGACAGGAGCATTCCCACCGCGAGAAACCCGAAGATAATCATGCCGGTGGAATTGCCGGTGCGGCTCAGGAGGAACACGGAGATCCGGTTGCCCAGGCCGCTGCGGGTGATGAAGCTCGAGAGCACCAGCACCCCGATAAAGAAAATGAAGATGTGGTTGCCGAACCCCAGGCGCACCACGGCGGAGAAATCTTCCACGCCGAAGATCGCCAGCAGGAAGATGCCCAGGAGCCCCGTGATGTGAAAGGGAATCGCCTCGGTCATCCACAGGATGAGCGCGAAGAGCAGTACTCCCAGGGCGGTCTGGCCGTTGGCGGTGAGGGTGATATCCCCCACGGTACGCCACGCCTCCGGTAACAGCACGAAGCGCGCCAGCATGGCCACGCCGGCGGCGATACCTAAGTAGATCCAGCGTTGGGTGAGGCTCATCTCGCCGGTGGGTTTGGTGGGCGTGGTGCTCATCGGCCCGCTCCGTGGTTGACGGGGCCACCAGCGCGCTCTGCCATCAGTTCCTCCAGGAGGGTGCCTACCTGGCTGGGTCGCTGGGCCACGCGGGCGCCGGCGGATTCCAGGGCTGCGGTTTTTGCGGCGACGGTGCCGGCGGTGCCGGTGACGATCGCGCCCGCGTGGCCCATGCGCTTACCCTTGGGAGCGGTGCGTCCACCGATGAAAGCCACCAAGGGCTTGGTGAAGGTCCCCTCGGCGATCGCCTGTGCCACTTCTTCTTCCATCGTCCCCCCGAGTTCACCCACGATCACCACGCCGTGAGTTTCCGAATCGGCCTCAAAGGCGGGGAGGAACTCCGCAAAGCGTGAGCCTGGTACCGGGTCGCCGCCGACGCCGATCAGCGAGGAGACGCCGAAGCCCTTCTCCACGATCATGGAGGTGACCTCATTGGTAAGGGAGCCGGAGCGCGTCATGACGCCGATCGATCCCGGGTTGTAGACGCGGGTGATCCAGTAGGGAAAGATGCCGAGCATCGATTTTCCAGGAGAGATCACTCCCGAGGTGTTGCCACCTACTACCTGCGCGCCGGCGGCTTGCGCGGCGGAACGGATCTGGATCTGGTCGTGGAGGGGAATGCCGTCGGCGATCGTAACAACCTTCTGTATACCAGCGTCCAGCGCCTCAAAGACGGCGTCCTTGGTGAATCGCGGCGGCACGAAGAGCATCGCCGCGTCGGCGGTGTGGGCGGCGCGGGCGCGGGCCACGCTGTGGTAGACCGGCACGCCGCAGACGTCCTGGCCTTCCTTACCGGGAGTTACCCCGGCCACCACGGTGGCGCCCATCTCCAGCATGTGGCCGGTCCAGTAGGCGCCCTCTTTTCCAGTGATGCCCTGCACGATGATGCGGGTGTTCTCGTCTACAAAGATGCTCACGCTGATCCTCCTGTGCT
>CAYQRW010000356.1:0-3018 GCA_964419735.1 uncultured Spirochaeta sp.
GGAGCACGCTCCTGCTCTACCATCTGTGGCAGGTGAGATTTGATAGCCTCAACGTGGGGAGCGCTTCAGCGATTACGGTAATTCTAGTAATGATGCTGCTGGTCTTCACCGTCTCCAACTTCCTGGTGAGTGAGCGGAGGAACACCGATGCGTAGCAACCGTCCCACACGCACCGTGGCAATTCAGTCGATAGGGGTACTAGTGGGGATAACCCTGGCAGTGCTCTGGACGATGCCGCTGATCTGGTCGGTAGTTGCCAGCTTGCGTCCACCGGGCGAGCCGTTTGCTCGGGGGCAGGTGTGGTTTGGCAGTGGGCTCAGCCTGGGCAATTACGTCCGCGCCTTTCAGCTGGCGCCGTTTGCGATGTACTTCCGTAACACGGTGCTCTTGGTGACTTTAATTCTATCGGTACAGCTGGTAACCAGCAGCCTGGCGGGCTTCGCGTTTGCGTTTTACCGGTTTCGCGGAGAGCGGGTCCTATTCACGATCATTCTTACCCAGATGATGATCCCCACCGTGGCGCTACTGGTGCCCAATTTTCAAACGATTCGCCTCCTGGGTCTGTATGATACGATCTGGGCGATGGCGATGCCCTTCTGGGGCAGCGCCTTTGGGACGTTCCTCTTGCGGCAGGCGTTTCTGGGAATTCCTCGGGACTACGGAGACGCCGCCATGGTGGACGGCTGCAACTGGTCCCGTACGCTGTGGCACGTCTATCTTCCGATGGCCACGCCCTCGGTAATCGCCTTCTCTATCTCGTCAGTTAACTGGCACTGGAACAACCTGCTGTGGCCATTGATTGTCAGCCAGAGCAATTCCGTGCGGCCGCTGACCGCGGGTCTCGCCCGCTTCACTCAGCTCGGCGAGATCGGTGCGCAATGGGGACTGATGTCTGCCGCGACACTGATCGTGGCGCTACCTTTGCTAATACTGTTTGTCGTATTTCAGAAGCGCTTCATCGAGGGCTTCATGAACTCAGGACTGAAGTGAGGTTCCCGAATGCATGAGTTCACGTGGCGATGGCGCGCCCCATCTCATCTGGAGGCGCATCGCGCGGAATTTTCCCGTCCCCTTGAGGATGTTCTCGACGAACTACGCCCGCTGGTAATTGCCACCAAACCGACAGGGGACGAGCTATCAGGCGTAACGCGGTCGCAGGCGGAGGCTGCCGGAACTCCGCCCCCCGCCGGAGACCCGCGCTGGGTCCACGAAGACTGGAATCTCTCCAGCACGGTTGGCTCCAGTGGGCTCCGGCGGGTATCTCCGGACGGAACGGAATCGTTCTGGGCGTATCGTCGAGGCCGTCACATCCCATCCCATCTGTGCCTCGGTGAACGGCAACCCACCAACTCAGTATGTTTGTGGGGCTGGTGGGAACGCGGGACGTTTGTGATCCACACGATCTACCCGGGAACGGTTGCACCGCGGGAGATCCACGATCCGGAAATCACCATGACCGATCTGCCGGCGGCAATTGAGTTCTGGCGGCAGCATGCGATTATCGTGGCGGAGGACGGTTTCTCTCGCGAGCCTACCTAACAGAGCTGCCGATTTGCATCACCCCCTCAGTGGGCTTATTCTTAAGGTATGGGGAGGCAATTATGGCGGTAATAACGGTTTCCAGACAGTTCGCCGGAAACGGCGATGAGATCGCCCGCGCTGTGGCCGCCCGCCGCGACCATCCACTCATTGATAAGCACACAATCGAGCAGGAGTTGCACCGTCACGGCATCGCCGACAGCGAGCTTACACGGTACGATGAGAAACGCCCCACCATCTGGGCGGGACTTTCAACTGACCGAGAGCACTACGAGCACCATCTGCGGCTGGCGATTCTTGACGTGGCCCGCACGGGCAATGCGGTCATCCTCGGTCGCGGAGCGCATTCCATTCTCTCCGGGATTCCCGGAATCGTCACGGTCAGGGTAGTCGCGCCGTATGACGTGCGTCACGCCCGGGTGGTAGAGCATTTCGGTGCGGAGGACCACCAGGCGGACCGCATGATTCACCACAATGACCGCGATCGGGAGGGCTTCCATCGCCACTTTCACGGCATCGACTGGAGTTCCCCCGAGCAGTACATGCTCACCATCAACACCGGTTTCATGGATATTCCCACCGCGGTTGATACGATCTGTACGGTCTGTGATCACGTCAACGCCGACGTTGACGTGGAACGCTCGCTGGATATGATCAACCAACGGTGGCTGGCCACCCGCGTGGCTACCGAGCTGCAGTTCTCTGAAACCTTGGTTGTACGGTATCTCGATGTTGATGTGGATGGTTCGACGGTGACCCTCAATGGGGTCGTCCCCAGTGTTCCCATGGCGGAACGCTGCCGCGATGCAGTAGCAGAGATTCCGGGAGTTGAGGAGGTAATCTGCAATCTGCAGGAGATGCCGCAGTACTCCTACCCGCTCATTTAGCGCGGGGTGCGCAAAGTAGCCGTTGGTGCGCAGACCGTCACGGCGGGGCGGGTCAGAAACGGCGCAGTGGCGGCGGTTCCTGGAGTTCTACCGGCGGTTCGCGTTCAGTGCGCTGATAACGATGGATCGGTACCACGTGCACGGGAACGGAGGGGCCCTGGTCATTCATGATTGACTCACACAAGTTGCGAAACGAGCGCAGCCCCTGCATGAGTCGCTGGGCTCGTTCGTCACCGAGGCGGTAGGTGAGAAACGCGGGATTGGTACGATATACGTATCCGAGAGTGACCGACAGGGCGTGGTGAACCTGAGAGACCGGATGGGCGCGCCGAAAATCCCGAAACGGCCGAACCCCACGGCGCTTCAGATTCGAGTAGAGCACATCCACCAGAACCGGCAGGTGGAAAAACCGGCAGATACGTTCGGACTCCTCGATCTCATCCGCCCGGTCCCGCCACGTACTCGCGGCATCGGATACCCAGAACTGAAGGGTGTACTCCTCCCAGATCGGATCCACATGTTCCTCATGATCCCACTCGGGAATGAGCTCCTCAATCCGATCGAGGATGAGCTCGGCGTGCTGTTCCATTTG
>CAYQRW010000357.1:0-3017 GCA_964419735.1 uncultured Spirochaeta sp.
TTTTGCCACGTCTGTAGTATCTGCGCAGGACCAGGGACTTGCGATTACCGCCGACGATATCCGCATCGACCAGAGTTTAGACGGCGGCTACGAACTGTGGGTGCGAAAGCGCCCGGAGATCAGCTCCATCCTTCTCACCGAATCCACGGAGGCTCCCGATCGGCGTCCCACTACCTTTGCGTTTCGCGCCCGGGAAGAGCATCCGCTGAATGCCGGGGAACGGCGCATTCTTGACGGTGAGTTCCTGCCCGATGACGGTCGCTACTTTCTAATCGACAGCACCCCCGAGCCCGACGAGGAGTTTGGTCAGGCGTTTCGTATATTCATTCCCTACATGGTGGAATTCGGCTATCCCGACACCCGCAACGGCGAAGTAATGGTTCTGGACGGAACCTATCTCAGTATCCGTGCTTTTGAGGAACCGTATGCCGACTACCGGGGAGCGTTTCGAGATAATCCGTTTATTCTGCGCGTGGAACAAGCTCCCCTGGAGGGGCCTCCCGAAGGCAACTTCATGCCGGATACGGTGGATGCGTTTGAGGATATCTCCCGGGAGAACGACGGCGAGTCGGTCTATAGCGAGGGCCCGGAAGACACGATCGGACGGATCGCCGATCTCCTGCCGGAAGAAGGAACCGCCATAGAGCTGGTGCTGGCGTTGGACGCGACGCAGAGCATGTATGACGACCTGCCGGTGTTGCAGGACGGTTTGGTGGAGATGCTGCGGGAGGAACTATCCGGCTTTGACCGGTTCCGCATCGGTCTGATGCTGTATCGGGACTACCTCGAGGATTTCTTGGTACGCAAGTACGACTTCGTCGACACCTACGAGCTGGTACAGGATCGGCTCAACCGAATCCGGGTAGCGGGGGGGCGAGATATCCCGGAGGCGGTATACGAGGCGCTCTGGGCCAGCGTGCAAGGATTCGACTGGGAAGCGCCGGAACGCATGATCATTCTCATCGGTGATGCCCCGCCCCATCCGCGGCCGCGGGGCAGCGTTACCCGAGACCAGGTGTTCCAGCGCGCCCGCGAACTGGATATTTCGATTAACACGATCATTTTGCCGCAGTAGCGTGACGGAGCGTTACTCCCCGGGCGCCCCGCAGGCGCCGTCAGGGGCAGCTTACACCGGGCGCGTGGCTTGATCGAGCCACGCCCGGTCATCGTCGTTGAGTCCGTCCCGCAATTCTTCCCGCACCACCCGGTGGTACTCATTGAGCCACTCCCGCTCAGCATCATTCAGCTGCTCGGCATCCACCAAACGCAGGTCGATCGGACATAGGGTCAATGTTTCAAAGGACAGAAACTCCCCAAACGATTCTCCCCCCGCCTTTTCCACCGCCATAAGGTTCTCGATCCGGATTCCGTACTGGTCTTCCCGGTAGAGTCCCGGCTCGTTGGAAACCACCATGCCCGGTTGCAACGGGGTGGCGCTATTGCCGGGAGCGATCTTCTGCGGTCCCTCATGCACGTTAAGGACGAACCCCACGCCGTGACCGGTGCCGTGGCCGTAGTTGCGGTGGTGCATCCACAGGTCGCGGCGGGCGATGGCGTCGATGTCGCGTCCGGCCGTGCCTTCCGGCATGTGGAGCCGCGCCAGGGCGATGTGTCCCTTGAGTACCAGGGTGAAATCCTCTTGTTCCTCAGCGGTTGGCTTTCCTACGGTAATCGTCCGGGTTATATCAGTGGTGCCATCGAGATACTGCCCGCCGGAGTCGATGAGGTAGATTCCCCGTTTTCCAAGCATTGCCGGCCGATCGGGATCGTAGGAGTAGTGCACCACCGCGCCGTTGCCTGCCCACCCGGAGATGTAGGTGAAGCTGTCGCTTATGTACTGAGGATCCTGTTTCCTGAACGCCTGAAGTTTTTCAGCCGACCGGGCCTCGGTCATGGTGTCACCGGTATCGACCTGACGATCGATCCATGACAGGAATCTGACCATCGCCTGTCCATCCCGGATCATGACGTGGCGAAGATGGTTGAGCTCTACCGCGTTCTTGCGCGCTTTCATGTGGGTGGTGGGCTGCGGTCGCTCCCGTACGCCCTCGTTGGAGAGCGCATTGTACACGTACCAGCTAATCCGGTCGGGATCGATCAGAATTGGACCGGACAGCTCTTCCACGGCGGTATCAAAGGTATCGTAGGGCTTTACTGCCACATTGGCGCTACGAAGCACCTGGCGTGCATCATCGCGGAGCCGGGTGGCGTCGGTAAACAGATGCGCCGCATCGGCGGTGACGATGAGGTACGCCAGAAAGACCGGATTGTACGCGACGTCACTCCCGCGGAGATTGAGTACCCACGCGATATCATCGAGACTGGTAATGACGTGGGAGGTGGCACCGTGGTTTTGCATTTCGGTGCGTAGCCTGCGGAGCTTATCCGCGGCGGATTCACCGGCAAACTCCTCGGCCAGGGGCCATACCTCATGGGCCGGGAGCTGAGGGCGGTCGCTCCAGATCTCCGCCATGGGATCAGCTATCGCGCGGAGCGTAATCTGTTGTGGATCCAGTTGGTGTTGAATGTGACGCATCTGGGTCACGGTAATCAGGCGAGGATCTACTCCCACCACACTCCTCGCCGGCAGCTGTTGGGCCAACCATTCCGGATAGTCTGCCACGCCGGGTGTGCCGGACTTGTGCAGCCCGATTGCGTGCTGGGGAAGGACCTTCTCCGCCGCCAGAAAGTAACGGGAATCAGTCCAGAGGCCGGCTTCGCTATGCGTGACCACCACCGTTCCCGCGGACCCGTGGAAGCCGCTGACGTACGCCCGCGATTGAAAATGGGGCGGCATATACTCGCTTTGATGGGGATCACTACTAGGGATGATCACTGCTTGCACGCCGACGGAATCCATAAATGAACGCAGTCGCGTGAGACGCTTCTCGGTCGTACTCATGCCCCGGATTGTAACATATTCAACGGAAAAAGATTTGCTCATCAGATTTCAACAAACCGGTTGACCAGAGCCGGAGGGTTCTGGTAAGTTCCGTCTCACGCCGCACGGGCAGGGC
>CAYQRW010000358.1:0-3003 GCA_964419735.1 uncultured Spirochaeta sp.
GTTCGGGAGAAGTCGTCGTATCGCAGCGGGACGAGGTGGAGTCGGAAGGACTGGAAGACGCCGATGTCTCCGTGAGCGATGATGAAATCCAGTTCACGCTGACCGAAGACCTTGCCTCACGAATCTCCTTCTATCGGGCCGCCACCTACCCCTCGATGCTTGGGGTGATTCGCACCTACTCTCCAGAAGCAGCGGAGGCAGCCGCCGAGGAGGCCGCCGAGCAAACCGACGAGCAGGATGCTCAAGATGGCGATAATACCGACTCCGACGACGAGTAAGATTCCCCGGCAAACAGACTGATCACCGTGAACGCCCCGGTCGCCCAACGAGGAGCGACTCCCAGTTGCGTGGCCGGATCCGCTCCACGTCCGCAGAACACCCGCCGAAATACGCCGGGGCGTAGGTACAGTGTCCCGAACTGTCGTAGCGCACGGGCGTGCCGTCGCGGGTGAACAGATCGCCACCCCCGGCGAGGAGCAGGGCGTGGCCGCCGGCCATATCCCAACTCCAGGGAGCGGTGAGTGTGGTGGCAACGCGCATCTCCCCCACCGCCGTCAGCGCCAAGCGGTAGGCGATACCCGGCACCGGTACCGGTTGCCACGGAGCGCATAGCTCCACGTTGGCAGCGCGCACCGCATCGGTTCGAAACGCGCCGCTGGAGACCGCGACTCGGCCAGGAGCCGCCGACGGTACGCACGGTGCGGGCTCCGCGGAACCCGTCAGTTCGTCCTCACTTCCCCATCCCCGCCACAGGCCGATCTGGGCACCACCGCAGATGAGATCCCCGCGATCGTCGGGGGCGGCGTAGGCGTAGACGACCCCCAGAACGGGACGGTCTCCGATCACCAGCGCGATCGACACGGAGGGACCGCGGGCTCCCTTGAGAAACTCGCTGGTGCCGTCGTTGGGGTCGACGATCCAGCGGCGCGCGACGGCTGGGTCGCCGGCGCTGGGTGGCGTGGCAGATGAGGTGGCAGGCGGCGTGGCAGGTGGCGTAGCCGGGTTTGCGGTACCCGCGGGTGGCTCAGATGCTCCCGGTGTCGAGGTGCGGGCGGACGGCGTAGGTGTGGACGGCGCAGTGGCAGCGTCCGCTGACCCCGTCTCTTCCCCGAGAAAGGCGTCGGCTGGGCGTGCCGCCAGCAGCCGCCGGCGGATGAGCTCTTCGGTGGGGCGGTCGATCTCCGCGTGTCCGCCGTAACCCCGGGGACCGCCCTGGCGATGAAACTCCGTTCGCAGCAGCGCTCCCGCCTCACGAGCGACGGAAACTGCCAGATCAAGGTCGGGATTGCCGGTGGAAGTCATGGCTTCGAGCATACCGCATGAGCCGTTCTAAGTCATGTCCTACTCTGTATCGAGAATCGTGTTGCAGGAATCACGTAATCACCGCCGCAACAACAACTTAGCAGCTGGAGTCCCCTTGGCAGGAGCAACTCACTCAGCAGAAGGGGTTTAGCCACAGAACTGCAACATCTTTGTGTATACAGCCCACGGCGCGACCGGCGGCGGGCATCGTCAGCGGGAGGTCGGTACTCGACAGCGTGGGCAGGTGATCAGCCCGGCAGCGTGAGCAGGTGATCAGTGCCGGCCCCGCCATAGTCATCGACGCCGCGGATGAACTCCAGTAAATTGGAGGCGTGGAATTTGGTCGGCTCCACGGCGACTTCCAGGAGGGAAGCATCCCCCAGTTGCCGCCGGAGCACCCCAGCACAACCGATCTCTTGAACGACACCGACCAGCACGGCATGAATCGCCGCGAGATCGATCGGGCGCTGGAGCTCTTTCCCGTGGAGGAGCCGGTGGTCCGCATCGGACTGTCCACGTGGGGAGATAAGAACTACCGCGGGGTGCTCTACCCTACCGATGCCGCTCCCGGCGATTTCCTGGAGTACTACGGTCACATCTTCTCTACAGTGGAACTCTCCGCCACTTTCTACGGCATGCCCGAAGCGCGGCGCCTTGCGGCCTGGCGCGATGCGGTACCGGAGACGTTCCGCTTCGTACCCAAAGTGAGCCAGAGCCTCACCCATCGTCGGGGTCTGGCCGACGCCCAGCAGGGCCTGCGGGAGTTTCTGGAGAATACCGCGATTCTCGGCGAGCGGCGAGGACCGCTCCTGTTGCAGATGCCACCGCGGTTCGCGCCCACACCGGTGGGGTATGACCGCCTCGCCGCGGCGCTGGCGGTGCTGGGTCGGCAGGCGGCGGTAGAGTTGCGGCACCCGGCGTGGTTTGGCACGGGCGGCTGGAGCGGGAATCCTGGATCGAGAGAGGACCCTGGCTGGCGCGGGAATCCTGACTCGACGGGAAGTCCGGGCTGGAACGCGCGTGATAGCGGTGCTGCTGATTGGAGCGGAGGCGGCGGCAGAGCCCCGGCGAGCGCCACCGCCGCCGGCGGAATCCCGCCGGCGGCGGAGCTGCTACGAGAGTACGGCGCGGCCCTGGTGGTCACCGACACGGTGGGGGCCCGGAACGTGGTCCACACGATCCTCACCGCCCCCGTCCTGGTGCTCAGGTTTGTGGCCGCCGGAAACGTCACAGTGGATGGCGCACGAATCGATCAGTGGTCCCGACAGATTCTCGACTGGTTGGGTCGCGGCCTGCGCGAAGTCTACGTGTATGTCCACATGGAGGATACCCGCTGGGCCCTTAACCTGGCAGAGCGCTTTGCCTCCGGCTTGGCCACGGCTCAGGCAATTGTCCACTATCCCCGACCACCCAAGCCGGAGGATCTTGAGGAACCGAAGCCGCCGACCGACGGCACGGGGGTCACCGGCGGTGGTGGTGGTGGTGTCGGTGAGCAGGATCATGGCGCCGAAGATGGCGGTGATGGTTTCGGTGGGCGGGAGCATGACCGCGAAGATGGTGGCGGCAGCGGGCCAGATCATGGCCAGCAGGATGGCGGCAGCAACACTGGGCCGGATCGTGACCACCAGGACAACGACGACTCCCATGGGCAGCTGTCGCTGTTCTGAGTGTGTGGGCATGCGTGGTGGTGGGGAGCTGAAG
>CAYQRW010000359.1:0-3002 GCA_964419735.1 uncultured Spirochaeta sp.
GCAAGTAGGGGACGGGAGCATCGGTGACGATGCCGGCGCTCATGCGCGACCTCCCTCCCATCACTCCATCAGTGAATGCCTCCCAGGCGGTGCCTACTCGAGAATTGTCCGCTCCCTGGGCGAAATCGTCAAGCATTACCACCTCCGACGCCGGTTCCTGCGCTACGAGCCACCCACCGCTCATAGCCCACATTCCAAAGATCGCCATCGCCCAACCCCGTCGTATTCCACTCATATACCGGAAAGTAATCATGGAACTTACGGAGTGGTGCACCGATAGCAACGTTTATAACCGAATTCTCACACATTTCTGATCAAACGCTTACGTACATGCGTGTTCATAGGATGAGGAATACGAATACAAGGATGATGGAAAAGCGATGATGGAAATACGCCGGAAACCTTTGGTCTTTTCGTGTACCGGGGAGGGTATGGGGCACGCTGCTCGGGTTGCGGCGCTGGCCTCGGAACTGTCATCGACGTATCAGATCGTCATCTTCGCCCCGAAATGTCGACACCGGTTTCTCATGGACCATGTTCCCGGGGCCCAGTTGTTCGAAATACCCTATTTTTCCTTTGCGAAGAAGAACGAACGCGTGGAGTACGTCGGTACCCTCATTCAGAACGCGGACAAGCTCTTTCGGTTCCACATCACGGTCCGTCGCCTCGCCCGGGTACTGGCGGATATTGCACCAAGCGCCTGTGTTTCTGATTATGATCCGTTTGTAGCGTTTGCGGCGCGGCGTCTCGGTATTCCCGTGATGCAGCTCAACCACCCTTCGGTGATCTTGCGATCGCCGGCGATCGGGTTTCAGGCGATTATTGCTAAGCTCTTCTCCTGGCTGCTCATGGGTTACTACGACAAGCGGGTCCTGTGTTCGTTTTATAACGGCGACGTAGGACCGATTGTGCGTCGTGCGCTGACTGAGCAGCCGTTGCGTCGGGACGATTTTTTCGTGGTCTACGTGAAGCCGTGCTATCGGCGCGTGGTTTCGCGGAAACTGAGACAACTCGGTATCACCAATGTTGAGCTGTTTCCCAACCCGAAGAAGGACTTTCGCGCTGCCATGGCGCGCTGCAAGGGCGTCATATCGAGTGCCGGGCACCAATTCATCAGTGAAGCGATCGTTCTTGGAAAGCCCGCCTTTGTCATTCCCCAGCGACGCCAGTATGAGCAGCACCTGAACGCCCGAATGCTGGAGCGCAGCGGCTTCGGTGCATGGGGCACCCTCAAGAATCTACATAAGACGTTGCCGCAGTTCATCGAAGATATCGACTACTATCCGCGGCTTCCCCAACACGCGTACGCGAAATTCTCGTTCCGAAACGATCTCGACCGAGCGGTTGAGCTCATCGACCGCTTTGCTACTCAGGGTAAGCGAAACAATCTGATCCGCTTAGCGGGGTAGAGGCGCGCCAAGAATACCCAAATACGATACAGTCCCTACTATTATGCACCACACGCCTGAGCACGCCACCGTCGGGCTTCTGCCTTCCGCGGGAGAAGAGATCCCCCGACCACACCGTCGCCTTGATCCACGATTCCTCTCGGTGGCCATAGACTTTGCCTGTCTTATTGGGGCTCCCTGGTGGGAGGGGACGCGGCGAACCCGCGTCGGCTTTGGGCATGAACGCGCAACGCCGGTGGATCTCACCGATCCCAGACTGCTGCGCCATGCGCAAGCACTGGTCCCGGCGTTTCTGCGACTTGGCGGGTCGGAGGCGGATCGGATCTGGTACTCCCAGGAACATGGATCCTCAGTGGGGAAACCCATACATCAGACAACCTCCACCGGCGGGCGTCCCCGGGGACGCCGCTCGGCATCGGCATTCCGGTCCGTATTGACCCGAACCCGGTGGAATGAGGTGAGTGACTTTGCTCGGAGGAGCGGGTGCGAGCTCTTTGTCACCTTGAACGCGGGGGCCGGACCGCGCGATTCCCACGGTCGCTGGGACCCGACCAACGCCCAAGAGCTTGTTACGTATGCCGCACACCGGGGGGACCCGGTTTCGGTCTGGGAATTTGGAAATGAGGTAAGCGGGTTTCCGTTTATCCATGGTCCCGGCAGCCGAGTGAGTGCTGGTCGCTATGCCGTCGACTTCACGGTGTTTCACGATATGATTCGCCGCCATGCACCGGGTGCGCGCACTGCGGGGCTGGCAAGCGCGTACTGGCCGCTGGTGGGTGAGATGCTGCCCTTCACTCCCTGGGTGGTAAACCGCCTGGAGCGGGTTCCCGATGTGATTACCTGGCACTACTATCCGCAGCAGTCTTCCCGCGGACTCTTGGCCACACGCCGAGCGGATCCGTTCAAGGTCCTCCGGCCATGGCGTTTGAATGGCTCGGCTCACTGGGCCCGCCGGGTGCTGCGCCACGCCCGGCGGGTAGGGGAGGATGCGCGGTACTCACTTGGGGAGCCGGGGCACCCAGCCGGTGACGCCGGCGACCCGTCTGGTGATGCGGGGTACCCAGCCGGTGACGCGGCGTATACCACTCCCCAGGTCTGGCTGGGAGAAACCGGCCACGCGCTCTACGGCGGGGAGCCGGGTGTGTCGGATCGGTTTGTCGCCGGAATCTGGTGGCTTGATCAGCTGGGCCTCATGGCCCGCAGCGGGGTTCGCGTCGTTGTGCGGCAAAGCCTCGTGGGCGGAGATTATGGGCTTCTCGACACTGAAACGGTGCAACCCCGCCCGGATTACTGGAACTCACTGCTATGGAAACGGCTCATGGGGCAGCACGTCTACACCACATTCTGCAACGGCTCCCCGCATCTGCGGGTGTACGCCCACAATACCCCCCACCGGAGGGGCGGGTTCTCATTCCTTCTCATAAATGTACACCGCGATACAGAGATTCAGGTAGCACTGGACGCCTCGACCCTCGGCTTTGCTCCACGAACACTGGAACTCTATACCGTCACCGCACCAGATCCGTGGGCCGCCACGCTGACCATAAACGGGTGCCCTCCGGAGCTACCGGAAGACTCCGTGACGCCGCCGGG
>CAYQRW010000360.1:0-2979 GCA_964419735.1 uncultured Spirochaeta sp.
TTGGCGTGGCTTCCCCAGTAGGCATCGACGAAGATCAAGCCCTCCTGCTGTCCGAGGCGCAGCCCGATGCGGATGCTCGGCTCCCCGTGGATGCGTACGCTTTCGGTAATCAGGGGCGTACCCTGCCGACTGTAAGCCGACTCCACCACAAGAAATTCCCGGCCATGGCGAGTGACCAGCTTCAGGCCCTCCGGCATCGCCCGGAGAAATTCTACCGGTATTTCCTGGTGTACAAGTTTCATGAGCGCTCCTCCCGATCCGTCTGTATCTATTCTACGTCGGGAGCGCCGGTTCCGCCATACTTGATTTCGGCGGCGTCTGCGCGTATAGTGTTAGATGTAGTTGAATTTACATATTCCCCCCTAGATATGGAGGTTGCACGGTGAGGTGTCCCAAGTGCGGTGCCGTGGAAGACAAAGTGATTGAATCTCGCGCGTTGGCTGATGGCCGCACGATTCGCCGTCGCCGGCAGTGCCTTACCTGTGATTATCGGTTTACCTCCTACGAGCGAGTCGAAGAGAAACAGCTCATGGTGGTGAAGAAGACCAAAAACCGCCGGGAGCCGTTTGACCGTAGCAAATTGGAAAACGGTATTCAGCAGGCAGTACGGAAACGGCAGGTCAGCCAGGCGCAAATCGCCACCATTATCGACGAGTTGGAAGAGCAGGCGATTCAGGAGGGCATGGATACCCACGAGATCACCGCCTCCCGCCTGGGCGAACTGGTTCTTGAACAGTTGGACCGCCTGGATACGGTGGCCTACATCCGGTTTGCCTCGGTGTACCGGAACTTCGAAAGTGTGGACGAGTTTATGCGTGAGATTGAACGCCTGGAGCAAAAGAAGGGCGCCGACCAGTAGCCGACGCCCAATAGTGGCGAAGGGACTTGAACCCCTGACCTAGCGGATATGAGCCGCTTGCTCTACCAACTGAGCTACGCCACCGTTGCTGTGAGGCGGAAATATAGCAGGTCCCTCACACCGTGTCAACGTAACTTATCGGATCTGGTGATCGTCACGACACCAGATTGTGGCGCCGGGCGGCATCCATGAGCCGACGGTTCCACGTGTTGGAACGGAGGTAGCGCATCTTATCGCGGTAGTCGTCGATACGGCTCATCCGCTCCTGCACCAGCTTTACCGACTTGCCCAGCACCGTGGTGCGGTCGTCGCGGTCGGCGGAGCGCTCCGCCGGCAGGATGCAGGCATAGAGGTAGTTAAAGAGTCCCGCGTAGGGATCCACGCTTAATCCATCGTGCCCGCGGGTTAGGCGGTAGAGGATCGCCACCGCCTCATCCTGGCGGTCCGTAAGTGAGAGCATCCAGGCACGAAACGCTTGAATCATGCGCAACAGCTCACTTCTCCCCTCCCGGTCCGCGATCAGCAGGTCTTCCATCGGGGCGTATCCACTGTTCCAGCACACGCCTAACCGCGGCCATCGCGCTTCATCCCGCTCTTCTTCCTCGGCGGCGTTCAGCAGTTCCAGCGCCTGGTGGTACTCGTTGCGGGTGATCAGCGCCTCCGCCACGAAGAGCTTTTCCTCCGCCCGCATCTGGGCGGGGTCTCGACTCAAGTAATCCGCGGGAACCTCCTCATCGGCGAGGTAGCGCGATCGGAGCATCCAAGCGCCGATCGTACGCGCGGGGACCCCCATGCCACACCCCTGGGCCCATTCCTGACTCATGGCAAACTGGGCCGCCGCCCGGTGGTAGGCACCCAGTTCGAAGTCGATGCGCCCCAGAGCAAACCACGCCAAGAGAAGCCACTCGGAAAATCCGCTCGCCAGTAGTTTGCCGGTGAGTTCAGAGAACTGCGTAGCGGAACGGCTGAGATTGCCGGAGAGAAACAGGCGAATCGCTTCCAGCGAGCGGGCGATGAGCTCCGTAGCAAGATCGTCGTGCGCTTCCTCTCGGGCAAAGGTCAGGTAGCGCCCAGCATCTCCCAGACGCCGCTGAACCAACAGCACTCGTGCCATCAAGAGATGGCTGGCGCCGGTGCCGGGGGCTCGGACGTTCTGCAACAGCACGGTGGCGTCCTTGGCCGCGACGAGGGCCTGCGCATAGTTTCGCTGTGCCAGATAGAACTCCCCGAGGCTCAGGAGGTAGTCCGCCCGTTGCTCGGGAGAAAGCGCCTCGTCCCCCGCGGCGGTGGTGAGGACCGCCGCATCCTCTTGACAGAACTCCGGCCCGCGGCTATCCCGCAGGTAGAGCCGTATCCGGGCGCTGGCCTCAGTAGCACGAGCGTGGTACGGAGTCGATCCGTCGGACCCCACGATCCGTTCTACCGCATCAAACGCCCCGCCTCCGGCGAGGGTGTGGAGCACCGTGTGACGGCGCTCCCGGGAGCGACCCACCTCATGTTCCTCCTCCAGAAATGCGAGGATCGAAGGAGACAACTGCAATCCCTTGGTGCGTAGCTGAGATGCCATTACCGCGTAGATCGTGTCTTCCAGCTCCCCGCGTTCTTCTAGCGGAATGATCGCCGCCATCAGGGGCTCCGCTGCCGGGTTGACCTGGGAGGTCCATAGGTCTTGCACCACGCCCAGGTCTTTCAGCTCTTGCACCACTCGGACGCGCTCCGCCGGCGTGATGCCCAAGGCGGCGACAAACGGGGAAATCGCCTCATCATTGAGGCCCCCCCGCAGGCGATACAAGAGATAGATCAGATGTCGGTGGTGGGCGGACAGCCGCCGCGGATCGTGGTCGGGGTCGGCCCAGTAGGCGTGGGCCCCGCCAAAACGGTCCGCTTCACCCCCGGATAGCTCCACCACCCGTACCGCCGGCGGTACGTCGGAGATCGTCGTCACATCTGAATCGGTATTTGTCTCTTTGTCGTCCGGCGGCTTTGCGGTCTCCAACGGTTTCATGGCGGCGGTTCCCACAATTCGCATCGCCAGCGATCCTCCCGGCGGTGATAGGTAATGCCGCACGGAACGCGCCACCTCCGGTTGCACGAGATCGATATCCCGCAACTCCACCAGC
>CAYQRW010000361.1:0-2961 GCA_964419735.1 uncultured Spirochaeta sp.
CCACCGCGGCGTTCCCACCGCCCACCACCACGACCTGCGACCCCACCGGCGCCGATCCGCGCACGTTGTACTGGCGGAGAAACTCACAGGCGTCGGCAATTCCGTCTCCCTGGACCCCGGGGATATCTACCGGAACCGATGCCGCGGCACCGGGGGCCACGAAGAGCGCCTCGTAGCCCTCGTCGCTCAGGGAGTCCGCGGTGATATCCCGCCCGAACTTGTGTTCCGTGCGGATCTCCACTCCCATGCGTTCGATCATGCGAATCTCCCGAGCCAACGTCTCTCGGGGAAGCCGATACTCGGGAATCGCCTGGACCAACATGCCTCCCGGCCGCGACTGCGCCTCGAAGATCACCGGCCGGTAACCGAGACGCGCCAGAAAGTAGCCGCAGGAGAGACCCGCCGGTCCACCGCCGACGATGCCGATCTTCCGCCGAGCGTTGGCCTCGTTCTCGCGAACCTCCGGCAGCTGAACGACGATTTCCTGGTCCACCATGAAGCGTTTAATTCCTCGAATCGGAACCGCCTCGTCAAGTCCAGCCCGGCGGCACTTCTCCTCACAGGTGTGAAAACACACCCGCGCGCACACCGCGGCAAAGGGATTGCGCTCCCGGTGGAGACGCAACGCCTCGGCATAGCGCTCTTCTCCCACCAGGCTGATAAACCCGGGAACGTCCACGCCGGCGGGACAGGCGGACTGACAGGGAGCGCGCACCAGCCCCGGACACACACCGGCGGTGCAGTGGTGGTCACGGATGTGTTCCTCGTATTCGTGACGGAAGTGGCGCAGCGTGGAGAGGACCGGATTGGGTGCGGTCTGGCCGAGGCCACACAGCGCGGTTTCGCGGATCTCCTCACCCAGCTGCACCAGGCGATCCAAGTCCTCCATCTCACCCTGTCCATCGCAGATCCGTTCCAGAATTTCGAGCATGCGCTTGGTCCCCACCCGGCACGGGGCGCATTTGCCGCAGGATTCCTCCTGAACGAACTCCAGGAAGAAGCGCGCCACATCCACCATGCAGGTGTCGTCGTCCATGACGATCAGTCCGCCGGAGCCCATGATCGCTCCCAGTTCCTGCAGGCTCTTATAATCGAGGGGAACGTTCAAATGCTCCCGCGGAATACACCCGCCGGAGGGTCCCCCAATTTGCGCCGCCTTGAACTCTTTCCCGTCGCGAATGCCGCCACCGATATCGTAGATCACCTCGCCCAGCGGCGTACCGATCGGCACTTCCACGAGGCCGGTATTCTGTACGGATCCGGCCAACGCGAAAACCTTCGTGCCGGCGCTCTCCTCGCTGCCCAGGGAGGCGTACTGCTCCGGACCGCGGCCGACGATGTACGCCACGGAGGCGTAGGTTTCGACGTTGTTTAGGAGGGTGGGTTTGCCCCACAACCCGCGTTGTGCCGGAAAGGGCGGCCGCGGACTCGGCTCGCCCCGGCTCCCCTCGATGGAGTGAATCAGGGCGGTTTCCTCACCACACACAAACGCTCCCGAACCGCGCCGGATTTCCAGGTTGAAGGAGTGATCACTGCCGAGGATATTCCGTCCCAGCAGACCGGCCTCTTCCGCGGCGGTGATCGCCCGTTGCAAGCGCTCCACCGCCAGGGGGTACTCCGCCCGGACGTAGACGAACCCCTGCTCCGCGCCAACGGCATAGGCTGCCAGCGCCATTCCCTCGATCACACTGTGCGGATCACCTTCGAGAATACTGCGATCCATGAACGCTCCGGGATCGCCCTCGTCGGCGTTACATAGCACGTACTTGGGGGAGCCGGAGGACTCCGCGGTGAGCCGCCACTTGAGATACGTAGGGAACCCCGCCCCACCGCGCCCTTTGAGGCCGGAGAGTTCCATGAGGGCGATTACCTCAGCCGAGGTCATCGTGGCCACCGCCCGGGCCAGGGCGGAGTATCCGCCGGTTGCCACGTAGTCGTCGAGGCGCAGCGGATCAATGACACCGCAGTTACGCAGTACTACCCGGTGCTGACCCTGGAAGAAGGAAAGCTCCTCCATGGCGCGCGCGGTGGGCTGTACTTCGCCGTTTCGCAGGTGCCCGTGCACCAGGGAATCGGCATCATGAGGTGCCAGGCGACGGTACAGGACGCCGTCAGGTTCGATGCGCACCATCGGTCCATCCGCGCAGGGTCCCATGCATCCGGTCTCCACGATCTCCACGGAGAGCTCCGCCTCCGCCAGCGCCGCCTCCAACGCCGAATGGATCGACTGACTTCCCGATGAAACGCAACTGCCCCCACCGCAGAGGTAGATGCGCTGTCCGCTCGTCTCCAGTTCACCGCGGCGCCGTTCCCGGAGCTCCGTGAGGTCCGCACCGTTCTTGATACGCTTACTCTTCATCACACACCTCCCCGCCCTCGGAGACGCTGTACGCGGATAGGAGCTCGTGAATCTTGGCCGGTTTCACCCGCTGGTGAACGTCATCATCGACGACCACCACCGGAGCGAGACCACAGGCGCCAAAGCACCGTCCCACCTCCAGCGAGAACTGGCGATCCGCGGTTGTTTCACCGACATCGATATGGAGGTTAGACCGAAGCGATTGCAGCAGTTCCTTGCCGCCCCGGACGTAGCAGGCAGTTCCCAGACAGGTACGAATCGTGTGAACACCGCGGGGGATCGTCGTGAAGAACGAATAGAACCCCACCACTCCGGCAATTTCACTGTACGGGATCTTGAGCCGGCCCGAGAGCTCCCGGAGGAGCGGCTTCGGCAGATGTCCGATATGCTCTTGAAGCTCTTGAAGGATCGGAATCAACGCACCCGGCTCTCCCGCATGCTGCTCAAGAATCGTGTCAAACTCCAACGGATCAATTTCCAGAACCGACTGATCTGCACCGGTCGCCATACACGCCTCCCTGCATAACCGAATATCTCCGCAGCTGGGTGGCACACTCATGGTGAATAGGTATGCGGATATAGATATAATACACCCGATATCC
>CAYQRW010000362.1:0-2954 GCA_964419735.1 uncultured Spirochaeta sp.
CGTCGGTAGCGGGAGATTGAGACAACCGCGTGAGGAGGGGGGCGACGAGCTCCTGGGGTAAGGCGCTGCTACGCGCCAGGAGCAACGCAACGTCGGCGGCTACGTTGGCGATATACGGTGAATCGGCTGTAATTGCATCGGTGAGACGAGCAACAACGTCGCGACCGCCGCTCATGACCGCCGTGGTCTGCGCGGGATCGGAAAAAACGACGCGGAGAATACCCCCAGTCAGTTTGGAGAGAGAGTGGCGCGTTGCCGAGCAATCGTATCGGTCCGGAAGCGGTTGTGAAAGGAGTTCCAAAGCCGGTTTGATGAGGCGCTCGAGTCGCGCGTCGGTAGCGTCGCTTCCGACATTTGCGATCGTTGCCTCAACGCCCAGTATGGTAAACTGATCTGCCCAGTCGCGATTTCCCGTGGCCGGTGCGGATATTTCACGGAGGTCGGCGAGATACCGGGAGAGGCGCGGGGCGTCTTCTCTGGTGGAGCCGCCGCTGCAGACTGCGAGCACCCGGTTACGGCCCAACGGAGAGAGAGTTTTCAGAACTGTAGCCACGATGGGGGGAGCAACTACGTATTCGCGTTCCGTCGCGTCCAGGGTTTCCACGTATCGGTGAAAATCATTGTTTCCGCGGCTGGCGGCGGTGAGTACATCCGGTACCCGCCGGCGGAGCGCTCCAAGTATCTTTCCCGCTTCGCCGGTTTGCTGGATCGCGATACGTTCCAATCGGTTCCAGCCATCGGTTTCCGGTGGACTCCACGTTCCGTCTGAGGGAAACAGGGCGAAGAGCGTTGCTCGGTCTCCGCTGATAGCGGCGGCGACGCGGTCCAGAACAAAGCCGGAGGATTCGTCCCGACAGAGGTGCTGTACCGTATCGACGATAACCTCCGACGGCGTTTCGTTGTCGATGAGGTGGCGGAGTTTGATCCAGCACTTGCGACCCCGGAGCTTCTCGTTTTGCTCTTCTTTGGGAGCCCGGACGAGGTGCTCGATCATCCGCTCCAACGCTGGGATTGTCTCGCCATCGTCGTCTGCTCGGACGACTTCTATGTGGTGATACAGCGCGAGCAACGCCCGTTCGCGAAGTTCGTCCTCCTGGTGATCATCCAGCACCAGTGCCAGGAGCGCTTTCGGATCTGGTGCGGGATCGCCGCTGCGGACCGCCTCAAGAATTGCGGATACATCGTCCATGGTTGTGGTCACGGCGCCGGTGTATTCCCGTGCCCAGGCGATCCGTTCTTCCTCCGACATCGCGGCGATTGTTGTCAGTGTCGTCGTCTCCATACTCTGCCTTTCCTTTTGTTATTGTAGCGGATGTGCAGTTGTTTCGTACCGCGCCTCATGCTCACGCTGAAAACCCGAGGACCACCGGCTCCGATCGTTCCTGCAACGTTGACGCTACCTCCGTTTCTATCTCATCTATGATCTCCTCGTGGGTGATCTGATCATCGACAAAGAACTTGAGCCGATCGTAGACGGTGCGGATGTGCCCCGGTGTGAGACCGCGGATCTCCCCGATACGGTGGACAAGGGCTGGGGTCAGTCGCCGATGGGGGAGGGTGAAGTACGCGCGGTACAGGGCGGGGCGATGCTCCGCCGCGGGAGGAGCAAACTCAACCTTCACGGAGAAACGCCGATTCATCGCACTGTCGATGATCGTCTTTTCGTTTGTTGTCGCGATAAACACCGTTCCGTGTTGCTCCATCTGACTCAGGAATTCGTTGGTGTGTTGGCGTTCATGCCCCATACGCGCGTTACTCCTGCTTTGCAGGAGATTTTCCGCCTCATCCAGGAGGATAATCGCTCCCTGGTTGGTCCCGGTGGCAAACATCCCGTAAATTGCGCGTTCCGTTTCCCCGACATGGGGACCGAGAAGGTCGGCGCCGGTGACAAAGAGGAGTTCCCGACCGACGGCATCCGCCAGTTCCCGGGCAAAGGCGGTCTTGCCGGTGCCGGAGGGGCCGGAGAAGAGGATATTGAGCGGGCCCGTTGCGCCGCCGTCACGCTCCCGTGCCGCGTAGAACCGTTCAACTGCCGTGGCAACCCGCGTCACCGGAACGGAGGTACTGAGCGCCTCCCGCAGAAACTGCGTTCCCGACCCTACGCGGCGGATGGCGTTGCCTGAAAGCGGCTTGGTTCCGTGAACGAATTCGTGTTCGTAGGCGAGGGTCTGTTCCAGACGGTCAACGACAGATTCCGTCCTGTTCGTCGGGGCGCGACGAGCCTCCAGGGCCGTCTCCATCGCCCGGGAGAGGGAAGCGATGCTCACGTCGTAATCGTGGGCGATACGGAGCCGTTGCTGCCGCGGGAGAGACAGACCCGCCTCGCGGAGAAGCATCGACAGGCGCTGGAAGCGTACATCTTTCCGCGGTGGCTCAAAACGCAGGTGAAAGTGAAACCGTCGGGCGATCGCGTTGTGAACCGCATCAGCGTCGTTCACGATCCACACGGTGGTAACCGGGGTCTCGTCGAAGACGCGCACAAGGCGCCCTTTCCCCGAAGAGCCAAAGAGGGACTCCGTATTCAGAATCTGATCCGCCTCGTCCACAACGAGGATTGCTCCCCGTTCTTCCGCCATCGCTACCGCTACATCAAACAGGGAATGACGGTTTGCCGTTTCCCCATCAACGTCTTTCTCTACCGTCCCTATCCAGTACGCCTTCTTCCGTTCCGCCCGGATGACTGACCGCACCAGCTCCGTTTTTCCCGTCCCCGGTTCGCCGTAGATAAGGATGTGCCGCGGCTTTGCGGAACGGATGAGGTCACGTATCGCCGTTCGATCCGACGCGGCGAGGGGAAACGAACCAAGAGGGAAGTTCGCCGTGTCGATCAGTTGGATGTTCTCGGTGAGGGATTCCTTGGTGATGTAACCGCGGAACAGTGACACCAGAAGGGGCTCCACGCGGATGTTGAAATCGTTTGGATTCATGACGTCAACGTGGATGAGACGAAACCG
>CAYQRW010000363.1:0-2945 GCA_964419735.1 uncultured Spirochaeta sp.
AGCAGCCGGCGCACCCGGGGGCGGCGCCGCAAATACCGGCGCCAGCAGGGCAACCGGTACAACCGAGGGGACCGACGCGGGGGCCGCGACCCATCCGGTAGTCCTGCCGGAGCCGTTTGTCGTGAAGTACCGGAAGCAGCACCGGAAAGAGAAGGTGATTATGGCGCCCAATGTGAGCCGCGCCTTTGCCACCGTCATCAGCGCGGCGATTCGCGCCGAGGGATATCGAGTCGAGCCGCTTCCCATGGCGGATCGCCGGGCAATTGAGCTGGGGAAGCGCTATATCCACAACGATATGTGTTTTCCCGCCCAGGTAAACGTGGGGGAGATGCTCCGGGCGCTGGAAAGCGGAGCCGCCGATCCCGACCAGGCGGTCTGCGGACTTGCCAAGAGCCAGTGTGACTGCCGTCTGGCCCACTACGCCAGCCTAGCTCGGCGAGCCCTGGACGATGCGGGATATCCGCAGGTGCCGATCATCACCACCGACATCGACACCAAGAATATGCACCCCGGATTCAAGCTGAGCCCCCTGTTCCAGCTGCGCATGCTCTGGGCGCTGGGGATCATCGACGCAATGGAGGCGCTCCGCCTGCGTCTACGTCCGTACGAAATCACCGCCGGTGAGGTCGATGCGATCTTTGAAACGGGCGTGGAAGAGGTTGCCGCGGGGATCGAGGTGTCGGTGCGGCGGGGATTGCAGGCGTTTGAACGGTGCGTGGAGCGACTCACGCGGGTAGAGCTCGATACCACAACCGAGCGACCGCAGGTATTTATCATCGGGGAGTTTCTGCTCAACTTCCACCCCACCAGCAACTACAACATCGTCGAGTACCTTGAGGCCAACGGTATGGAGGTGGTGCTCCCGAATATCCTGGATTCGTTTCGCCGCGACTTCATGCGTTTGAAAACGGAGCGTAAGGAATTTTTCATCCGCCACCCCTTCGCCGATACGGTGCTGGGCAGTGTCACCGACTATCTCTTTGACCACGTCCTGACGCGGGTTTCACAGATCGCCACCACCCATCCTCGCTTTAACGAGCAGGAGGCGTTGCCAAAGATCGCCGAGCGCTCGGAAGAGATCGTTCACCACACCTTCACCTCCGGCGAGGGATGGATGATCGCCGGGGAGATTCTGCACCACGCCGCCGAAGGGATCCGGTCGTTTCTGATTCTGCAACCGTTTGGGTGTCTGCCCAACCACGTCACCGGCCGCGGCCTGGTAAAGCGACTAAAAGAGATCCATCCGGAGGCGCAGATCCTGAGCCTGGACTACGACCCGGATACCAGTTTCGCCAACATAGAAAACCGGCTGCAGATGCTGATTCTTAACAGCCGGATGCAGCAGACGAACGCGGGCGCCACGCGTTAGGGCGCTCCGGGGTCGGAGGTAGCGACGTCGGGTTGGATTCCCCGAAGGCAGACCCGCGCGCTTTAAGATTGGTTTAAAGCTATTCCCCTAAGCTCATGGCATTCGAGACTCTATGCCCTTAGGAGGAATTATGAAACGATTACTGATTGTTGGCGCGCTACTACTGGCGGCAGGGGCCACCATAAGCGCCGAGGGAATTTACAAGGCTGATAGTACAGTACTGACTGGACACGTAGGATTCATCCGGGCCGGACAGAACAACACCTACAGTTATGCAGATGGCACGGAAATCGAGAAGAAGACCCGACAATCGGGTATCAGCCTGTCTTCGATGCAGATCATTCCCTGGTCCATGAACGCCCCCTTGAACTGGTACCTGGAAGAGAGCTTTGACTATTTCTTCAGCGGGAGCCTGGAAGAGGAAGGAGATTCTCAAGACCTCCAGGATGCCGGCGGTTTGGGAGTGGATGGTGTGTTCGGGGTGTCTACCTACCTGCCGCAGTTCGTCGACGACCTGCACATCATGCTGGGAGTCGGGTATCACATAGATTTCCTGTACATTGCGTATACCTACGCTGAGACCGACCTGGGGGATGTGGAAAGTGCGTTTATC
Organism: uncultured Spirochaeta sp.; assembly: GCA_964419735.1. Classification (GTDB taxonomy): domain Bacteria; phylum Spirochaetota; class Spirochaetia; order DSM-27196; family Alkalispirochaetaceae; genus Alkalispirochaeta. The sequence continues at coordinate 1,983 of CAYQRW010000363.1, forward strand.
GATCTCTCACTGGGAGGCCTTGCGTTCAACGTTCTGGGGGAGTACGACCTAGGCGAGAATCTCGCCGCGAACTTCGGCATGGGGCTATCCTTTGATCTGTACGGCGCATCGATTGACCTGAGTGATGCGTTAGACAACGAGTTGGATTCGATCAGTCCCGGAGTGGGAACTAACCTCGAGTTCATGGTGGGTCTGTCGCTTAAGTAGCACGGTACACTCATGCTTAGAGATGCAAGTCGGCCGAGCGATACTGTGGCCCGGAAACGAAATCGTTACCTGGAGCTGCGTCGGAACGTACCGCTCGGCCACTCTGGCCACTCCGCCGCTCTGGCCGGTGCAGCCGCTCTGGCCGGTGCAGCCGCGCCCCCGTGAATTGTGTGAACAAATTGTGTCGCCTAGTGAACACTTTTTGTGTGCACTTTTCAAGGATGGTCGGTAGGGCTTTTGCCCGGCACGACACCTGAAATCGTAGATAGACCGATACAACGGACGGGGGCTCCCGCGACGGAGAGTTGTTCCTTTCGGCGCCTTGACAGGTCACGATAATCCCCTCGTAGAATAGTTGCAGGTAATCACTACCTCCCGCCCCAGTGCATCACCCCCGTGCGTGGTAGTCGATGCCGGAAGGAGCCAAACTATGAACCATGAACACGACCACATTCCCACCCTGAAAGAGGCGATGCAACAGCCCTGTAAGCACCGCGATATGGACCTCGCCATGGAGCCGATGCCGAACTACAGCAAGACCCCGGGAGGACCCAACGAGACGCCGCTGGCGTTCTGGGCGTCATGGGAGCTGAAGGACCGGCCTCGTCGCATCGGGCTCCTGCTGGATGACTGCCAAGAAGAGTACCGCCCCTACGCCGGTGGCATTCTTCAGAACATGGAAATGATTCTGCAGGCGTTTCGGGATGCCCGCTCGCAGAGTGATGGCGTGTGCGTGGCGTGGAGTGCCTGGAGCCG
>CAYQRW010000364.1:0-2938 GCA_964419735.1 uncultured Spirochaeta sp.
GCCGGAGAATCTCTTCGGCGTGGCAGAGCACCTCGTGAATCCCGCCGCGCGCCTTGATCGATCCGGCGATCGGCAGCTCGCTATCCAGTTTTAGGCCCGTGGCGCGGCCCAACTCGTGGTGCACCGGGCGTAGGGGGCTTTCGATGAGTGCGTCGGTTTCAAAGAGGCGGGACAGCGCCGGGCGGTGACGAAGAAACCGCTCTGCCGCGGCGTGGACGTCATCATCCGTGAGCGGGATATCCTCCCGCGCCTCGCTCCAGGGGATGCGCCGCGGATTATCCCACAGAACGGGCACCATTCGTCGGAGTTCACTGATGGGATGGCTGCTTAGATCGATTTCAGGATCCAAACCGGGCCGCCAGATCGGATAACTTCTCTGACCGGGTGAATGCCATGTGAGAGGCGGCCTGCGAAATGGCACTGACTGTCTTTGCCGGCAGTGATGTGAGAAAGTCTTCCGGGGACTCATCGCCGGAGAACATCTTTCGGGCGTGCTCGATACCGTCACTCAGTTCCGTATCGGAGAGACACCGATAGACGAACAGTGAAAGGGGGGAGTGCTGGAGGTCAAACCCCGCTTCCCCGGCGCGACCATGCGCCAGAAGGCGAAAGAGATCGTCCTCTTCGTCATCGGCGCGGTGGCAGTGGACGGGTTGTTCGGGGAGGTGCGCGGACAGTTGCCCCCCCTCTTCCTGGGGATTGAGGTCACCCATGAACAGCGCCACCGGCGCATCCCCGCCGGAGAGTTCTGCCAGGGCGTGAAGCACCCCCGCCGTGAGCAACTTGATTCCCAAATAGCGGTGACCCACGGTGAGGTTTCGCCGTGCCAGGTCGACCACGCGTGTATAGTGCTCGGTATCGGGAAATCCGTGGTAATGGTGAAAGACGGTTTCCGGCTGTAACACTCCCAGGAATCCGTGCATTTTCAGGAGCGCCAGGGAGTAGTTGTGAATCGTATACACGCCTTTGAAGCGGAGCATCGGATTTGTTTCTGGTAGCAATTTCCAGGTGTTGTCGAGAAAGCGGGCCACATCCTTTTCTGCAAAATTCTGGACGTCGGAGTTGGCGAACCGGACCGCGGAGGTTACCACCCGCTCCAGTTCCTGGTCCGTGAGATTGAGTCCAAACTGCGTGTTCGTCTGGTGTAGCCGGCGTGCCAGGATCTCCGGTGGTCGGAGGCCCTCGGATGAGACGGGCCGAAAAGGAATGGTTGCTTCAATGCAGGCAGTGGCGATCAGGAGATCTACATCCGACACGGTGCCCTCCAGAAGGAGGTCCATGAGCAGGGCACTGAGGAACTCGTTGAGTCCGCCGAAGGGGGACAGCGTCTCTCCCGGCGCAAACCCGAATACCGCGGCGCATCCATGAAACGCCCGATCCTCGGGTGAAATATCGGGACTGATCCTTAGGGTATCGCCTTCGATCCGGATATACGGTTCTAAGAGCGTTCCGATCTCCTCGGAGAAGCCGCGGTCCACGTGGTAATACACCACATCGTGAAAGAGCGCCGCCAGGGTGACGTGTGGATCGTCGGCATCGGCGAGATCAAAAATATGCTCAGGAGTATGAAAACTTCGCTGTTGCGCGCTCATGGCGCGATTCACCATGACGCCGATACGCTCAGTTTCCAGGGGCTCGGTGACAACACCAAGCTGCTGCAGGGCTCCATCGAGAAGCGCAATCGTACGGTGAACGGTACCAGTGGGGGTCGGGCGGGCGGTGGGCCGCGAAACTGCCATGGCGAACTCCTTCATCTTTTACTCATATACCTTAACCCGTTATTGCCAACTGTTCCAGTTTGCATTTTTGGACGCAATCACGTAGAAATACCAGTAACAGAGATACCAGGAGGCGTGTGACCATGGGGATTCGAGGGAAAGGGCTCATTGTGCTCTTTAGCGTGTTACTTCTTCTACTGGCAGTAGTGCTTCCATTGGGTTGGCTGCAATATTCGCGCATCGCTGATCAGACACTCGCGGATACTGCCGAAATGTTTCGGCGGACCTTGGAGTCCGAGCTCAGCGCTAAGAGCGACGTGTGGCTGACTAACTCGCTGCAGATCGCGGAGAATCCGATGATTGTGGAAGCGATGGCCACCGGCGATCGCGATTCGGCGATTGCGATTCTGAATCGGTACAACACCGTCTTCCGTGAGAACACCAATTTTCGCAACGTTCAGGTTCACCTAATCGATGCCCAACAGCGGTCCTTCGTGAAATCCTGGAACGCTGATCAGTATGGCGAAGAGCTCTCTTACTCGCCCGCTTATCGGGAGGTGCTGCGGAACGCCGCGGCTCTGGTCACGATGGAACCGTCCCCGCAGGGATTGCGACTGAAGGGCTTGTTCCCCGTTCGCCAGGAGGGGACCGTTATCGGGTTGGTTAACTTCGAGGGTGGCCTCAACTCAGTTAAGCGTAACCTCGAGGGAGACCAGGTGGAGTTCCTGTACTTCATGGATCGACAGTATACCGATATCGCCCAGGGGCTTACGGACGCTCCGGCGTGGAACGGCGAGTACCTCCTGAGTCAGAGTGACGTGAATGAGAGTTTCCTGGAGTACACGACGGAGCAGGTGGATCGGGAGACGGCCCGCCGGTCATACCAATTCGATGATGACTACCTGTCGGTCGTGGTCCCGGTGGAACGCTTTGATGGACAAGAACTCGGGTTCTACGTAGTAGGCCAAACCAGCGAGATCGTGGGGGCGATCCTCGAGGACAACCAGAACTTGCTGGTGACGCTCTATTCCGCGGTGTTGGTGGCGTTCATCGTGCTGGCGGTATTAGCCTATTTGCTTATCGGACGGGGGATCGCGGCCCCCCTGGGGGAAGTAGTGTCATATGCGGAGCTCCTCTCAGACGGGGATCTTACCAAATCTCTCACCGTGACGCGCACGGATGAGATCGGGCGGGTGGCCGCCGCCGTGCAGAACATGCAG
>CAYQRW010000365.1:0-2916 GCA_964419735.1 uncultured Spirochaeta sp.
CCCACGCCGCGGGTGGCGATCGCAAATAGTCCCCGGGAGGATCCCATGATGAGCCCATTCAGCGTCCCCAGGCAGGAGATAATCACGAACACGGTGAGCACGGTCCCTCCGAGCACCCCGAAGACGAGCGAAATTACCTCCACCGGGGCACCGTCGCCGGCGACGATGACTTCGGTATTGGAGAGGACGCCGGAGATTCCCAGGTAGTAGGTCATATACACGATCACCACGGTGATGGTGCCCGCCACCAGTGCCCGCGGCAGGGTGCGCCGGGCATCGCGGAGTTCGGCGTTGATTGAGGTGGCGATAATCCAGCCTTCGTAGGCGAACGCCGTGGCCAGGGTGGCTACGGCCAGCCCGCCCGCCCCTTCTCCCACGTTAGTGGCGGCCTGGGTGAAGCTCTCAAACGTCTGTCCGGTGGCCAGTCCCGTGGCGATGCCTACCACCGCCACGAGGGCCAGGGGAATCAGCTTAATAACGGTGGCGGAGACTTGCCACTTCCCGGCGAGGACCGGGGAGTAGATGTTCAGCAGGAAGAACCCCACCAGGTACGCCGCCGCAAGTCCCCACAGGGCGCCGGCGGAGGACCAGCCCACGAGACCCACGGTATAATTCGCCGAGACCCACGCCAGTACCGATACCAGGGTGGGGTAGTACACGATCGTCATGAACCATGCCACGTAGTACCCGGCGGTCTCGCCGTAGGCCGCTTCAAAGTAGTCCACAATGCCGTTTACCTTCTCCACGCGAGTGGCAATGCGCGAAAAGGTATACGCCGTGACCACCATGATGCCACCGCCGATCAGCCACGCCAGGAGCGCCACTGGCAGTCTCCCACCTGAGGCGAATAAGACATCATCAGCCTTAAAAAACACTCCCGATCCAATAACGATGCCCACCACCATCGCCGTGGCGGTCCAGAACCCGTACTTCTTCTGTAGTTGCTCCATTAGGTGTTGTCCTCTCGTTGGAATACCAGCTCGTCGCCTTTGGCGCGATGGATCAGGCGCAGGGAATAGCGCGTTTCCAGCCAGGCGATCGTCGTGGGGGTAAGAAATAGCACGTGGGTGGGATCTCGTCGATACCACCACGCCAGGAAGCGTTCGGCGGCGCTCCCGGGGGCGGCCGGGCGGGCCCCAGCGCCCGGCACAGCTCCAGCGCCCGGCCCAGCCCCAGCACCCGCCCCAGCGCCCGCCCGAGCCCCTGGCGTTTCAGGCACGAAATCCTCCGCTGGATCCCGCGCATCGAAAAGCCCCGTTCTCAGGATCAGGCGCGCCTGAGGTTTCATCAGCTCCACCAACCGATCCAGTTCTTGCCCCGGCTGGTGGAGGTGCTCAACCACTTCCAGCATCACCACCGCATCGTACACTGGACCCGTTCCACTGAGCGCGTTCTGATCAGGCAGGAAGAACGGGTCATAGGAGGTCACCCGATAACCGAGGTCCCGTAACATCTCGCTAAGAACGGGAAACGGACCCGATCCGAAGTCGAGTATGTGAGGCACCTCGCTTTGGGGGCGTGCGGCGTTTCCGGCACCCACGATGCCGCCGGCGTCCCCCACTGCCGGATTTCCCACGTACGGTACAATCGCGGAGTCGATGAAGCGTTGCAGATAGGCGCGGTAGTCTTGATTATCCGGTTGGTTGTTGTGCTCCCGGTACCGCTCCAATTCAGCGTCCGGTGACGGTAGATCAGCTGCAGCGCGTTGAACCACGCCACAGTTCGGGCACCACTCATAGGAGATCCCGTGGAGCGACTCCGTCCACGGGTGTGCGCGGGCTGTACAAAGGCGACACGGGGGGTCAGGATTCGTTGACGACGATTGCTCCATTTACTATATTGTACCCGTGAGCACCAAGGTGAGAAAGAGCAAACAGCGTCAGCGGATTCTTGAACTGCTGGAATCCGGACATATTCACGTCACCGCCAACTGGGTCTATGACCAGTTGCGGAACGAGTTTCCCACGCTGAGTCTCGGTAACGTGTACCGCAATCTGAATATCCTTGTAGATCAGGGCCTGGCAAACCGACTCGGGTTTGGGAGCACCTTCGATGTGTATGAGGCCAATCGGGAAGGCCATTTTCATTTTATCTGTGATCGGTGCGGTGCGATCGAGGACATTGAGCTTCCGGAGCAACAGAGTCGGCTGGTGAGAACCTGGATCGAGAACGACCGGGGACACCGAATCTCGAACATGGAGGTCCACGGGCTGTGTAATAGCTGCCTGGCCACTGAGGGCGCGCCGACTACCGATACCGGGGAACCATCTTCTGCCCACTCTGACCGCGCCGAATCGCAGGTCAGCTAGAAGTACCGAATCTCAGGTCAGCTGAACGTCCCTCGTCGCCGATCAGCCGACCGCGTTCCTATCTGATCCGCAGGTTCTTCTCCATCCGAGTCAACAGTTCCGTCACCGCTCTGCCGATTCTCGCCAGTGGCAACTCCTGCATGGCACACCCCAACTCCACTGCCGCCCGCGGCATGCCATAAACTGTCGAGCTGGCCTGATCCTGCGCCACGGTGACTCCACCGGCCCGGGTGATAGCACAGCAGCCGTCGCCGCCGTCTCGCCCCATTCCGGTCAAGAGAACTCCCACCGTTCGTGATCCAAACGCCTCTGCCGCCGACTCAAACAGGTTGTCAGCGCTGGGTCGTTGAAACAGCCGTTTTTCACCGGAATCCAGTACGTACCTCCCGCCGGCCACCCGCAGGTGCATGTCACCGGGGGCAACCACTACCGTGCCGGCGGAGATCGGCATGTGGTGCTCCGCGAGCGTGGCGGAGTGGTGGGTGGATTCATCGATCCATCGCGCGAATCCTGCGGCAAAACTGGGAGTAATATGCTGTACGACGGCGATCGCCCAGCTTCCGTCGTTGGGAATGTCTCGTAGAACCTGACGTACCGCCGGCGGTCC
>CAYQRW010000366.1:0-2910 GCA_964419735.1 uncultured Spirochaeta sp.
TCGTGGCAATCTTGTATCTGGCAATTGGGCTCAGCTATATCGCGATCGGCGCGGTGCTTGCTCTGGTCTATGTCTACGTGTTTCGACGGAGGTTTTCCGGTAGTTTCTGGGCGGCAACCCTGGTTGCGGTGGCCGGCGCGTACCTCGGAGGACTGGTAGATTTCCTCTTCGCCGACATTATTGAGGCGTTAAGCTCCGTTAACGGAGTTCTGAATCTCTTTCCGCCGATTATTACGGCGGCGATCTTGCTGAGCATATTTGCCCATCTCAGCGAACGTAAGGACGAGTATGACTAAGCACCATCACCGACGGCACTTCGCCCGCAAGATTCGTTATCCATTTTAACTTCCGATAATGGATATTCTGTCTACTAAAAACAAACCCCGGCGCGTTAGATGTCTGAATAGCATGATCTTGCCGGCGCGTCCGATACACATACATTACCACAAGGAGCCCCGTTCTATGAATGCCACCGGTTACTCTGATCTTGATGCAGATGGCACCCCGCTGGAACATCGCCGGCCGCAGGAGGCCGAGATCTTCGCCCAGTACGCTGCCATCATTCGGCGTCTCCGCGCGGAAGATGGCTGTCCGTGGGATAGAAAACAGACCCTTCACTCACTACGACGCTACATCATCGAGGAATCATTCGAAGTTCTGGCGGCGATTAATGATTCTCACAACTCTTACCACGCTGAAGACATGGAAACGGTGTCTACCGTTACCTCCTCGACTGCCCATGCCGCCGTAGCGGATGAGCTCGGTGATGTCCTGCTGGTCTCACTCCTCCTTGCGGACGCGCTGGAACAGGAAACCGGTATCTCGCTCAACGAGGTTCTCATTGCCAATGGGCAGAAACTGATCCGTCGACATCCCCATGTATTTGGATCGGTAGACGCCACCACGGCGGAGCAAGTCATAACGAACTGGAACCAGATCAAAAAAGACCAGGAAGGACGGTCGATGTCAGTCGCACACGTCAGCCGGGGGCTGCCGCCACTTGAACGTGCCTATGAGGTGCAGAAGAAGGCGGCCGCCGTCGGTTTCGATTGGGAAACGATTGACCCGGCCCTAGATAAGCTCAAAGAAGAGATCGCCGAGCTTGAACAGCGCATGGAAGAGCTTAAGGCGCAGGCGCGGCCCACCAAGGACAACTCCCAGATCGAAGAGGAACTGGGCGACGTGTTTTTTTCAGCGGTAAACGTGAGCCGACATCTGAAGACGGACCCCTCCGTCGCCCTGGCGCGTACCAACGAGAAGTTTCTCGATCGATTTCGGTATGTAGAAAACCATATCGCCTCCCGGGGCCTGGATCTGGCGGAGGTGGGCTTGGAAATCCTTGACAAGTTGTGGGATGAGGCCAAAGAACACGAGCGATCCCACTAATCCGCGGGCGGATGGGCCCCTGCCTACCACTGGGCGCCACCACTCCGTATGGTCCCACTTCTCGTCACCGGCACGCTCCGTGCCGCCGTAATCCCCCACTCACCGCGCTACTGCGTCTTCTACAGCCACCGCGTCAGTGAGCCCTTCATAGTAGGTAAACAGAGACCCCTTAGTTTGATCCAGCATACGAGTCCGACGAAACCTCATCACACCCCGCAGACCATGCTGCTTGATGATGCGACCCAACCCCGGCGCATCGGGGGCCAGAGAAAACTCAAGCGTATCCCCCGAGCAGCGTTCCAGAGTGGCCCCATTAGTCTCCTCGATGATCCTCACGAGGTCGTGCGCAGTTTTCACCGTCCCGGGAACCTCCCAATCCCGCTCTCCGCTTCCTACTACCATCTCGGCCCGGAAGATAGATCCTCCGTAACGCTGCATCGGCGCAGGCACGCGCGGCGTCTGCGGTACGTGGCATACCGAGACCGAGGAGACAATCTCTAACCCGTGCGGCATTACCTGTGAGAAATGTGGATAATCCGTCTCAAGTTGTATGTTTTTTTGTACCGCAACCACCACGATCTCATCCTCGCTCTCGACGCCGAGGGGTAACGGCTGGCCAAAACTCATGCGCGCTTTTGGGTGGTACCCTTCGGTGAGCGCCAAGGGAATACCCAGCCGCTGCCACACTCGCTCAAAGGTGCGCACCAAACCCAGATGCGGGATGAACGCCGCCGCGGCCAGCTTGCGATACCGCACAATCAAATAGTGCTGCACGCCGTGAGTCTGCTGGGTCGCGAGCGCCCCGCCGAGTTCAGCGGGGCCAGCGACAGTAGCGAGATCAGCGGCCGAACTCGGCACGGGTAGCGGCGGTTCTTCGGCCGCTTCCGCCACCGAGTAAGACGGCGCATCAACAGCGCGAACAGTCCGATTGCACACTCCACACGGTTCTTCGCAATCCGTGAGACAGCGTTCAGTCACCGTACTCACTTTCGCCCGCTGCCGTTCCCTACGCAGAGCAGACCGCGTGACTCCGAGATCCAGACCATCCCAGGGAAGTGGTTCTTCCGGCGAAAACGCCTCCACTCCGATAGCGGCCTCGGGCATCTCCGCAAAAACCGCCTCCCATACCTCCCGACGAAGGTACTCACTCCAGGCATCGAGGCGGGCGCCGCGTTCATGCGCCCGGGCTATGGCGGTACCGGTTCGCTCATCACCACGGGTTAACACCCCTTCCAACCACGACATCCACGGATCATGCGCTCGTAACCGCACCCCTTTCGGCATTCCCCTTCGAATTTCCGCGATGCGCTCATTGGCAACATCCGGAGCGAGCTGGGCATCCCATTGAAACGGGGTATGCGGTTTCGGGACAAACGTACCCACGTTGACGACGAACTCCATCTTCACCGCCCGTCGCAGTTCCCGCACATATTCCACGATCGCCTGCGCCTCTCGCTGAGAGTTCTCCAGCGGCAGTCCGATCATAAAGTACAGCTTGGCGTGCTTCCAGCCGCGGGAGAACGC
>CAYQRW010000367.1:0-2898 GCA_964419735.1 uncultured Spirochaeta sp.
CGCGCTGTACCGGGCAAAAGAGACCGGCCGTAACCGGGTAGTGGTGGCCGAGCCGCCTACGCCGACTCCAGAATCCGATTGAAGGTGGCGCTGGCGCGCATCGCCGGGGTAACCTTGTCCAAGTTTGGGCGGTAATACCCACCGATATCCACGGGATCCCCCTGAGAATCCGCCAATTCCTGAACGATCGTCGACTCATGTTCCTCAAGCGCCTGCGCCAACGCGGCAAAGCGCTCCCGTAACTGCGGCGCGTGGTCCTGGGTAGCCATCGCCCGGGCCCAGTACATCGCCAGGTAGAAGTGACTCCCGCGGTTGTCCAGCTCTTTCACTTTTCGCGAGGGGGACTTACCCGCCTGCAGGAGCTCGCCGGTAGCCTCGTCCAGCGTCTCCGCCAGCAGCTGCGCTCCGCGATTATCAAACGTCTTTGCCAGATGCTCCAGGGATACGGCCAAAGCTAGAAACTCCCCCAGGGAGTCCCATCGCAAATGGCCTTCCTTCACAAACTGTTGCACGTGCTTGGGAGCCGACCCGCCGGCCCCCGTCTCGAAGAGTCCTCCGCCGTTAATCAACGGAACGATGGAGAGCATCTTGGCGCTGGTCCCCAACTCGATAATCGGAAAGAGGTCGGTGAGATAGTCGCGCAGCACGTTACCGGTCACGGAAATTGTGTCATGACCGGCGCGCAGCCGGTCAACGCTGTACTGAGTAGCCTCCGCCGGCGGCATGACGCTGATCTCGAGTCCCTCGGTGTCATGGTCCGGGAGGTACGTCTCAACCTTGCGGATCAGCTCCCGATCGTGGGCGCGATCACTGTCCAGCCAGAAGACCGCCGGGGCGCCGGTATCCCGGGCGCGGTTCACCGCCAGCTTGACCCAATCCTTCACCGCCACGTCTTTCACCTGGCACATGCGGAACAGGTCGCCTGCCGCCACCTCCTGGGTGAGCAGTACGTTGTCGGCGCTGTCTACCACCTCTACCGTACCGGCGGCGGGCATCTCAAAGGTCTTGTCGTGGGAACCGTACTCCTCCGCCTTTTTGGCCATAAGCCCCACATTGGAGACCGAACCGATCGTGGTGGGATCGTAGGCGCCGTTGCGCTTACAGTCGTCGATGACAGTCTGGTACACCGCGGCGTAGGAGCGGTCGGGAATCACGAACTTGGTATCGTGCTGGGCGCCGTCCGGCCCCCAGGTCTGGCCGGAACTGCGGATCGCCGCCGGGAGAGAGGCGTCGATAATCACGTCACTGGGCACGTGGAAATTGGAAATTCCTCGATCCGAGTCCACCATGAACACCCCCGGCCCCTCGGCAAAGGCGCGATCAATATCGGCCTCGATTTCCTGCCGCTGTGCCTCAGGAAGCTCCTGCAGGCGGGCGTACAGATCGCCGAGGCCGTTGTTGGGACTGACCTTGAGCCGCTGAAAGGTGGCGGCATGCTTCTCAAAGACATCATTGAAAAACACCGAAACCACGTGGCCAAAGATTATCGGGTCGGAGACTTTCATCATGGTGGCTTTCAAATGGACCGAAAAGAGCACGCCCTGTTGCTTGGCGTCCTCGATCTGTTCCGCGATAAAGGTGCGTAGCGCCTCCCGTCGCAGTACGGCACCGTCGATCACCTCCCCGTCGTCCAGGGCGATTCCATCTTTCAGGGTTCCGGCGCCGAGCGCATCGGGCTGCGCCGGAATAAAGCGAATCGAGGCGGTGGTAGCGCGGGGTACGGTGACCGACTTCTCGCTGCCGAAGTAGTCACCTTCTGCCATACTGGAAACGTGCGACTTGGAATCGGGACTCCAGGCTCCCATGGAGTGCGGATAGGTCCGGGCGTACTGCTTGACGGACCGAGCAGCCCGGCGGTCGGAGTTGCCCTCGCGGAGCACGGGATTCACGGCACTCCCCTTGATCTTATCGTAGCGCAACCGAACATCCTGCTCCTCGGCGGTCTGGGGATCTTCCGGGTAATCGGGAAGCGCGTAGCCCTGCTGCTGTAACTCCGTCACGGCGGCGCGGAGCTGTGGTACGGAGGCACTAATATTGGGCAGTTTGATAATGTTGGCTTCCGGCTGGTGAACCAGCCGGCCCAGTTCTGCCAGGTCGTCGGAAACGCGCTGTTCCGGCTCCAAATAGTCGGGAAACGCGGCCAAAATCCGGCCGGCCAGGGAGATGTCCCGCGTCTCAACGGTTACCCCGGCGGCGTCCACAAACGTTTTGATAACCGGCAGCAGGGAATACGTGGCCAGCGCCGGAGCTTCATCTACTCGAGTATAAATGATCGATGGTTCCATAGGCGGAAAGTATAGCATCATAGTCGGAAATTTGGGGAGGGCAATCTCCAGGGCGCGGGCGCTTTTTTCGGCCCTGTGGCCGAAAGCATCCCGTCCCCGAGGTTCGCCTGGGACCGTCGGCCCCCGTTGCCCCCACGGTGATCGTGCCCTATAGTGGGGACGGTGGAAGCGCTCCGAGAATTACTTGCACAACACGCCCTCTTCTCTCTGGGAATCCTGCTCCTCCTGGGTTACCTGGTAGGGAAGCTCGTGAACCGGGTCGGTCTCCCGGAGATCACCGGGTACATCATCGCCGGTCTCCTGGTGGGAGAGTCGGTCCTGGGGGTGATCCCACACCACATGGGAGAGGGACTGGGGCTGGTGACTGAAGTAGCCCTGGGACTGATCGCGCTCACCATCGGTGGTGAGTTCTATTGGGTGAAGCTGAAGCGCCTGGGCACGGCGATCGTGATTATCACGACGGTGCAGTTGCTGGCAACGTTTGTCGTGGTGTCGGCGGTCTTGGCATTGCTGTCACTGCCGATTCCCTTCGCCCTACTGCTGGGGGCGATCGCCTCAGCCACGGCGCCGGCGGCCACGGTGGCGATCGTCCAGAGTCTGCGGGCGCAGGGGA
>CAYQRW010000368.1:0-2878 GCA_964419735.1 uncultured Spirochaeta sp.
CATCCCGAAAATCGGGATGCGCCACGGCGATCAGATTTCGGGTGCGTTCCCGCACCGTACGTCCCCGCATGTAGGCGATACCGTATTCGGTAACCACGTGGTCCACGTTGCTCCGGTGGAGTGTCACGGCGGTTCCCTCCGGCAGGGTCGGGGTGATCGTACTGACCGTGCCGTTCTTGGCGGTGGCTCGACAGGCAATAATCGACTTACCCAGTCCATCGTACGCTTCCTTGGCCCCCACGGCGGTGTCGGTCTGACCGCCGGTACCGGAGTACTGTCGCGTTCCAATCGACTCGCTGGCCACCTGGCCGGTCATGTCCACGTTGAGACACGTGTTGAGGGACACCATGCGGGAGTTCCGGCGGACTACCGCCGGATCGTTTACCCAGGAGCCCCGCTGAAACTCCACCGCCATGTTGTCATCGAGCCAGTCGTAGAGCCGCTTCGAGCCGAAGGCGAAGGTACAGACGAACTTGTCCTTGTAGAGGCTCTTCTGCTTGTTGGTGATCACCCCCAGCTCGTGCAGATCCACCATGGAGTCCACCGCCATTTCGGTGTGGACGCCGAGGTTTTTCTTGTCGCGCAGCGCCAGGGCGGCGGCGTTAGGGATGTTGCCGATTCCCAGTTGAATCGTGGAGCCATCCTCCACCAGTTCCGCCACGTACTTCCCGATCGTGCGGTCCACCTCCGTCGGCTCCGGGGCGGGCAGCGTCGGCGGCTCTTGGTGGTTCTCCACAAAGAAGTCTACGTCGTCGATATGGATGTGGGTGTCGCCGTAGGTACGGGGCAGATTCTCGTTCACTTCCAACACCACCAGCTGCGCCGCCTCGAGCACATCCTTTTCATAGGTGATCCCCAGCGAAAGTGAAACAAATCCCTTGGAGTCCGGCGGCGTGCACGTGCCGAAGAAGATATCCGGCCGCCGCACCTGAATCCGATCAAGCGCCGCGCGGTGCAGCATGTTGGGCACGTAGGTGACCGTCTTCAGTCCTTCCTTGATCGCCTTTCGCGATCCCGGGGCGTGAAACCAGCTCGCCAGCTCAAAGTGCCCCTCCATCTCCGGGAGCATGTAGAAATCGTACGGTTTCAGCGTGAGCACGCTAAATACCCGGACGTTCTCCACGGAGTCGCGAACGGTGTGGATCTTCGACATGAGCCCCTGCGGCTCGGAGGCGCACTGCCCCACAATCACATCGTGATTGGATTTAATGTGACGCACCGCCTCCTCTATCGAGATCAGCCGCGCCTTATAGTCCTCGTTCCAGTTTTTCATCGTTGGTGCTCCTTTCAGTACACGAAGAGGCTGCTACTCACCGCCAGCCCCGCGCCGGAGGCGACGAACATCACCGTGTCTCCCCGGGAGATGCGCCCCGCCTTGACGGCGTCGTAGAACGCCATCGGCACGCAGGCGGAGCCGGTGTAGCCATACCTGTCCATAATCGTTGTCGTCCGTTCCATGGGCAATTCGAGAATCTCCATAACCTGTTCGATCACCGAGCGGTTAATCTGCGTAAATATCAGGTGATCTACCTGATCCAGAGAGGTTCCCGCGGTTTCGAGCAGGCGATGGACCAGCGGAGGCCAGAGCTTGACGTTCCGATCGCCGGGAAGGCGCTGCAACAGCTGCAACCCGTACTCACCGGCGTCGAGCCGCTCGTGGGTCACCGGCATGCGTGTGCCCCCAGCGTAGACCCCCACGTAGTCCCACTGCGTGCCGTCGGTGATATATTCGCTGGCCAGGTACCGCGCGTCCGGAGTCTTTTCCAGCACCACCGCCGCGGCGCCGTCGGCAAAGATCGAATAGCCAAAGGCGTCGCCGTCCCGCACGTAGGCGGGCATGTTGTACACGCCCACCACCACGGCGTAGCGGCCGTTCGGATCTCCCGCGAGGAGCCGGGAGCCCACGTCGAAGGCGGTGACGAAGCCGGTACAGGAACAGTCCACATCAAAAGAACCGGCGTGAGTCTGTCCACCCTGGATGCGACCCTGCACGATCATGGCCGTGGCGGGAGAGATGTACTCCGGCGTATCGGTGCCGACGATGAAGTACGCCACCTCCTGGGGATCGATGCCGGCATCCTCAATTGCCTCGCGGGCAGCGGCGGTGGCAAAGTCGGCGGTGGTCTCACCGGTGTTGCGCAGTTTGGCGATGTGCCGCTGCTTGATGCCGATCTTGTTCTCGATCTTTTCCACGTTGAACTCTACGCCGGTGAGTTCCTGAAGCTCCTGGTTATCGATCGGCTCCCCCGGCGCGTAAATTCCGATTCCTTTTATTCCTGTGTGTACCATCTGGTCTCCTCAATAATGAGAGGTGATTCGTATTTCAAATACGATTATAGGACCGTTTCGGTGAACTGACAAGAAAAATCTCGCGGACCACCGCTTAGCCGGTGGTCACCGGCCCCGTCTCCGGCGAGGCCCGCCGCGAAACGGTAAAAAAATACTGCTTGACGGCTCAGAAAAAGTGCTCCTACACTAACTGAGAACCGATTCAACTCTTATTTTGAGGTAGATTAATGAACATCGGCATACGAGGCATGGGCACCTACCTGCCCGAGACGGTAATGACCGCAGCAGAAATCGCTGAACGCACAGGAATCCCCGAGGATGTGGTGGCCCACAAGTTTGGGGTGAAGCAGAAACCGATTCCCGGCCCCGGTGATACGCCCAGTCACATGGGGATCGAGGCCGCCCAGCGTGCCGTAGCACAGGCGGAAGTCGACCCGGCGAGTATCGATCTGGTGATCTGGAACGGAGGCCAGCACAAGGACTATCCCTGCTGGTTGGCGGGTCTCAAGGTGGCCCACGAGATTGGCGCTACCAACGCCTGGTCCTTCGACATGGAGGCGATGTGCGGCTCAATGATGGCCGCCTTCGA
>CAYQRW010000369.1:0-2874 GCA_964419735.1 uncultured Spirochaeta sp.
GGATTCGAGGCGATGATCAGCAAAAACACGAAGATCGCCATGAGCGTTATCGACAAGCTCTCCCAGCGTCTGCAGAATGCAAATGCCCAGATTCAGCAGCTCCTGCGTCGCAATGAGCGGAGTATGATCGCGCTGAATCTGTACAATCGATTCATTGAGAAGGAATCGGAAGACCCGGTGCTTACCTTCGACAAAACCGTGGAAGCGATCGCCCTGGAGCTGCAATCTCCTCGAGACCTGATATCCGAGGTGTTGTACGGGTTTGATACCGCGGGAATCTGTAAGGTTGAGGGAAATGGGATACGATTACAGGATACGCGGCGGCTGGTTGCGCTGGCCACTGTGGAGGAGCTATAAGTATGTGCGGAATTATCGGATACTGTGGAGTGCGTCCGGCTGCCCCGATCCTTGTGGAAGGACTGAAACGGCTGGAATATCGTGGCTACGATTCGGCCGGAATCAACGTGGAGTTCGACGGCGCGTTTCAACTGATTAAGCGCGCCGGCAAGATCAATGAACTGCGCGCTCACGTCCCCGACGATCTCCCCGGTACCACCGGTATCGGCCATACCCGGTGGGCAACCCACGGCAGCGTCACCGACAACAACGCGCACCCTCATACCGATCCTACCGGTACGGTGACGATTGTACACAATGGCATCATCGAGAATTACCAGACGCTGAAGAATCGTCTCGAGAGCGAGGGTAACGTTTTTACCACGGAAACCGATTCCGAAGTGGTGGCTCACCTGGTGGCAAACTCCTACACCGGCAACTTGGAAGAGGCGGTGAAAGAGGCGGTGCGGCTCATAAAGGGAACCTACGGAATCGTGGCGATGCACGCCCATGAGCCCGGACACATGGTGGGCGCCCGGAACGGATCGCCGCTGGTTCTGGGTATCGGAGACGGCGAGATGTTTCTCGCCAGCGATGTGACCGCGATTATCGCCCATACCAAGCAAGTGATTTATATCGAAGACGGGGAGGTGGTATCGGTTACCGCCGATACGTACCGGACCACCGACTTGCGGAACAACCCCGTGGAGAAGCAGATCGACCACGTGGGATGGGAGCTGGAAGAGATTGAAAAGGCCGGGTTTCCCCATTTCATGGAGAAGGAGATCTTTGAGCAGCCGGAATCGATCGCCCGCGCCATGAAAGGACGGATCGATCTGGAGTACGCCACCGGTCACCTGGGCGGACTCAATCTCACCAATCGCGAGCTTCTCGACATTAATCGAATCAAGATCCTCGCTGCCGGTACCAGTTATCACGCGGGTATGGTGGCCTCCTACGTGTTGGAGTCTTTGGCCCGAATTCCATCCAGCGCCGAGCTTGCCAGTGAGCTCCGCTACCGCAATCCGATCGTTGAGCGGAACAGCCTCTACTTCGCCATTAGCCAGTCCGGCGAGACCGCGGATACGCTCTACGCCATGCGCGAAGTGCACCGTAAGGGCGGGCGCGTGCTGGGAATCTGTAATGTGGTGGGATCCACGATCGCCCGCGAGTCCGATGGCGGGGTCTACATCCACTCTGGGCCGGAGATCGCCGTGGCCTCTACCAAGGCGTTCACCAGTCAGCTTACCGCCCTGTATCTGTTCGCTCTGATCATGGGCCGGATGCGGGACGTCTCCTTTGACGACGGCCGCCGCTTCGTGGAGGCGATGAATCGCATTCCCGATCAGATCCAACAGATCCTCGACAATACGCTGCCCCTGCAGGCGTTGGCGCGCAAATACGCGCGGTCGGAGAACTTCCTCTTTCTCGGGCGCGGTATCAACTATCCGGTGGCGCTGGAGGCGGCGCTCAAACTCAAGGAAGTCAGCTACATCCATGCCGAGGGCTACAGCGCGGCCGAGATCAAACATGGACCGATCGCGTTGATCAATCCTGATACGCCTTCGTTCTTCTTGGTACCTGATGACGGTCTGCGGGATAAGGTCATTAATAGCATGAAGGAAGTGAAGGCGCGGAGCGGTCCGGTGATCGCCATAGCCGTTGAGGGAGACGAAGAAATAGCCGGAATTGCCGATGATGTCATCTATGTTCCCCATGCCAACGAGCTGATGTATCCCTATTTGATGGCCGTACCGACCCAACTGTTCGCCTACTACTGTGCGCTGGAGCGCGGATGCAACGTGGATCAGCCACGAAATCTGGCCAAGAGCGTCACGGTGGAGTGAGCGGTTCCATGGGATACTTGCGGTCCGTTCACTCCCCGCGGCCTGGAGTGCCCCTCCTGGTCGCGCTCGTGCTCATCGGTCTCGCACTACTCGCTGCCCCGGTCACAGCTCAGGATGCGGCATCCTTCGGGTTTCTCGTGCGGCAACCGTTGCGGGGGCGCGCGCTCCCGGTGCTTCCCGCCAACTCCGTACGTTTCATTGAGGCTCGGTACGACGTGGGCGGCGAGCCGGTGGATGTGTTTATCGTTCCCGCTGAGGATACCACCGGACGTGACCTGGTCGCGATTGATCCGGAAGAGTGGGACCCGGTGGTATGTCCGGAGCTGACGATGCAGCGCTTTGAGCGGACCTCGGCGCAACGCTATGTGATGCGCTCCGAGCGCGACCGCTACGGCCTGTTCATCTCTACCTCGCTCGACACAGACACGCTGTGCACCTTTGCTGCCTCCTTTATCGAAACGTTCGAGTTTTTCCTCGACGAGCTAGAAGGAGATCTCTCCGAGGGGCCACCCCCGGAGTTTCCGGCGGTGATTGACCTCACGCAGTAACGACCGCCCCCATTCCTGCCGACACACTTCTAAGAGGGGTGTGTATGAAACGGTACATTCTATGGTGGCTCCCGATTTTTCTTGCAGGTTTTGCCACGTCTGTAGTATCTGCGCAGGACCAGGGACTTGCGATTACCGCCGAC
>CAYQRW010000370.1:0-2873 GCA_964419735.1 uncultured Spirochaeta sp.
TGCTCAAACTGGGGCCCCGCGCCAGTGATGCGGCGGAGATGGTGATTCTGGAGCTACTGCCGGAAGAGGAAAAGCCCGCGGCTAAGAAAAGCGCCGGTAAGGGAAGCAGTAAGAAAGCGGCACCGAAGGCGAGCAAGGGCAAGGCGTCGGAAGAAAAGTCTTCCACTAAGACTACGAAGAGCGCCAAGCCCGCTGAAGCCGAGGCTGCCGCCGAAGCCGCACCGGAAGAGGTTGTCGCTCCTGGTGATCCGGAAGCCGACGCGGGTACCGATGCAGCAAGTGCTGCTGAGGACGAGCCGACTTCAAATTCCGAGGAGAAGAGCTGAGACGATTTGAGTCTATCGGAAGTGAAGGCGCCCACCGCGTACGGTGTGGCGCCTTTTCTTTGGGTCGTGTGGGGGCCGGGCGAAGGCGCGGGCCGGCGGGACGGGCGCTGACCTCGCGGCTTAGGGGCTCGGCTCCGCGGCAGCCACCGCACGGTTAATCCGGCCTAAGTCGGAGGGTCCCATCCAGCGATCGATCACTTCGCCCTCGGCGGAGAGCACTATGGTGGTTGGCGTTCCTCTGACGGTAAAGAGAGCCGAGATCGACCCCCTGCGGTCGAACAGAATCGGGTACTCTAGGTCGTTCGCTTCGGCGTAGGAGGCTACCTCTTCGGTGCCGGATTCGGTATGGGTCATGTTGACTGCCACGAAGCGCACATTTTCTCCGTGGGTCCGATACGCTTCCTGTTTGACGGGGATCTCGGCGTGGCAGGGGCCGCACCACGTTGCCCAAAAGGTTATTATCGCCGGGCGGTCGCCGGGGACGAGCGCTTCTTCCTGGGGGTGCTGCGAATCGCGTTCCCGGTGTAACACTGGACCGCTGACGCGGCTAATTTCCGCGGAGGGTGGTGCCGCGGTTGTTGCTGCCAGCGCGGAAATAGCCGCTACCACGATCGCGTAGCTTACCGCCGTGGAGAAGGCGCTTATGAGCACCGGGCGTATCAGATTTAGGGCGTTCCATAACCGCGGAACGATCAACGCCAGTACCACGGCGGTTCCCGCCACGAGTCCGGGTCTGCCGCCGGGAAGGCGGAGCAGGCGAATAGGATCTTCAACAATTGCATCCCACCAGAATAGGACCGGCGTCAGTTTCCATGCGAGAAAGCCCAGCAGTAGGGCGGTAACGATCTTATCTCCCAACGCGGACAACTCGGCCTGGGCCGCGGGGTAACCGCGACGGACCAGGCGAAATACCACGGAGCCCATTGCCAAGGCGAGCAATGCGGCTATCGCGTGAGAGGGCACCGCCGCCGGACCGATCGCGATTGCATCAGGCATCGGTGATTTCCTCCAGATAGTTGCGCCAACCCCGCTGATCCAGTTCCTCCGCCGCGTGTAGTACGCGGTCCCGTTGGTCCAGGATGAATTGACGATGGCGCTCGGCGAGGGCGTTGTCGGATAAGGCAAGTATGCGAACCGCCAGCAGCGCTGCGTTTAGTGAGTTGTTGACCGCCACCGTCGCCACGGGGATTCCCCGGGGCATCTGAGCAATGGATAACAGGCTGTCCATCCCATCGTTGAAGCGCGTCTTCACCGGCACGCCGATCACCGGTAGCGGGGTGAGACTCGCCACCATCCCCGGTAGATGCGCGGCTCCACCGGCACCGGCGATGATGGCGCGGTAGCCGGCCTCCTCGGCGTTCTGCGCAAACTCTACCATCCGTTCCGGCGTGCGGTGAGCGCTGACGATATCGATGCGGTAGGTGACTTGGAGCTGATCGAGTGCCTCTGCCGCGCCGGACATAACCGATAGGTCTGAGTCGCTCCCCATGATGATTGCTACCATTGCTTTGTTTCCTTTTCTTTTGGCACAACGCGAATCGTTGCGGCCGCCTGACGCGCGATCCGAGACGCCGCCGCCCCAGTTGCGGCGCGGCTGGTGAGATGGCCCAGTTTGCGGCCGGGTCGAGTGAGATGCTTGCCGTACAGGTGCAGATGCACATCGGCGAAGCGCAGGGCGTCGGCTTTGCCGGCAACTCGATACTCGCCCTGAACGCCCGCGGGTCCCAAGATATTGACCATTGCCGTGGCGGCCAGACTTGCTGTATTGCCTAACGGGAGATCCGCCACGCACCGCAGGTGTTGTTCAAACTGGCTGCATCGGCTGGACTCTATCGTCCCGTGGCCGGAGTTGTGCGGCCGCGGCGCAACCTCGTTCACCAGTATCGTGCCAGTGGTGTCAATAAACAGTTCAACCGCAAGAATTCCGGAGAACCCCAGCGGTTTCAGGAGGTGCGCCGCGGCAGATGCAATTTCAATGGCGTGTGTTCGTTGAGCCGGCGTAAGATCTGCCGGCGAGACCACGTGGGACACGATGTTCAAATGGGAGTCGAACACCATATCCACCGGATCCCAGGTGGTCAGCGTACCGTCCGGGGAGAGTGCAACCACCACCGCGATCTCCCGATCGACCGCTACCGCTTCTTCCACGAAGGTGGGACCCTCCAGGACAAAGGGGGCTCCCGGTTCGACGCGCGCCACGCCGCGCCCATCGTAGCCGCCAAAGCGCGTTTTCTGAATCACGGAGCGGTTCCCTGAATGGGGTGCTGAGGTGTCGACGGGCAGGATCGTGGGGACCGGAAGGCCCCCGTCCCGGAAGAACTCCTTTTGCCGCAACTTGTCCGCCACCAGTTCCAACACCTTGGGAGATGGCGCGAAGCGGGCCCCCTCCTGTTCGAGGGCACGCAGATGAACCGGATCGGTATGCTCGATCTCGAAGGTCGTCGAGGTACAACGCGACACGAGCTGGCTGAGCCCCTCGGGGTCTGCCAGGGGGCGAGTGATCACTGGAGCCACCTGGGCCGCGGGGCAGCGGGGGTCGGGATCAAG
>CAYQRW010000371.1:0-2863 GCA_964419735.1 uncultured Spirochaeta sp.
CGTACCGTCATATAGTTCATACCATACCTCCTGTATGTGTCCGTGCAGTACCTTTTGTATGTTTAGCCGAAGCCCGGGCCCGAACCGGCGCCCATGTGGTCTCCGCCACGTCTGCACGTCTCGCACCTATCTATAAGCAGGAAGTGTGCCAACTCAGCACGTGCTGTGTGAAAACTTCGTAAATCATTACTTAGCAATGATTTATTATGAAAGAACCGGTGACGAGGTACGGTGTCACTTTGTCGTTCTGTGCGCTGATACTGGTTCGTTCTGATACAGGGTCGAAAATACCCGCTCGTAACGAGTAAAATTGACACACCTACCGCAGAGGTGCCTGCTCGGGGTGGGTCAAAGAGGACGCTACGTGAGGACGCTGCGTGACGAAGTTGCCTGAAGACGCCGGCTACTGTGCCCCGCGCGCTGAGGTAAGCGCGGCGGCATACCATTCGAGATCCGCGACAAAATCATCGGCCCAGCTTTGGATATCCTCACGATCGGTGACGCCTTCATCGTCAAAGACATCCTGCACTGCCGGTACCGGCATTGAGCGGGGGGTAGTGATGAGCCCCACTCCCGCCAGCATGGAACGCAACTGTTCCATTGCGCGGACGCCGGCAAAGGGACCATAGGAATAGCTGGCCAGGGCGGCGGGTTTATGGTGAAACTGTTCGATGTAGTGGGCGATAATGTTGGACAGCGCCGGAGGTACGCTATAGTTGTATTCTCCGGTGACAAAGACATACGCTTCTGCCGAGGCAAAGAGATCTCCCACCTGCTCTACAGCAGAGGGCGCCGTACCCACCTCGTAGTCAACCATGCGCCGCTCCAGCAACGGGAGCTGAAACGTCTCCGGGTCTATCATGAAGACGTGGTGCCCCCGTGCGGTCATGCGGTGTTCCAGAAATCGGGCTAAACGAATACCCAGACGCCCCTCGCGGACGGAGCCGTATACCAATGCGATCGTCATCAAAACCTCCGAGGAGCAAGGATATAGTGATGTGACCGTTCCGAAAAGAGCTTAAATTGGGATGTGTTCGTAGCGAAATCCGACCATTCCCTTGCGATTAAGCCCGCGGGTGAGCGCATCTTGTCCCGTGTTGTAGTGCCACCGGTGATCGAACACGTTCATCGGGTCCCGCATCGGGTGCTCGCCGATGGTGATCGCGTGCGCGATAGCCATACCGCGCCGTTGAAGATCGTCCAGGGCAAGCTGGTGGGCGGCTCCGATGCGGGGAAACTGCATGTCACTGACGACAACTAGGTCGGCCACAGCCCTGCCGTCGGAGGAGACATCCTGCAGTGCCGCCTCCAATGTGGGAGAGATGTCGGCGCCACCAGTCTGGGAGGTATCGAGGAATCGGTGGAGAGCCAGAAGATCCTGTTCTTGCACGCGGCTCGGGGAGCGTCCCGTTACCGGACCGTTCTCTTGTATCGAACCGTCTTCCCGTGCCGGGTCATCTTCCCGGGCGACCTCGGGGTCCGTGGTGGTTCCAGAGATCGGTGAGTCAAGGGTGAGGTGCCGCAGCCGGCCGCGGACGGCGTATATCGAGAGAGGGCGTTGGTAGGCTATCGCGGACCGAACCAGCCCGAAAAGGATTCCCTCTGCCACTGCCGCCGCATCTCCCTGCATCGAGCCGGAGGTATCGAGGCAGACCATGATCGCTCCCGGACGGTACTCCGTCGGCACGTATTCCCATTGGTAGTCCGTGCGATATGAGACCTGCCGGTGAAACCGATTGCTGTGCAGTGCCAGGACATCCTGCTCCGCAAGCTTGCGGGCAAACAGATCCTCCGTGGGAGGGGTCGCCAGCAGCCCGAGCTCACCGGGCAGAGCCGATTGCACCCCGCTGATCCCGTGGAGCCCATCTATATCGCCCAAGCCGTACTCGAACTCCTCGGAGGTAACGCGCTCTACCGGCACTCGGCGCCAGACCATTTTCGCTTCCGGCTGTGAAACTCCCCGCACGAGGGCTTCGGTGAGGCGCTGCATATCGGTGTCCTGTTCCAGGCGGTCGTGAGCTGTTTCCAGGCGGTACCACGGCACCTGGGCCGGCGCTTCATCAAAGATCCGCCATGCTCCGGGGCGGTGGAATAGCTTCCGGCACCGGCGGTCTGCCGCTGACACCACGGGAATAACCTCATTGAGATGGTCTGCCAGCGGTGTGGCCGCCCGCCGCAGTCCGCGCTCTTGCACCGTCTCCCGATGTTGTACTTCGCACCGCCGCCGGGTCTCTTCCATGAGGTAATCCAACGCGGTGAGCGCCGCCGGGGAGGGAGCATGCCGGAGACGCGTATCGAGCGCATCCCACGCGCTCTCGGCTTGCGGGTATCGCCGGCGGTACTCGTGGAAGCGGCGGACTCGCTCGGCGGTGGGCTCTTGCGCGGCCGCAGGGGTCTCACCCCCCGCTGGGACGGGGGGAACCGCGCCCTCCAGATCGTGCCATACCTGCTGAAACCACTGAGACACGGCCGCTGCCACGAGATCCGCCACATCGGGAGTCAGCGCTTTCAGAGTGGCCGTCCTGAGAAGGGAGTAGAAATGAACGAGACTGCGCGCAAGCGGCCGCGGCAGATCCCGGGCGGTGGCGGAGGATGGCCGCGAACCGAGATGTTCCGAGGTGAGAAAGTGATACAGTTCCCGATAGAGTGCGCCTCGGGTATCGTGCATGCGTCCCGCCTTAACGAGTGGCCTCTTCCATAGAGGCAATCGCCGCCTGCACGTCTGTCTGTAGGAGTGCAAACACCCGTTCCGCTTCCGCCATGCTGGATGCCAGGATTTCCGCGTAGCTACGGTGAACAAACAGATGGTGCACCGCTTCGTCGTCGGTGACTCTCCGGTATCCGGCGATACTCTGCAGGATCG
>CAYQRW010000372.1:0-2851 GCA_964419735.1 uncultured Spirochaeta sp.
GCCTGGAGCGCCTCGGGTACGAGATGCAGGAGGATCGCGATAACTTTGATTACCTGTATAACCGGGAAGATCTGGCGCATCTTCAGGGACGCAAGTTTCACAAGAAGCGCAACCACGTAAATGCGTTCATTAATAACTACGAATACGATGAGCGCGCCCTGACCGACGCCAACGTATCCGACGCCCTGGGTATTCTCGATGCATGGCAGCAGAACCAGACCGATTGGGCCGATTATGCCGCGGCCCGAGAGGCGTTGGAGCTGCATAACGAGCTAGACCTGAAGGGGTATCTGGTCTATGTGGATGAGCAGCCGGCGGCGTACACGCTGGGCGAACCTTTGATGAAGGGTCGCAGTTTTGTGGTGCACTTTGAAAAGGCCCTCGACGATTACCGCGGCATCTATCAGTTCATCAACAAAGCGTTTGCCACGATCCTTCCCCGCCACTACAAGTGGATCAATCGTGAGCAGGATCTTGGTGACGAGGGGCTCCGGCAATCCAAAATGACCTATCGCCCCTCAGGGTTCGTAAAGAAGTACCGGGTTGGCCGCAACCTCCCGGCATCGGCATCCAGTTCCGCCTCGGCCGCCAGCGAAACCGTTGATAACCCGAATCAGGCAAGCGCTTGACGCGCCGCAGTTCAGCCGGGCCCGCCCGCTACTAGAGGGTCTGCCTGAGCAGTATGGTGAGTTCTATTCCGACAGCGAGATCCAGGACCACGCTCGGGCGGTGCAGCGACTCTCCGGGAATCAGCCGGTAGCCGTAGCGGATTTCGGTCACGACGCGGTACTGCCGCGGCCGGACAGCTCCGCGCCGGACTTAGAGACTACCGAACCCCATACCCATGTAGTTCATTTCACCGTGTGCACCTACGATGCCCCGGGACTGTTCAGCTATCTTACCGGCATCCTCGGCTCACATCGGTTTAATATCCAGAGCGGTCACGTCTTCACCTCCGCCGCGGGAATCGCCATCGACACGTTCCGAGGGTTTTTACCGTCCGATGTGGTTACCGACTCCTGGGCGGAATTGCTGGAGCAGACGCTGACGGAGGTGCTTTCCCCGTTGCAGTCCCGGCCTCCTGACGTAACCACGGTGCGCGACACAGTGATGGAGCAAGTGGCCCGCACGATCACCGCCACCGACACCACTTCAATGGACCCACTCCTGCCGGTGGCGATCGAAATCGAGCCGGAACCTCCCCTCACCCGCGTAACGGTGACCTCACAGGACACCCCGTTCTTTCTGTACTCCCTGGCCAGCGCCTTTCTCCTTCAGGATGTCTCGATCGTCTCCATCGAAATCGCGACCTCCGTAGATGAGGTACGGGACCGGTTCTGGATTCAAAAGATTGAAGGGGGAGCGATAACCCGCCAGGCCGATATCGAGCGCCTGCGGCTGTCGATCTTGGTGACCAAGCAATTCTCTCACGCCCTGGACCAGGCGGCTGACCCGCTGGGGGCCTTCACCCGATTCGAGGAACTGGTACGGCGGATCGCCCTGGAAGGAAGCGGCGAACAGCTGCGAACACTCTTGGCCGACCCCAACGCGCAACGGGAGCTGGCTCGTCTGCTGGGAGCCAGTGACTTCCTGTGGGAGGACTTTATTCGCCTCCAGTATGAGAACCTCCTGCCCCTTCTGGGTGAGCGCCACAACCGGGCACCCCTGAGCACCCCCAGCGACGAGCTGGGGCGGCGACTGGACACCGAGCTCGCCCAGGCGGACAGCTGGGAGGAGCGGACGGCGATTCTCAACCGGTTCAAAGACCATGAGTCGTACCTGATCGATGCCGACCACATCCTGCAGCGGGATACTGACTTTTTCTTTCTCAGCCACCGCCTTACCCGTCTCGCGGAGGTGGTGGTGGACCGCGCCTTTCACCTGGCCTGGGAGGATATCGTCGAGGAGTACGGTACGCCCCAGAGCGCCGCTGGACTCCCTGCGGACTACGCGGTCTTTGGCCTGGGGAAAATGGGCGGGAGTGCCCTGGGATACGCCTCGGATATCGAGCTCATGGTGATTTACAGCGACCACGGAGAGACTACCGGCTCTGATCGGCGTAAGGCGATGAGCAATCGGGAGTTCTTTGAACGCCTCGTACGCCGCGCCACGGATGCGATCCAATCTCGCCGGGAGGCGATTTTCGAAGTTGATCTGCGCCTGAGACCGTACGGCCAGGACGGTCCACGGGCGGTACACATCGAAAGCTTCATCGAATATTTCGGTCCCACCGGCAAGGCGCATAGTGCCGAACGACTGGCGTTGATTCGGTTGCGCCACGTTGCCGGGAACCAGGAGCTCGGCCGGCGCATCACTGCGATCCGCGACCAACTGGTGTACGAGAGTGACAGCATCCAGGTGGCGGAAATTCGGTCACTGCGAGAACGGCAGGCCGAGCAGAAAGCCGGCGGCGGCGCGGTAAACGCCAAGTTCAGTCCGGGAGCACTGGTAGACCTGGAGTACAATGTGCAGCTGCTACAGGTAGAAGAGGGGCGTCACGAGCCGGCCCTGCGCAATCCCGGTATCCACGCCAGCCTCCGGGCGTTGTCGGAAACGGGAGCGATCGATGACACCGAAGCGGAGGCGATGATCCGCGCCTATCGGTTTCTGCGGAACCTGATCAACGGGCTACGCATGCTGCGGGGAAATGCCCAAGACCTCTATTTGCCGCCCTTTGACAGCTCCGAGGCGGCCCACCTGGCGCGGCGCATGGGATACCGTGACAGCAGCGACTTTTCCGCGGCGGAACAGCTGCGCGTGGACTTCGATGTGGAGACCGCCGGCGTGCGCAGTTTTGTGGAGCGCCACCTGGGACAGGATGCGCTCCCGGCCACTACCCTGGGAAATCCGG
>CAYQRW010000373.1:0-2847 GCA_964419735.1 uncultured Spirochaeta sp.
TCCACCGCCGACGGTAATCACCTCACCGGTGATGTACGACGCCATGTCGGAGGCAAGAAAAACACAGACCTTGGCGATTTCCTCAGCGGATCCAATTCGGCCCATGGGGATCTGACTTTGCAACGCTTCCCGCTGCTCTTCGTTGAGACGATCGGTCATTTCGGTTTCGATAAACCCCGGGGCGATCGCGTTGACCCGCACGTTGCGGCCGGCAACCTCCCGGGCCATACTCTTGGTCAATCCCACCAGCCCCGCCTTACTGGCGGAGTAGTTGGCCTGACCGGCGTTACCAATCAGCCCCACCACGGAGGTGATGTTAATGATCGCCCCACTGCGCTGCTTGATCATGGAGCGCGTCACCGCCTTGCTGGTATAGAAGGCGCTGGCCAGGTTCACGTCCATTACTGTGCGCCAGTCCTCCGAGGACATGCGCATGATGAGCCCGTCCCGGGTGATGCCGGCGTTATTTACGAGTACGTCTACCCGGCCGGAGTGCTCGTACACGGACTTCACCGCCGCCGACACCGCCTGCTCATCTCCCACATCCACGGCGTGGTGAACGAGGTGATCACTGCCGTAGCTCTGCTGTAGGCGGGAGATATCATCCCCGGCGCTCCGGGAAAAACTGTGAACTACCGCCCCATTCTGCAGAAACGTCTCTACAATCTGGCGCCCAATACCCCGGGATCCTCCGGTGACGAGCGCAATCTTTCCATCCACAAGCATTACTGTATCTCCTTCGCCAGGGCCTCGATCTCCTCGAGCGTACCGGCGGCACGGACGCGATCCACCGGCCACTTATCGTCCGTCTTGCCCACCGCACTCCACAGTCCCTGCAGCACGGAGCCGGGCCCTACCTCCAGCAGCAGCTCGGCACCATCCGCCAGGAGGGTCCGTTCTTCAGTGGTCCATCGCACGGTGTGCACCAGCTGATCAAGGCACAGGACGCGCGCGTCCTCTCCATCTGAGATTTCCGCTCCGGTAACGTTGGAGTACACCGGATGGGTGGGGTGGGCAAAGGTGACGTCCCGGACATGCTCGGAAAACTGCTCCCGGGCGGCTTCCATCAGGGGAGTATGAAACGGTCCAGACACCTGCAGCCGCCGCATGCGGCGGACGCCACCCTCCTTCAAGGCGTCGGCGGCGGACCTGAGTCCGTGGGGCGTCCCTCCGATCACCGTCTGGGAGGGACTGTTGTAGAGGGAGGGGTACGCGTGATCGATACCGACGCGATGTAGGATACTTTCGATCTCGGGCAAGTCCAATCCCATGGCCGCAGCCATACCGGCGCGCTCCTCATCCTCGTCCCATCGGCGACTTACCGATTCCATAATTCGACCGCGATGAAGCACCAGCTGCAGCGCATCGGCGCTCTGCAGGACCCCCGCATCCACGAGTGATGCATACTCACCGAGACTGAATCCGGCCGAGAGGTCACTGGTAACCCCAAACTCTCGCAGCACCTCGCGGGCGGCAAGGTTGGCGACGGTAATGGCGATCTGCGTATTGTCGGTCTGTTTGAGATCATCCTCAGAACCGTGAAAGATTAACTCCGCCATATCCTTGCCCGCCGCCTCCGAGGCGGCGCCAAAGAGCTCCCGCACGGCGGGACTGTGCTCATACAAATCTTTAGCCATGCCGGGGAATTGGGCGCCTTGACCGGGGTAGAGAAACGCGATTTTCATACGTGGTACGGTACCACATGGCGATGAACCGCTTCAAGCTGTCGGTTGCCGACCGACAATACGCGGAGGCTGTTGGCTCCAGGACAGGGATTTGATACCTTCACAGGCAAAGGAAACCACGGGTGAACGCAAAAATCGCTTCAGTCGGGTCATATGTACCCGTACGCCGCATGCACAACAACGAACTTGCCAAGATCGTAGACACCTCCGATGAATGGATCTACTCCCACACGGGAATTCACTATCGCCATCTGGCGGCGGAGGACGAAGCGGCCAGCGATCTGGCGGTTCCCGCGGCACGAGAGGCGATGGAGCGCGCCGGCGTTGCTCCCGAGGAGATCGACCTCGTGCTGGTTGCCACGAGCACCCCGGACTACGTAGGGCTTCCCTCCACCGCCTGCGTCGTACAGGATAAGCTCGGTATTCCCTCCGCCGGCGCCATGGACGTGATGGCCGCCTGCACCGGGTTTATCTATGGCTTGGAAACCGCCCGAACCTTTATCGTTGCCGGCGCCGCCCGGAACGTGCTCCTGGTGGGCACCGAGGTCTACAGCAAAATCATCAACTGGGAAGATCGTCGCACCTGCGTGCTCTTTGGAGACGGGGCGGGAGCGGTGGTAGTACAGCCTGCCGAAGACGATGAGGTCTCCCGCATACTTCCGGCGGTGCTGGGATCTCGCGGCTCCGGGGCGGAGGCGCTTTATCGCTCCCACGGCGGTACGCGCAACGCCTACGACCCGCAAACCACCCCTGAGGCGGACCTCAAGCTCAAGATGGACGGGCGAGCGGTGTATAACTTCGCGGTATCCACGGTGGTGGACACGATCAAGGATCTGCTCTCGCGAAACTTCATGGAGTTCGACGCGGTAGACTGGGTAGTGCCCCACCAGGCGAACGAGCGGATCATCAACGCCGCCGCCAAACGGGCCCGCTGGGACCGGGAACGGTTCTACGTGAACATCGCGGAGTACGCCAACACCTCCGCCGCCTCGATTCCGATCGCCCTGAATGAGATGTACGAGGCGGGCCGACTGACCCGCGGAAATCTGCTGGCGACGGTGGGTTTTGGAAGCGGCCTGACCTACGGCGGCAACCTGCTCTACTGGTAGGGCGGCGATAGGGCAGCGATCGAGGGGCTTACCGTTACTACGGCTCCTCGCCG
>CAYQRW010000374.1:0-2837 GCA_964419735.1 uncultured Spirochaeta sp.
TTCTTTCGGGACGACCCGTACTACCGGTTTCTTGCGTACGTGCCCAAACTAAAACTCCGTGATTTCTACTACTCAAACCTGAAAATTGAGGTGCTTCAAGAGCTGGATCGCCGGTTTCACGACCTGCGGATGGGTGTACTCGGACAACTGATTCAGGAGACGTTTCCGCAGGGACTCCACCAGTTCGAGTACTTCCACCCGGAGATCCAATCCGCGATTAAACGCGCCGGAGTGGGACAGTTGTTGGTGTACCGGTCTTTGCAGGTGATTCACACCTTCATCCAGTCGGTGTATCGGGCGGGATTTTTGGAGTTCCTTAGGATCATCGGGAAACTGATGCCGGTGCGGGGGCGCCAGTCCGGGGTAGACCTGACGCTGAATATCGCCGGTTTCGATGATGTGGCGGAGCGGCTGCGAAACTTCGATCTGTCGTTTTCACCGGATGCCGATGACGGGAAGACGTTCTATCGGTTTCGATACAGCAGTACCGATCGTGATTCCGCGCAGCTCTCGGCGTTTAAGGCGCTGGTAAACCAGAAAGAACGGGATGCCACGGTGATTATCGAGAAGTTTCAGGATCAGGTTACCGCCGTGCAGCAGACGTTCCAGCTGATCAAGAAAAGCTCTCACCAGCAGCTCAATGAGCGATACCAGACGTTTGAGAGTACGCTGGCGGATGACCGGCCCTTCGACACCCGGTTGAACGGCGGCCTGCGCCTCCTGGAAAACACGAACAAGATTCTCAATCAGATGATCAGAATCGATCACGAAACGTAGCGCCTCGGCCGGGGGGATGGACTACTGCGCCACCTCTTGAAGGTCGGTGAGATCCAGTGGATCGGAATCGTTCTGGGCGGCAATTTCAAGGTAGTCCAGCAGTACCGGATAGTCGCTAAGGAGCTGCCCGTATCGCTCGAGATTACCGATGCGCTGGTCGCTGGTTGCCTGCGACTGCGCGAGGTCCTGAGCAGCTGCAACCAGCGCCTCCCGGCGAGCTTCCTGAACGACCATATAGGTATCCCGCCCCTCACGGTAGAGCTCGATATCCGACAGCGAGAGTTCGTTGACCACCACGGAGAGCAGCTCGATTTCCGGGCGACGGTCCGCTACCTCTTCGGTGATCTCATCGGCTACGTCGGCAGGATTTAAGGAGCCGGAGGACTCCGCGAAGTTCTCAATCACCCGGGCAATAATCCGCAGGGCCAGACCTTCAAGCTGGTCGTCGGTGTCGGAGTACCAATCTTCCAGTCCCTCTGGTCTGAGTCCCGCCGGAGCGAGTTCAGCGAGACCCTCGGCGGAAACGCGGTAGGAAACCTGCAGATCGATACGATCTTCCAAGGATGGCTCCCCTTCGAGAAAACGGGAATAGAGATCCGCGGAGGGCAGGAGTGAACTGCTCTCCACCCGGACCTGCCGCGACTCGTCGGGAAAGACGTAGAGAGTAGCGTTGGTAGGAATCAGCAGCTCCCAGGCCCAGGCAAACTCGCCTGGCCGGTACGGCTGCGCGTGCCACCCGGAGGTCTTGGTAAACATCACCGCCCGGGAGCCCGCCTCCAGACGGAGCGGAACGTACCCAAAGCCGAACCCAGTTCCCGCGAGGATGATCAAGAGGAGCAGTATGACAATCGCCTTTTTCACGTCGTCCTTCCTTTCATTGCTTGTCGATGCCGATGACCGCCGGCAGTTGGTCAAACGCAGTAATCACCGCATCTGGAGTACGGTTGCGGATCGTATCCATATCACCGCGGCGCCGGAGGGACCGGGAGTCTCCAGCAAACAGTATCGCGCGGAGTCCCTGGTCCTGGGCAGTCACAATATCATTCAGCATATCATTGCCGACGTAAAGCGTCTCCCCGGGCTCGATTCCCTCTGCGCGCAAGGTAGTGATCAAATGGTGGAACGGCAGCGCAGCGGGCTTGGCCTCACCGATCTCATAGGACCATACACAGGGGTGCAGCCGCATTTCCTTTAGGGACGTCCCAAAGAGCTCCTCCAGAATAATTGGGGTATAGAACTGTGCATTGGAGACCAGCGCCACGCGAATGCCGTGGGCCACCAGGTCTCGGAGCAGTCGTTGCGCTCCCGGCATCGGCCAGACGGGATTGGCGGCCAGCTCGTAGCTCAGGGCGACCCATTCCGGTTGGGGAGGGGTATGGGGCTTCACGGTGGCCAGTACGTCGCGCCAGATCTCGCGAATATCCACCTCCGGGTGATGCGAGCCGTGGCGGCGGGCCTGATCGTGATACTCGGCGATGATCCGATAATAGGTCTCCGCCACGGTGCCCTCGAGGGTACGGGGGAGCCCCAAGAGATGCGCAACTTCCGCAAAGGGTCCCACCCCGGCGGATGCCTCCTGGGCAGTACCGATTTCGCCGGCGGCTGAAACCAGGAGCGTCCCATAGACATCAAAGGCAACGCAGCGAATGTCCCCCATTTGGCTGAGTTCCGGCGGTGTATCGGTGGGGATCGGTGCCATGGGCCTCAATTTTTGCCGGATTTCTCGGTTCATCTGTTGTCTGAGTACCGGAGTCAACATGTATACTCGCATAGTACGAAAGGTCCTATGCAAGATCAAGGAAGCATTATCAGACAAACCACCCAACTCATGGAGCGCACGGTAATCCTGGTGTTTGGTGTGACGTTGCTCCTGGGTCTGATGTTCATCGCCGGAAACTATCAAAATTTTGCTGACACGACGCAGCTCCAGATACTCCGAGTCCTGCAGGGGCTCTCCGGAGCGGTGACGCTGGGCGCCGTAGTTGTGGCGCTTCTGATGATCGTCGATGCGATTCGCACGCGGGTTCTTCGACCGCTGCTGCGGAGTGTGGTGTACCTCG
>CAYQRW010000375.1:0-2825 GCA_964419735.1 uncultured Spirochaeta sp.
GAGGCTTCCGGGATCATCGCATACAGCGCAGCAAGATCGTTCTCATCCGCGTGCCAGGTCATCGGCCGGGGCAGCTCGTGGTCCTGTTTGCAGACCGCCTGCAGCTGGCGAACCACCGCATCCTTCTGACGCAGCACCTCTCCGATCAGCTGGGAGATGCGGGTGTCGTCGAAGTTCGCGTTGGTTACCGTGGCAAACAGCGCGCGAAAGAAGGTGCGTCCACTTTCATTGGTGATCTCCTCCAGACTGACTCCGCCGTAGAGACCGTCGGAATCGCCGCTCCCATCGGACTCCTGTTCCACGGCGCGGTGCAGCATATCCAGCGCGAGTCCGAGACCGCGGGCGGAATATACCAGCACATCTTGCAGATTCGCGGTGGATTCCGGCTTGCCGCAGACTCCGCGCACCGTGCAGCCGACATTGGCGGCGGCTTCCTGACACTGAAAACAGAACATACTCATACTGTGCCTCCTGATAGGCGTGTTGTCGTGATGATTTCGACGGTATCTCGCGAGGCACCGCCGAAGTTGTTATGAGTATGCGGAAGGTACGCTGCGGTGTACTTGACCACGGTCAAGTACACCGTGCCTTTTTGGACCCGGTCGTTGATCTCTGAGGATGTCGATTTTCGATTCATCGTTAGGCAGTTTGATGGAGATCTCACCAGTGCCGCAGACACCGATTACTGTCAGCTTTCTCCGTTCCATCGTCCTTCAGCTAAGCCCCTGCCAGTTGCGTCCAGAAGCAGCGCTCTGAGGCGTGGCTAACCCCCGATCGCGAGTAGCCCGGGAAATTGCTTGAAATGGCTGTCGTGGGTAAGAACGGCCGCATCCGCACAGAGAGCGGCTGCTACTTGGAAATCGGTGAGCTCATCGGCGTTTTCCATGAGATAGGGTACACGGTCCTTATCTTCAGAACTCCGAATCTAATCGGGAATTAGCTGCATGGGTTTACTCCAATTTTCGGACTTCCTCGGCGTTCCAGCTGCCCGACAGTTTGTGCAGATTGTGCGTGCGACCGCTGCCATTTATCCCAGTCGCTTACCGCACCCGCT
Source organism: uncultured Spirochaeta sp. (assembly GCA_964419735.1). Classification (GTDB taxonomy): domain Bacteria; phylum Spirochaetota; class Spirochaetia; order DSM-27196; family Alkalispirochaetaceae; genus Alkalispirochaeta. The sequence continues at coordinate 1,055 of CAYQRW010000375.1, forward strand.
CAAACAGCGCGGCAAATCCTTCCCCGATCGACTTGGTCTCGTCCAAGAGGGGGTTGAAGGCACCGCCGGAGACGTATGTGCTCAAGGGGCCGGAGCCGGTGCCGCCGCCGCTTCCCACGCCGCTGCCGGGCTCGCTGGTGGTCTCGCGGGTGCTCTGCCATTCGATCGCGCGGCGGTCGACTTCCATGAGTTGCGCCGGGGACAGGACGTCGAGTTCGAGATGTGTCAGGCGTTCCTCCGCCCACTCGGGTTCGATCCGTTGGGTCTCATGGATCTCGGTCATGATTTTCAGAAACTCCGCCGCCTGATCGGCGGTGAGTGCCAGTGATGCGTCCTCGGCGATCATGTTTTCGACGTAGCCGAAGAAGCGGCCCAGATCGTAGACGACGAGTGTCTCCTCGCGGGCTTCTTGCATCTCAGCTTGCAGGTCGGTGGTGGTTTGCGCCGCGACTGGGCCTGCGGCGATGACGAAAAACGCCGCTGCCAGGACGGCCGTTACTCGTGACCGGCCGCGCGTGTGGGCCGTGGCGTACATGTTCGTGTGATTCATAGTCTTGTCTCCTCTGGGTGATTTATTCATATCGCAGCGCCTCGATGGGGTCGAGTCGCGATGCGCGGTATGCCGGGTATCCGCCAAAAAACAGGCCGATGATGAAGGCGAAGCCGAACGCCAGTGCCACGGAGCCCACCGAGATCTCGGCGGCCATTCCCGCCAGGTGTTCCGCGCCCCAGGCGGCGCCGATGCCGATCATGATTCCGATTACCCCTCCCATGAGGGAGATGATTACCGCTTCGGTGATAAACTGGCTCATGATGTCTCGTCCGGTCGCGCCTAGGGCCATTCGGATGCCGATCTCGCGGGTGCGCTCGGTGACGGAGACCAGCATGATGTTCATGATTCCGATACCTCCTACCACGAGACTGATGCCGGCGATCCCCGCCAGGAGGAGGGTGAACGTCTCGGTCACGCCCTGCACGGTACTGAGCAGGTCCAGCTGATTGGCCACGTAGAAGTCCGCCACCTCCATGGAAGGCAGCCGGTGGCTGCGGAGGAGGGCGTTCTCGATCGCGGTCTGTACCTCACGCATCGTCTCCGATGAGGCCGCCTGCACGTTTATTACCGCGTAGTTTCGCTCGCCGGAGATATAGCGTTGGAAGGTGGAAATCGGCACGAACACCGAGCTGTCGGTGGTGGTGTCACCTTTCTCTTCCATCACGCCCACCACCCGGTGGTTGATACCGTCGATGCGGATTCGTTCTCCTACCGGGTCGGTGCCCTCAGGAAACAGGTCGCGGTAGATCTGGATGCCGATCACCACGTTCGTCGCGCGGGTTTCGGCGTCCCGGGGGGTAAAAAACGCGCCGTGAATCGGATTGACGTTGCGAATTTCGGGGTATTCCACGCCGGTACCCACGGCGGTGGCGGAGGTGTTGGTGTTTCCGAATTTCAGTTGCACCGTGGCGGTGGACTCAGGCGTCGCCAGGGAGACCAGATCATCTCCAAAGGATCTGATTATCTCCAGATCTTCCTCGGTGAGGGTGGGGCGGATATTGGTGGTGTTGCGGCGCACCAGGCTCCCGCCGCGCGGTTCGCCGGAATAGACGAGGAGCAGATTGGACCCCAGCGATTCTAGGCTCCGTTCCACCGATGCTTGCGCCCCGTTGCCCAGGGCCACCAGCGTGATCACCGCTGCAACGCCAATCATTACTCCTAGAGCGGTGAGGAGGGAGCGGATCTTGTTGGAGGCGATGCTGCGCAGGCTCATGAGCA
>CAYQRW010000376.1:0-2824 GCA_964419735.1 uncultured Spirochaeta sp.
CGGGGGTTCAATTCCCCCAGGAGATGCTTTCCCCGTCTGGTCCATGGGCCGGACGGTTTTTTTGTGTCTTTTTTCTAAAACAACTTATATTGAACTCCGTTCTGCATGGTCGTTCTCGCGCCCCAATGGGCCTGGCCGCTCGCGGTGCTCGCTCCTCGGCCATGAAACCGGGCCAGACCGGATCGTTGGGGGGCAGCAGGGTCGAACTCACACCGACGACCGGATCCGAGCTGGTCAATTTTCGGACGAGTTTTCACCCCGGCAACGGGGGTTCAATTCCCCCAGGTGCCACAACGCCTAGCGATCGATATGAAGTGGTACCAATCATCAGGCGAGTGACTTTTTGAGAAGGGTTTCCTGTTCAGACGTCTCGGGGGGCGCTGCCCCGATTTGCAGATGCCTTCGGCAGTTCTCCGATCACAAAGTCGTCGAAAACCCTACCGATCAGATGATGCCACGCGGCAATCATGGTGGTATTATATAAGTGGACATATAATTTTCCGGAGGAGATTGTGGGACAGGTAACGATCTACCTTGAAGACTCGCACGAACAGCGACTCCGCAAAGCAGCACAGGATGCGGGGATGCCGGTGAGCCGCTGGGTGGCGGCTCTGATCGAGCGGTACACCCGGACCGAGTGGCCTGCCGAAGTCAGTGAAGCTGCCGGATCTTGGCCCGACGCGCCGGACGCGGAGACGTTGCGTAATTCTTCGGGTAACGATATTCGGCGAGAATCCTTGTGATCTACGTCCTTGATACCAATACCCTAGTGTACTTCTTCAAGGGGCAGGGTTCCGTGGCTGCAACGCTGCTTGACACGCCGCCCGTGCAGGTGGCCGTACCGTCGGTAGTTGTATACGAGCTTGAAACCGGAATCCGGAAGTCTACGCAACCGGAGAAACGGACGCGGCAGTTGGGCGCGCTCCTTGATGCCGCCCGGGTGTTGTCGTTTGACCGGTCGTGCGCGTCCGAGGGGGCGCGTATCCGGGTGGAGCTGGAGCAGAAGGGAACACCAATCGGTTCCATCGACGTGCTGATTGCCGGCACCGTCCTCGCGCATGACGGAGTACTGGTGACCCATAACGTGACTGAATTCAGTCGCATATCCGGACTACGGATCGTAGATTGGTACGGTGAGAAGTGACCGCTCGTTGCCACCCGCAGGCCGCGACGCAGGCCGACGATCTACCTCACAGCGCTGCGACGCGCTGCTTCCCCGGATCGTCGATGGCGTCCTGGAATGGGGCGTCAGGGATAACGTTGAAAGCATCCGTGATCAGACGTGCCCATGAGATCACCCTCGGTGAGGTCGATACCCGGAAGTTGCCAGGACATGTTGCTGTAGTGGTAGCCGGGGCGGTGTGGGTCGTACCTGATCGGTGCGCCACGGTAACTCATGGCAATAGTGTCAAATACCATCAGCGTTCTGTCAAATTTCTACGGAAGGGGTGCGTCTTACCAGTTCAGGCTCGATCACGATCTCCAATTAGTCGTTGGAGTTGCTTGACAAGTTGACAAGTTAGCTCGATGGAATTACGTTTTACGAATGAAAACGATGGCCGTTGGCGAGATAAAGGCGCAATTCTCTGAGGTCCTGGAGCAGGTGAAGCACGGGGAAACGTTCGGCATCTTGTATGGCAGGAAGAAGGAGCCGATCGCCATGATTGTTCCCTACGTCGCTCCCGAAGAGAAGACGGAACGGACACTCGGTGTTCTTGACGGAAAGGTGACGATTACTTTTGCGGACGATTTCAAAATCACTGAAGAAGAGTTCGCTGATTTGAGATGAAATATCTGCTCGACACCCACACATTCATCTGGTCCATGGCGCAGTCGACGTTGATTCCGGAGCAAACGAGGCAGGAATTGCGAAACCCTGCGAACAAAGTATTTGTCAGCGCGGTTAATCTGTGGGAGATTTCGATTAAGACAAGAATAAAGAAGCTTGACCTTGGTGGATTGAAGGTTGGTGACCTGATTGGGGTCGCAGAAGAGACGGGCTTTCAATTGATCAGTCTTTCACCCGAGGAGGCTGTCACCTACGAAACGCTCGGCGAAGACACCCATTTCGATCCGTTTGACAGAATGCTCATCTGGCAGGCGATTCGGAGAAACCTCACCATGGTCAGCCGGGACGCGGAGTTCGAAAAGTTCGTTCCCCACGGACTTCAGCTCCTCTGGCAGTAACGTGGCGCCGCTGATCTCGGCCCGGACATAGCGGGCAGTGGCCCTGACCCGATTAGATGGTATATTCGGGTCAACTAGCGACCGGAATAGGACGCGTTTGTTTGTCTATCTGGGAACACCATGAGTGCCCTTGTCTCCGTCTTGCTTGATGCTACCACGGTCGGTCGTGATAGACCTCAAAACCCGATATCCCGCGTTCGGTCCCGGCTGCGGGCGTTGGCGAGAATCTCCTCCACAATCTGTTGACCGCGCTGCGGCCCGGCCATTCCAGAGTTGCCGGTACCGTTAGGGCTGTCGGCATCGCTCGCAGCTTCCGGCTCCCCAAGCTCCTCGATCTCCATCATCTCCGCGGCGGTGGCCAGGTCACTCATCATCAACCGGGGTCCGTCCTGGAGGGCGGCAATCTCTGCGGAGGCAAACTCAACTTCCGGAAAGATGTGAGCTAACGCGGGCCGCAGCACATCGGCGTTGATCGGGCCAAAGGTGACGTGCTTGTGAAACCGTCGGCGTAGGGCGGGGTCCACCGCATCCACGCGGTTGGTGCAGGCCACGAGGACCCCGGTGTACTCCTGGATCTGCTGGAGGAACTCCGCGATCTGGGAATGCTCCCAGGAGCGGGTGGCGATGGAGCGGTCGT
>CAYQRW010000377.1:0-2785 GCA_964419735.1 uncultured Spirochaeta sp.
GGGCTGGTGGCCACGGGAGAGCATCCCTCTCCCGTCCCCTACGCCCATTTCACCACCACCACGACCCACAAGACTCTCCGCGGTCCTCGGGGTGGTCTGATTCTGATCGGGAAAGACGCGGAAAATACGATCGGGGCGACCGCGGCGAAGTCGGGCCGGGTAAAGAAGTGGTCGGAGTTGCTCGATTCCGCGGTTATGCCGGGGATTCAAGGCGGACCGTTAATGCACATCATTGCCGCCAAAGCGGTGGCGTTTCATCAGGCTTTGCAGCCCGCCTTTGGTGCCTATCAGAAACAGATCGTTGCCAACGCGCAGGCGCTGGCGCAGCATCTCACCGACGGCGGTTTGCGGCTCGTCTCAGGTGGTACCGACAACCATCTGATGCTGGTAGATCTTTCCTCCTTGGGGATTTCCGGTAAGGATGCGGAGAAGATGCTTGATCGCGCCAACATCACCTGTAATAAGAACGGAATTCCCTTCGACACACGGAGTCCTTTGGTGACATCCGGCATTAGACTTGGAACTCCGGCGTTGACAACGCGCGGCATGAAGGAAGAGGATATGGCTACCGTGGCGGAGGCTATTCTGGAAGTACTGCACGGGAAGGGCGACGAGGCCGTCATTGAGCGGGTCGGTACCCGGGTCGCAGAGTTCTGTAACGGGTTTCCTTTGGTTGCCGCAAATTGACAACCCCCGGAGCCGTACCTATACTGAATCCGATAGGAAAGACTTGAGATGTCGACTGCGCTTCACCTGACAATCGTCAATTTCACAAAAGGCGCCTACATTATTGTCGAGGGGAAGCAGAATGCCGACCACTTCTACATCCTCCGCAGCGGCAAGGTTCAGATCAGTAAAGAAGTAGAGGTGGTGCAGGAAGAGGGCGGCAATATCCTCGCTCCCGGTGATTTTTTCGGGGTTGTCTCCACGATGTCCGGTCACAGTCACATAGAGACCGCCCAAGCGCTCACCGACTGTAGTCTCATTTCCGTGCACAAGGATAACTTCGGTGATCTGATCGTCAACAACACCCCGGTGGCAATGAAAATCATCCATGGGTTTTCGCGACGCATGCGCTACTTGGATGAGGCCCTGGCCCGGCTCACGTTGAAGCAGAGTCAAGAACCGGATATTGAACACCTCTTCTATGTGGCGGAGTTTTACGCCAAGCAAAGTCAGTACAATCAGGCGCACTACGCCTATCACCAGTACCTCCGCCACTGCCCGCAAGGTCCCAACATCGAGAAGGCGCGGGAACGGCTGGAGAAGATCCGTCCCTATTCCAAGGCGGTATACCTCGACGGCAGCGAGACTGAATTCACTCGGCAGTACCCTAAGAATACGATGATCTTCTCCGAGGTCATGCCCGGAAAAGAGCTGTATATTATCCAGAAGGGATCGGTGAAGATCACCAAGATCGTGAACGACACCGAGGTGCTTCTAGCGGTCCTCAAAGCGGGAGATATCTTCGGTGAGATGTCACTGATCGAGGACAAACCTCGCTCCGCGTCGGCGATCGCCTATGAGGATACGCAACTGCTTGCGGTGAACAAGGAGAATTTTGCCCGCATGGTGAAGAGCCAGCCCCAGATCATTACGCGCCTCACACAGCTCTTGGCGGAACGGATCTGGTTCATTTACAAGCAGCTGGCGAATACCCTCCTCACCGATACGGTGGGCCGCCTCTATGATGCCCTGCTCATTCAGCTGGAGCGCCACCGGATTCCCATTCGGTCCGGCGAGGCGTACACCTTCGATTTCGGCACCAAGGAACTGATTAATATGGTGGGCATGCCCATGAGTGAGGGCAAACAGGCCCTGCGGGAACTGCTGAAGAATTCCCGAATCAAGGCGCTGGATAATAAGATCCATATCACCGACAAGATGGAAATCGAGAAGCAGGCGAAGTACTATCGAAAAATGCAGAAGATTGAGCGCGCCCGGGAGCTCAAGAAACAGTCTATCTGAACGCCGTGAAGTCCGAGTCCGTTCTCAACGATACCCTGCTCATGATCACCGCCCTCATTTGGGGGCTTGCCTTCGTGGCGCAACGGGTGGGCATGGAGCACATCGGTCCGTTCACCTATAACGGTGTCCGATTTCTCCTGGGGGCCGGGGTATTGATTCCGCTCGCTCTGTGGCGCTCTCCCATGCCGCGCGCGCGCTGGGGCGGGCTATCGCGGAGTGCCGTCCTGGCGGGGCTGGCGCTGTTCGCCGCCGCCAGTCTGCAGCAGGTCGGCCTGGTCTATACCAGCGCCGGTAACGCCGGATTCATCACGGGACTGTACGTGGTACTGGTGCCGCTAATTGGCCTGGGGAGACGGCAACGGGTAGGGCCTGAGCGGTGGCTGGCAGTGGGTCTGGCGGTGGGTGGGCTGTACCTGCTCAGCGTGCGGCAGGGTCTGGCGATCAATCCCGGCGATCTGTTTGTCATGGGTAGTGCGTTCTTCTTTGCGCTTCACGTGCAGTTGATCGACTATATGTCTCGCCGGAACTCGGCGTTATGGTTGTCGCTGGCTCAGTACGTAGTAGTGGGCGCCGCCAGCTTAGCGATTGGTCTGAGCGTTGAGCCAGTTTCGATCGAGGCGTTTCGCGGAGCCTCAACGGCGATTATCTACGGTGGGCTGGGGTCGATTTCGATCGCGTATACGTTGCAGGTTATCGCGCAACGGAAGGCCGCGCCGAGCCACGCCGCTATTATCCTCAGCTTAGAAGGTACCTTTGCCGCGCTCGGAGGGTGGTTGATCCTGGGCGAGATGCTCTCCTCCCGGGCGCTGGTGGGATG
>CAYQRW010000378.1:0-2783 GCA_964419735.1 uncultured Spirochaeta sp.
TTCCCACCGGCACCGCCTCGGAGGCGGTACGACGGATCGCACTCCAGTTGTACGCGCGTATCGGTGGAGAATCCTCGGGGGCATCTCCGGTACAGATCGCGCGCCGGCTCCTCTCTACCGGCAGGCTGGGACCACCCCGGTTTTTTGGCAATACGCTTCAAGAAGAGATGGATCTTACCCTCACTCACGACGGCCCCTGGGGTGCGGCGGCGATCCTGCAACGTGAAGGGCAGGATTACCCCCGGCGATAGCGCTCCCCGGCGGCGTGCTCGGCGGGCCGGCTGCTCCCGGGCCGGTGGAAACGGCGGGCCCCGGCGTAGTACAGTCGCGTTCATGGAACAGATGAAGCGCACCCACACCTGTGGCGCCCTCCGCGCCGCCGACGACGGCCGTACCGTCACCCTCAACGGATGGGTTCACCGCACCCGCGATCATGGCGGCGTGTCGTTTTTTAATCTCCGCGACCACGCCGGAATTACGCAAATCGTTGTCGATCAGGACGCCTCTGAGGAATTACAAGCGATCGCCGGAAAACTGCACATGGAGTACTGCCTGGCGGTGGAAGGCGTTGTGCGCCGACGCCCACAGGCGATGGTCAACAGCGATATGGCCACCGGTGAAATCGAACTGGCGGCCACCAAGATCGAGATCCTTTCCACCTGTGAGCCGTTGCCGTTCATGATCGACGAGCGTTCCGACGCCCGTGACGACCTGCGCTTCAAATACCGCTATCTGGATCTCCGCACCCACTCCATGCAGCGCAAGATCCGCCTTCGCAGCGAGGTGATGCAGGCGGTGCGGGAGTTTCTCACCGGCGAGAACTTCGTCGAGGTGGAAACGCCAACGATGATTAAGAGCACCCCCGAGGGCGCCCGGGACTTTCTGGTACCCTCAAGGCTCCATCCCGGCTCCTTCTACGCGATGCCGCAGAGTCCGCAACTCTACAAGCAACTCCTCATGGTCAGCGGTTTTGACCGCTATTTTCAGCTCGCCCACTGCTTTCGTGATGAAGACGCCCGCGGCGACCGGCAACTGGAGCACACCCAGATCGACATGGAGATGAGCTTTGTCTCCAAGGATGACGTCTTCGCCGTGGTGGAAGGCATGATGGGAAACGTCTTCAAGCGCGCTCTGGATATCGACCTCCCGGTTACATTTGAGCGCCTCCCCTATGACGAGGCGATGAACCGCTTCGGTACGGACAAGCCGGACCTGCGCTATGACCTGGAGCTGCAGGACTTTGCACCCTTTGTCGAGGGCAGCGGATTCGGCGTGTTCGAGAACGCCCTCGCCGCAGGCGGCAGCGTCAAAGTTCTGGTCGTCCCGGGAAAAGCAGAGTACAGCCGCAAGCAGATCACCGAGCTCGAAGATGTGGCAAAGACTTACGGGGCCAAGGGCCTGGCGTGGACCAAGGTGCGCGCGGCGGGGGCCGGAGCGGTACCGCCAGACGGCGCCGATACCGCAGAATCCGGTGCGCCTGCCCAGGGCGGCGGACGCGCCCTCACCCTGGATGGGGGCATCGGCAAGTTCTTCGCGCCCCGCGCCGGGGAGATCGCCACTGCCCTTGGAGCCGGTGAAGGCGACCTGCTACTCTTCGTAGCCGATGGCTGGCGGGTAGCCACCACCGCGCTGGGCGCCGTGCGCAGTCGCCTGGGCAAGGATCTGCAGCTGGCGGAGCCCGGCACGTTCCGGTTTGCATGGATCGTGGATTTCCCCCTGTTCGAGTATGACGAAGATGCGGGTCGATGGGCCGCGGCGCACCACATGTTTACGATGCCCCAGGAGCAGTACCTGGAGACGATGGAGCAGGATCCCGGCGCCGTGAAGGGCGATCTCTACGATCTGGTGTGCAACGGCTATGAGCTTGCCTCGGGAAGCATTCGTATCCACGACCCGGCACTGCAGAGCCGCATCTTCCGCATCGTGGGATTCGACGAGGAGGAGGCGCAGCGACGCTTCGGATTTCTCCTGGAGGCGTTCAAGTATGGACCGCCCCCGCACGGCGGAATCGCCCCCGGGTTGGACCGCCTCGTGATGATCATGGCCGGCGAGGACTCGATCAGGGAGGTCATCGCCTTTCCGAAAACAGCCAACGGCCTCTCCCCGATGGACGAGAGCCCCAGTCCGGTGGACCCCGGCCAACTGGCGGAGTTGGGGCTGCAACTGGCACCGGAGGTGGAGGCTGACGCAGGTTCTGCCGGGGACGCCACCGGTTCTGCCGAGGCCGACGCGTAGGCACCCCGGCGGGGCGGTGTGCGCCCGAGTGAGCGGTGGTTCATCTCCGGTGAACCCTGGGGTTCGACATTATGGACTGTGAGCCGTATGCTTGATGGGTGGAAAAAGCAAACTTACAGGGTCCGATACACCGACTCGGCGACTGGATCGTTGATCGCTTCGTGAACCTCCCCCGCTGGGTGCGTCTGCCGTTATGGCGTTACTGGCATAAGAAAATGATCTCCTGGGACGACGGCTACACCGCCCTGCGTTTCATGAACTATGGCTATGCTCCGATCGACGCACCGGACCTTGTGCTGGAAGAGGGTGACCAGAGAGAGCGTTTCGGCGCGCATCTCTATCATGTAGCCGTGTCCCACGTGGCCGTGGAAGGCAAAGAACTCCTGGAAGTAAGCTCCGGCCGGGGTGGTGGCGCCTCATACATCGGACGCTATCTTAACCCCCGGCGCTATGTGGGGCTCGACATTAGCGACGAAAACGTGGAGGCCTGCGACCGCGTTTACGGCCACCTGCCCAACGTCGAGTTCATCCAGGGAGAAGCCGAGAAT
>CAYQRW010000379.1:0-2779 GCA_964419735.1 uncultured Spirochaeta sp.
ATGGTGCCCACCGAGCTTTTGGCGCGGCAACACGCGCGCAATATTGGATCACTCCTGAGCGATACCGGAGTGCACCCCGCCCTCGTACTGGGATCGATGCCGGCCTCGGCGCGCCGACACGTAACGGCGGCACTGGCCGACGGCGAAATCGACTTGGTCATCGGCACGCACGCTCTGTTTGCTGAGGGGCTGGTCTATGCCAACCTGGGATTGGTGATTATTGATGAGCAACACCGCTTCGGTGTGGGCCAGCGAGAACGGCTCCAGGCGCGGGGCCACGCTCCAGATCTGCTTATGATGAGCGCCACCCCCATTCCCCGCTCCCTGGCCCTGACCGCCTTTGGCGACAGCGAGGTGAGCACGATAGAACACCTCCCGCCTGGGCGCAAACCGATAAAAACTCATCTGGCGCGGATGGGAAATGATGCGCGGGTGTACGCGTTCGTACGCAAGGAACTGGATGCCGGACGGCAGGCGTATCTGGTATATCCCGCTATCGATGAGGGGGGCGTGCGAGGTTTTCGAAGCGCCGAAGAGATGCATCGCCGCCTGCAAGCCGAGCTTGCTCCCTACCAGGTGGGCCTGGCCCACTCCCGAATCGACGAGGACACGCGCGCCGCCACAATGGAGGCGTTCGCCCGGGGTGAGATCCATGCCCTGGTGGCCACCAGTGTGGTAGAGGTGGGTGTTGACGTACCCAACGCCACGTGTATGGTGATTGAACACGCCGAGGTCTTCGGCCTCGCCGCACTCCACCAACTTCGCGGTCGCGTGGGACGGGGGGCGGCGCAGTCGTACTGCCTGCTCGTCTACCAGGAGCCCCTCACCGATGACGCCCAGGAGCGATTGAAAGTCATGTACGAAAGCTCCGATGGATTCTTTATCGCGGAAGAGGACCTGCGGATCCGGGGCCCCGGTGAGTTGCAGGGAAGCCGGCAGTCGGGGTTTCTCGAGTTCCGCTTTGCCGATATTCGCGCGCATATGAACGAGATGATTGCCGCCCGGACGCACGTGGCGCGGGTATTACGAGAGGACCCGGAACTGCAGCAGCCCGAACACCAGCCCCTGCATCGGGCGGTAACCGCCCTACGGGAGGATTCAACGGATGAGAATTAGCGGAGGAAGCCTTCGTGGTCGCCAGGTGATCTGTCCCCCCGGGATTATCCGGCCCGCCATGGACCGGATGCGGGAGTCGATGTTCTCGATCCTCGGTGATCTGGAGGGCTTGAGTTTCCTGGATCTCTTCTCGGGGTCGGGACTGGTGGGCCTGGAGGCGTGGTCGCGGGGAGCTCGCCCGGTGCTGCTGGTGGAAAAGGACCGCGGCAAGCGGCGGGATATGCTGAAGAACGTGGCGGATCTCTCCCCGGCCCCCACCGTACGGATCGAACCGGTGGAGCGCTTCGTCGCACGCAACCACACCCACTTCGACGTGGTCTATCTTGATCCGCCTTTCGCCTACCGCTACAAGGCGGATCTTCTAAGCCGACTGGCCGCCTCCTCGACCATTCACGGCGCCTCCCGTATTCTGATCCACGCCCCCCGGCAGGAGTCTCTGTCTCAGGAAAACAGCGGACTCACCGTTGAGGACCGTCGCGAGTATGGCGGCTCGGCGGTCACCTTTTTTCGTCCCCCTCAGACCTGACATTTCCCGGAGAAGCTGCTACTCTTTCCCGGCTATGACTTCTCCTCAGCACTATCGACAACTGAGCCTGCCCACCGGCACGGAGACGCTCCAGCTTCATGAAGCGGCGCGACACCGGCGGATCACCCGAACCCTGGAGGATCTATTTTCCCGGTGGGGATACGATCCGGCGGAGACTGCTCTGGTGGATTATTTTGATGTGTACCGCCGCCTCCTCTCCGACGAGGACGTCCAGCAGATGTACCGCGCGGTGGATCGCCAGGGCGAAATTCTTGCGCTCCGGGCGGATACCACTCTCTTCCTGGCCAAACAACTGGGACTGCACCTAACCGCGGACGACCTGCCGGTGCGTGTCTTCTACACCGATCAGATCGTACGAGCGGAAGACCGCCACGATATTTCGAACAACGAGTACCAACAGGCGGGAATCGAACTGGTGGGCATCGGCGAACGTCATGGAGACGCAGAGGTGCTGCTCCTGGCAGTAGAGGCGTTACAAGCGCTGAGTCTCACCGATGCAGTAGTCCACGTAGGTAGTCACGCCCTGGTTGCCGCGTGTGCCGCGGAGGCTGCGGTCGATACGGAAACGCTGGCGGATCTGCTGCGACGGCGAGCGTTCCATGAACCGGTAATGGAAGAGCTTTCCCCTGCTCTGCGCGAGCTCACCTCATTTATTGGGGGACGCACCGACTTTGTCACACGTTTCGATGGCGCGGAGCCGATATCGGCCGAGGTTCGAAGCGCCGTCGCAGAGCTATCCCGGGTGGTGGAGCTGGTGCAGGAGATCGTGCCCGATGCGTGGAAACACCGCCTACGCGTCGACGTGAGTGAACTCGGGGCGTACCACTACTACACGGGTATCGCCTTTAGCGCCTACATCCCGAACAGCAACGCCGCGGTTCTGCGAGGAGGACGCTATGACCGGCTCCTACAGGCGTTCGGCTTTGATGCCCCTTCCGTGGGATTCTCGCTCTTCACTCGAAAACTCCCGTCCTCGGTCTTCGCTACCGATCCGACCCAAGTGAAGATGGAAGCGGCCCAGGGCGCTACCCTGCCCGAGCGCGTGGCAGATGCGCGTCGACACCACTCCGAACGAAAGCGAGCACACCTGTAATGATTACCCTTGCCCTTCCAAAA
>CAYQRW010000380.1:0-1472 GCA_964419735.1 uncultured Spirochaeta sp.
CAGCACCTATGTGCTTCGCTTCGACCGAAACGGATTGCACTACGAACCGGGGCAGTACCTGAGTGTAGGCCCCGCCGATGACATTCACATGCGGGAGTACTCCGTCTACTCAAGTCCTGGGGACGATTATCTGGAAGTACTGGTAAAAGAGGTGGATGAGGGGTACGTCAGCCGTCGTCTGCGCACCCTGAAACCGGGAGACCCGGTATCCGTCGACGGACCCTTTGGTTTTTTTACTATCGACGAGGACTGGCAGGAGCATCGGTACGTGTTCATTGCTACCGGCACCGGAATATCGCCGTTTCACAACTTCGTTCGCACTTATTCCGGGATCGATTACCAGCTACTCCATGGAGTGCGCGAGCTTTCGGAGCGCCACGAGTACGAGACGTTTGACCGCTCCCGGTACACCGCCTGTATCTCTCGAGACACGAACGGAGATTTTCACGGGCGGGTCACCGACTATCTCCGATGCCACGCCGTCGATACGACGGCACGCTACTATCTCTGCGGCAACTGCGACATGATTTACGAAGCGTTCGACATCCTGCAGGATGCCGGCGTCCCGCACAACCAACTGTTTGCCGAGGTCTACTTCTGATGAAATACCATCTTGTCCCGTTGGGCTGCCAAATGAACCAGTCCGATGCTGAACGAATCCGTACCATGCTGGAGGAGCTTGGCTATGAGCGCTCCCAGCGGGAGGAAGACGCCGATGTCCTGGGGGTGGTGGCGTGTTCCGTCCGGCAGAAAGCGATCGACAAGGTCTACAGCAAGATCCATAAGTGGAACGAGTGGAAAGATAGCCGCAACCTGCTGACCTTCGTATCGGGGTGTATGTTGCCGGAGGACCGCGAGAAATTTCTGAAGCGCTTCGATCTGGTGTTCACAATTAACGAGCTTCCAAGCCTCCCCGATATGATTCGGCAGTATGGAGTGGTTACCCCTACCTCCCTGGCGGAACCCACGGGGTCCCAGACCCGCTCCGGTCAGAGTGACCACACACCAGAGGATGCGGCCGGTCAGGGCCCGGCGGGTCAGGATCCCACCGCACCGCGGCTGTTCACCCCGGCGATGCCCACCGGGCCCCACGGCGTTACGGAGGATATCCGCGACGGATTCTGGCACGTGAAGCCTACCTACACCTCGTCCTTTGAAGCGTACGTGCCGATCCAGAACGGCTGCGACAAGTTCTGTACGTTCTGTGCCGTGCCCTATACCCGAGGACGGGAAGTCTCACGTCCCTCGCGGGAGATTCTGGCGGAGGTGGAAGAACTGGTGGCTGCCGGTTACAAGACGATCACTCTCCTCGGGCAGAACGTGAACAGCTACGGCTTGGACCGCCGCAGCAATGAGATGACCTTCAGCGAGCTCTTAGGAGAGATCGGCGGTCTTACCGAAGGGGCGGATGTGTGGGTGTATTTCACATCGCCCCATCCGCGGGATATGACCGACGACGTGCTGGAGACGAT
>CAYQRW010000380.1:1572-2751 GCA_964419735.1 uncultured Spirochaeta sp.
GAGTTCCGGTACAACATGGCCTATATCGCGATGTACTCCCCCCGTCCCGGAGCGGCGAGTTCCCGCTGGCAGGACAGCATCACTCAGGATGAGAAAAAGCGCCGCCTCCACGTCCTCACCGAGGTGTTGCAGGAGACCGGCATGGCGCACAACCGCAATCTCATCGGCCACACGGTTCCGGTCCTGGTAGACGGCTACGACCGGCAACCGGGCTACCTCTCGGCAAAAACGGAGGGCCGGATTCCGGTGCGCATCCCCGATCCGGGATACCCCTTGATCGGCAGCTTTGCCTCGGTGAAGATTACCGACTGCCGCCCATTGTCGGTCTTCGGGGAGGTGGTATCCACACCAATGGCGGTGGAGACCGCATGAGTACGCCCACGACAGTGGCGTTTGAGACGCTGGGGTGCAAGCTCAATCAGTACGAAACCGATGCGATCGCCACGGAACTGCGGGAGCGGGGATTCTCCGTGGTGGACGGCACCCACGGCGCCGACGCCTATGTGATCAATAGCTGTACGGTAACCAACAAGGCCGACCGAAAGAGCCGCAACACGCTGAACCGGGCGGTCCGATCCGCCGGAACCGATGGGGTGGTGGTCCTGACCGGCTGTTTCGTGGACAGCCACAAGGAAGCCCTGGTGGACAGCGCCGCCACCTACGTGGTGGACAATACCCATAAGAACACGATCCCCCAGGTTCTGGAAGCGCACTTTCGCGGTGAGGTGGTGGACCCCAATGACCTTGATCCCAATGTCTTCGGCTTTGCCGCGCCGCAACGCATCTTTCACACTCGCACCACCCTGAAAATCCAGGACGGCTGTGACAACTTCTGCACCTTTTGCATCATACCGTTTGTCCGCGGACAGGCGCGAAGTCGACCGCCCCAGGAGGTGGTGGACGAGGCGCGCCAAGCGATCGCCAACGGGGCTCGGGAGCTGGTGCTTACCGGGGTGAACATGAGCCGCTACACCGCCGAAAGCACCGATTTTGTCGACCTGGTGCGGGCGCTGCTGGCGCTGGAGGGTGACTTCAGGCTGCGAATCTCCTCCCTGGAGCCGGATCAGCTCGACCAGCGCTTTGGTGAGCTCTTCCAGCACCCAAAGATGTGTCCCCACCTGCACCTGTGCCTGCAAAGCGGAAGCGACCGTATTCTGCTGGCCATGCGCCGCATGTATA
>CAYQRW010000381.1:0-2743 GCA_964419735.1 uncultured Spirochaeta sp.
GGCTTCTCCCGCGCCGACCGGCAGGAGAACATCCGCCGCTGATGTTCACGTTTGCTTCGCAAGCCGTGAACGATATCGGCCACTGTGTTCGCGTTTGCTGCGCAAGCCGCGAACTATCTGGCCCGCCAACTCTACGACTTCGGCCAGATCGTGCTGTGCACCTTCGTCAGCCCCTACCGCGAGGATCGCGATGCCGTGCGGGAGCTCTTCCCCGAGGGGGACTTCCTGGAAGTGCACGTGGATGTGAGCCTCGCCGAAGCGCGCCGCCGCGACCCCAAAGGCCTCTACGCCAAAGTGGACTCCGGCGAGATCACCGGCTTCACCGGGGTTGACGAACCCTTCGAAGCCCCGGAAGCCCCGGCCCTTACAATCAAAACGGAGGGACAGGACGTGTCCGCTGCGGTGGAGCTGGTGCGGGGGTTGGTGGAGTAGGTTGGGGGTGGGGTTAGGTTGAACCATCCGGTACCGCTGGGTTTTACGGGTTCGAGAAGTGCCTGAGACCGGATCGAGTGGGTGGCGAAGATGCCCACGCACGCAGAGGTTCGTCTGAATCCTGTCCCAACCGCACCCGTGCTGAACCCTGGAAAAGTGCAAACAAATTGTTTCCACCGGTCTTCGCCGGGCAACACAAATTGTTTGCACAATTCTACGGGATGTGAGTCTCGGCCGATGGCAAAGACTGCAATAGACCATTGCTCAGAATGCTGCGACGCGGATGATTCATGGAAACGAGAGATCGCCCCACGAACGTTTTAAACCTCGCGAGTCAACACGTGTTGACTTTCCCGGTGGGGCAATGCCGGTGCGAAAAAAAAGGGCCGGGAGAAACTCCGGGGCGCAATGCCACTTATGGAGAACTCCGGACCCTTATCTTTTGTTGATTGAGCTATACTCATATAGTACATCGACTGGTACGAAAAAGCAATCCGATGATTTATCCGTCAGACACTGAGTGGTCACAGTGGAATTTCTCGTTCGCCTCTCATCGGTTCTTCATTCTCCGATGGTTTGAACTGCTTGATCACCGGACATACAGCAGTTGGCAAGTGCGGACTTCGAATGTGACGTCGATTCTTCACGAGCTACGAGACGCTGCCAAGACTACCGCCCACGTTCCGATGCACCACACCAACGTGCAGCCGCTTCTGGAGGAGCTGGAGACCGTTCTGTCCTACGATCGTGTTGTTCGTGAACATAACCGGGTTCTCGTCCAGTACAGCAAAAGACTTTGGCAACTGTAAAATACGGCGGTGAAGCAAGAGAAACCACGAGGGGTGGATGAGTTAATCCGGATATGCAACATCGCGATTTCCGAATTACACGGTTACCTTGACCGAATCTTCGATGATCTCGAGTTGCAGCTGGCCGAAAAACACGATGACTACAAGAAGACCATAGAGACACTGGCAATGCTTCTGGCTATGGAGTTGAGGAGTTCCGGGTTCTCACGCGAGTACATTCGCAGCGCCTCTGAGAGGATCCTTCTCGACGGTCGGGAACCGTTCTCCTCTCGCTTCGTGCGATTTCGAAGGCTTTTCTTCGTGGAGAACGGGCAGTACCAATGCAGCGTCCTTGTTCGTGGACTCAAACCTACTACGCGACAACCCCCGGAAATGGCAAATGATCTGATCCGGCAATTTCATGAGCAGGATTCCACTGCCGACGTAGTTCGCTTCTCGATTGAGGCCCGAGACCCGTATTCTGCGGCATCGGAGGCTCGCAGAAATGCGGAAGAACAGTTCTCAATTCATCGGCTGTTTAACATACAGCAGCAGTTACATCTGCAACCGTTAGTGCTGTGCGAAGGTTCTGACAGTGGTGACCTGTATTTGATCGACACTACCGCTCCACGACTGGTCGGGCCAAACAGGCCTCGCGATCTTACAGCCAAAGTGGAAGGAGTCGATCAGCTTCTTGATGCAATGGCCTCCGGAGACAGGAATCTCTTCATGGCTGCCTTGCAGTTCTTCCGACTGACGCACTCCGCAGTCAGTCTGGAGAGCCGAGCGATCAACTTGTGGATAGCACTGGAGGCGCTTTTCCAGACAATGGATCATACTTCTATCATCGGCAAGCTGGTAGAGTTCGTTCCCAAGATACAGGCTCTGCACTATCCGAAGAACACGTTGCGGGCGTTCTCCCAAGACATAGCTCCATTGTGGAAACGTAGTGGCGACACTCAAGACATTCTCACCGACATGGTCAAGTCCAGTCCCGTGAGATTGGACCCGGTCGATCTCGGTCGACTACTAACCGCCGGGAGCGAGTCACTACCGTTTCAACGTCTCAAATCGATTGCCAGTGACAATCCGCTCCTTCTCAACCGCCTCTGGAGATATGGAGAAGGTATGTTCAAGACGCCGAAAAACCTCGCGATGCGAATAGAACAGCACGAGAAAAACGTTCGGTGGCAGCTGCGCCGAATATACCGACTACGGAATCGCATCACCCATCAGGGCAAAACCGGCCCGGAATCGGCCCAGTTGCTCGATCATCTGCAACAGTACTTCCTATCTACAGTGCATGATCTCATTCACACGCTTCGTCACCGACCGTCGTTGACCATTGCGGAGGCGTTCGAATCGCGACGAGAGAACTACCGCTATCTGCTGGAGCAACTCAAGAATGAGAATGGGCGTCCCATCAGTGGGCGCTATGTGATGACCGGATATCCAGGAGATCATCAGGACACCAAGGTGATGTACTGGCCTAATGTGGAACTCGATGGCCCGAAATCTGTCTC
>CAYQRW010000382.1:0-2734 GCA_964419735.1 uncultured Spirochaeta sp.
AGTGGGAACCGGACGATACGGCTGCGGAGTTCTCCATTGGTGATTACTCCGTGCGGATGGCGATTCACAGGTCCTCATGAACGTCCGGACGAGAGTGGTACTACTCGGCGTGGCCGCCGTGCTCATCGCCGGCTGCGCATCCACCGAACCACCGGCCCCGTCTCCGCCGGGAACGGAGATTCCGCCGATTACCGCCGTTCCCTGGACCGATAGCGACCTGCACTTTCTACGCGAGGCAGTGACCGTTCTGGAGGCGGAGCGCCTCCCCGGCGGAGACGCCGACGATCCCCCGACCTTTCCCGGCACGATCACCCTGGGAGAGATCGCCACCGTAAGCGAGATGGTAGTAGCTGCATCCTTTTCCCAGTGGGAGCGCGGTCGGACGGTCCTGGTAGACGCGGACATAGTCGGCGCGCGCGCCGCCTCCCGACTGGATCGAATCGTGCTGCGCCTGCAGGGAGGCGCGGTGGCGGGATATCTGGACGTTGACAGTGGTCGGCTGCCGGCGGCGTTAGGTTTGCACTGGTCCGGCTGGGAGCGGCTGGGCGGTGGCCTGTGGCGAGAGCCCGAATCGCACCTGGTGGTGGCGATACCGCGGAGCGGAGGGTGGACGATGAGCCGAGGCGCTGAAATCACCGCCCCCGTCACCGAGACGATTACCGGCGGCGCGGTGGGCCGGCTGGCGGCGGCGGGCGCACCCGCGGCCAGCGAAAGTTCGGAACACCCCGATTCCGCCGGCGCCACCCAGCGCGACACTGCAGCAGCAGAGGCGGTCAACAGACCATCCATGCCGGTGATCCTCTGGATTCGCGGGCTGGCTGTGGCCGGAATCCCAGCCCAGGTGCTTCCCTCACAGCTCGCGTTCTTGCTCAGTCCAAGAGACCCCTCACGCGGGGATTCTGGGGATTTCGAGGATGGGGTGCTGGCTCACGTGGTTCTTCCCTTCGAATCGGAGGGAGAGGCCCGAATCGCGTTGGTGGCGTCGCGGCTTGTGATTCCGCGGTTCCTGCAGGAGATCGGACTGGAACGGGGGCCCGGGTTCGACATACTTCGGGAGGGTGATGAGCTGTACCTGGTGAACATAGCCGTTTCCCAAGAGCAGGTGGTGGCTTTCCTGAAGGAATCTGCGGAGTTTATGACGGAGGACGTGGAGCGGTGATTGCGGTAGTCGACTATGATGCGGGAAACCTGCGCAGCGTTGAAACGGCGCTACGCTATCTCGGAGTTCAGTACGCGGTCATTGCCGACGCGGAGCGGTTGCGTACCGCGGATCGGGTGGTGGTGCCCGGAGTGGGAGACGCGGCGGCGGCGATGACCCGGCTAAACACCCTGGGCCTGAGCGATGCGCTACGTGAGTTTGCTCGATCCGGGCGTCCGTTCCTGGGCATCTGCCTGGGCAGCCAGATCGTGCTGGAGCGGTCTCAAGAGAACGATGCCACGTGCCTGGGGATCATCCCCGGCGAAGCGGTAGCGTTCGGTGATCTGTCGGGTAGAAAGGTGCCCCACATGGGGTGGAATACGCTGCAGCCGGAGGTGAGCCATCCGATCTTCACTGGAATCGAGCCGGAGACCTCCTTCTACTTTGTTCACTCCTACTTTCCTCGTCCCATGGACGACGGAACTTGCCTCGCCACAACCGAGTATGGAGAACGGTTCTGTTCAGTAGTGGGCCGGGAAAACGTGGTGGCCACCCAGTTTCACCCGGAGAAAAGCGGGGAGCCCGGCTTGCGGATGCTCCACAATTTTCTCGAGTGGAACGCGTAGGGGAGCGTGAAGGTATGTACCAGAAACGGGTAATCGTGTGTTTGGATGTGCGAGATGGCCTGGTGACCAAGGGTGTGCGTTTCAAGGGGAACGTCGACATTGGTGACCCGGTGGCCATGGCCCGGCAGTACTACGAAGCCGGAGTGGACGAGCTGGTGTTCTACGACATCACCGCCAGCGCGGAACGCCGTGGCATCATGGTAGACGTCGTGGAGCGGGTGGCCGCGCAGATCTTCGTACCGTTCTCCGTGGGTGGGGGAATCGCAACGGTGGAAGATATGCGTCGCGTGCTGCTTGCCGGGGCTGAGAAGGTTAGTGTGAACAGCCAAGCGGTGCGCAATCCCGAGATCATTGGCCAGGGGGCGGCACGGTTCGGCAGACAGTGCGTCGTACTGGGTATGGATGCCGTTGCTGATTCCGCGATGCCCTCCGGGTATCGGGTGGTGATCAACGGTGGGAGAACCCCGACAGAGCTGGACGCCCTGCAGTGGGCCCAGCGGGCGGTAGAACTGGGGGCCGGAGAGATCGTCCTGAACAGTATCGACGCTGATGGCACGCGAGACGGGTATGAGTGCACGCTGACGCGCATGATCTCCCAGGCGGTACCGGTGCCGGTAGTGGCTTCCGGTGGCGCCGGAATGCCCGAGCACCTGCAGGAGGTCCTCACCGAGGGCGCTGCGGACGCCGCGTTGGTGGCCAGTATGGTGCACTACGGTGACTATTCCATCACCGACATCAAGCGGTACTTGGCGGAACAGGGAACGCCGGTGCGCACGGTGTAGCTGCGGGGGAGTCCTGGTACTTGCCCGGCGCCGACCGATTGGCTATATTTCCAGATCATCTGAAGGAGAATCACCATGCCGACGTATGACTATCAGTGTGACAGTTGTGGACATACCTTTGAAACGATGCAGTCGATGAAGGATGCGCCGTTGTCGGTGTGCCCCGAGTGCGAGAACGCCTCACTCCG
>CAYQRW010000383.1:0-2717 GCA_964419735.1 uncultured Spirochaeta sp.
CCCGGTATCCCGATAAGGAGATCGTCCTATCTCGAGATAGTGACGTGTACCTCACGCTGGAAGATCGCACCACGATTGCCAACCGGATAGAAGCTGGTAACAACGAATCGGTCATATTCATCTCGATTCATGCCAACGCATCGCTGAATCGTAATGCCCAGGGGTTCGAAGTGTGGTTTCTCCCACCCGAGTTCAGAAGAAGAAACCTCGTCAGCTCCGAAGACACCGGCGTCGAGGATCCGGATATTCTTTCGATCCTCAATACGATGCGGGAGGAAGAGATCACGCTGGAGAGCGTCCTGTTGGCACGCAACGTACTCTCCGGGCTTGAGGGCCAGATCGGTGAGTTCTCTCCGAATCGCGGCCTCCGCGAGGAGAGTTGGTACGTGGTCCGCAACGCAAAGATGCCTTCCATCCTCGTGGAGGTGGGCTTCGTTACCAATGAAAGCGAGTTTCTCCAACTACGACGGGACAGCTACTTGCAGTCACTCTCCGAGGGTATCTATACTGGGGTAACGAATTTTGTCCGGAACTTTGAAGAGGTAGGCCTTGAATAGACGATACCTTATCGCTCCAGCAATCCTCCTAGCAGCAATCCTCGTGAGTCTGGTCTCGTATCTGGTGGCACCACCCGAGTTTGAAAGACGAGTGCTTTTCTTCCCTGACACCGCGGGAGGTGACCAACACGCGGAGTGGCACTATCTGCCGCGAAGATCGGAACCGATAGACCAGATGCGTCTCTTCATCGAAGAACTACAGTTGGGACCGGTAGAACTTGGCTCAGTACCGTTTGTTCCGGAGACCGCCGACATTCGTAGTATTGTGCTTCGCGACTCGGACGTCCTATATGTGGACTTTTCTCCCGAAATTATGTTCGACGAGCGGGACAGTGAGCGCAATTTTGCCGATCTAGAACAGCTGCTCACGGAGAACGTGCAACACAATTTCCGTAATCTCCAGGATACGGTTGTCCTAATCGGGGGCCAGGTGCCGGATGCACCGAGTTTTGGAGAGATCAGTCGTTGACAAAGGGATATGCGGCGGTATAATTTGGAGTGGGTTACAACCTAAAGGCTACGCACTTATTATTGGTAAAGGCGTATAAACGCTAGAAGCAAAGGAGACATGGATGAGACGTTCCGTCCTTTTCGTATTGATCGGACTTCTTTCGATCGGAACTGTTTTTGCAGAAGAAGCAGTCCTAATCGATTTCGCTCAGTTGGCAGCTAACTATCCTGCTGATGATCCGGTTCATAATGAGCGAACAATCGTTGACTACAGCATCGCCGCCGGTTCCAGTTACACCGAGGAAGAAAAGGCGGAGATGAAGATCTCACTTGGTATCGAATCCTGGGAGATCGAACTCGCCTCGTCCTCGCAGCGCGTGGAAACGGTGAGCGACAGCATGGTGAGAGAAGCTCCCGTGCGTGAGGGCGCAGCCCGTTTTGAGAACGAGACTGTTCTCGGCGCTCGGGTGCGGTTTCCCACCGAGCCCTTTAACTCCTGGGCGATGATTCGGCCTCCCTTTGAGGTACCGGCCTACGCTGACCGCACGGAAGTACAAGACGATGGTTCGCTCACCGTTCCTCAGGAAGAAGTTGGTCGTGGCGCCAAGTTTGATAACTATGGTGTTGTGAAGAATGTGGGTGTATTGCGCTCCATTTCCATGAATGTGCACGGCCTCAACTTCCCCCACGGCGTGGGTATCATCCTCATGGATGAAAACAACAACGAGCATGAGATCTTCATGGGTTATCTCGACTTCGACGGATGGCGGACCTTAGAATGGCGAAACCCGAACTACATTACCGAGGTTCGCAATCGTGAAATTCGTCGTTTTCCGCTCTATCCGAACCTCACTCCCATGCGGAAGCTGATCGGTATCCGGGTGTACCGGGATGCGGCGACGCAGGGGGGAGATTTCATCACCTATATAAAGGATATTTCTCTCACCTACGATCGTGCGGTGCTCAACCTCGAGCGTGACATCAACGATGAGGCGGTGTGGGGTATCCTGCAGGAACGTGAACGAGCTCGGCGCGACGCGGAATTGCGTAATCTTGGAAGCATCCAAGTACTACGCTATCTGGAAGAACGGAAGATGCACGATCCAGACGCGGAACCCACCGATGGGGATGAGGAAGAGCAGGACGGCTAATCCTCACACTTCTCCGGCCTGAACGGTGAGCGCGATAGGAAAGATCAATGATCGGCGGTCGCACGAAGCTAAATCACGGCCGGGTAATGATTTGCAAACCCTCCCTGACTCAGGGAGGGTTTTTTTGTGGCTTGACGACACTCGGCAAAAGTATGAGAATTGAGGAACATGAGTGACTACTTCGATCCTGCCAATGAAGAGTTGTTAAAGGATTTCTACGTTGAGGCCGACATGCAGGTCGAGACGTTGGAAAGCAACGTCCTCGTCCTCGAGAACGACCCTACAAACTCAGACGCCGTCGATGAAATCTTTCGAGCAGCTCACACGCTTAAAGGTGGCGCGGCAACGGTCCAAATGAACGAGCTGGCGGAATTTACTCATCTGGTAGAGGACACCTTGGATGAGATCCGCAGTGGGCGAACGCAGATCCAGGAAGGTACAATTGACACGCTGCTAGTGGCGATCGATGTGATCAAGGCGATGCTCCAGGAGCGCCAGAACGGGAGCATCTATGAGGAAGACACGAGTCAGGTCACCGCCTCCCTGCGGCAGATCATGG
>CAYQRW010000384.1:0-2690 GCA_964419735.1 uncultured Spirochaeta sp.
CCCGTTCTCTCCTGCCGGCGGCCCTGAAGAATGCCACCACTGAGACCAAGCCGATTATCGCCAAGATCATCGAACTCGGTGATTACCTGGTGGAGAAATCGGTCTGGATCTTCGGAGGAGACGGTTGGGCGTACGACATCGGCTACGGGGGACTGGACCACGTGATGGCTCAGCAGAAAAACGTCAACGTGCTGGTGATGGATACCGAGGTGTACTCGAACACCGGTGGACAATCGTCTAAAGCAACCCCTCGCGGTGCAATCGCGAAGTTCGCAGCGGATGGAAAGAAGACCGGAAAGAAGAACCTGGGTCTCATGATGACTACCTACGGACACGTCTACGTGGCCAGCGTCAATATGGCGCAGGACCGGGAGCAAGTGCTCCGAGCGATAACTGAGGCAGAGGCCTATGACGGACCGTCGATCATCATGGCGTACAGTCCGTGTATCGCCCACGGATATGACATGAAGAACTCCGTGAAGCAGTCCAAGAACGCTTCGCTCTCCGGCTACTGGCCGCTGTACCGGTACAATCCGGCCAATGAGCTGGTAGGTCAGAATCCTTTCACCTGGGAGACTCCAGAGAAGACGGTAGACTTCAAAGTGTACACCGGTGCAGAGATTCGCTACCGGGCGTTGGAATTGGCCAAACCGGAAGAGGCGGAACGACTGCAGGCTCTCGCGCAGGACGACAACAAACGACGCTTCGAGGATCTACAGAAGCTCGCTGAGGATTCCGAGGAGTAACTTCGGGCTCGGGAGCGCCGGCCGGTAGTTTGTACTGCCGGTCAGCCGCTGTACTTTGACACAACAAGGCCCCCGGCAGTGTTTTCCATTGCCGGGGGCCTTTTCTATCTCTCCTTACATCTTGAGAGTTCTGTACCAGGTTCAAAACCCAGTCTTATTCGATGACCAACTCAGGGAACTCCAGCACGAACCGCGAACCTGCGACATAGTCCTCGTCCAAAAACACGCGTCCTCCGTGGGCGTCCATAATATCTGCCACCAGCGGTAACCCCAATCCGGTTCCCCGTTCCCCGGAATACCCCGGACGACTGGTCTTCACCTCGTGGCGGAACAGATCCGGCCGATCCTCTTCGGGAACACCCGATCCATCATCCTCAACCACAATCGTTGTCTCGCGCGCACGGACTCGAACCTGGCCCTCCGGCCTCGTAAATTTAGCCGCGTTACTTACCAAGTTGAAGACTGCTTCGCGTAGTAGTCCCGCGTCCGCGATAATCGCCGCATCCTCAGGGATATCCAGATCAAGAACCAGCTGCTTCTCAGCAAACTGACTGCGCAGCGTCATCGTTACTTGCTCGCACACCCGCTTCAGCGACACAGGCTCCAGTTGGAGTTCAACGTGGCCACTCTGCAGACGATGAATGTTAAGCAGCTGATTGATCATCTCAACCAATACCGATGCGGATGTTCGCATTTCATGAATCGTCTCCTGCAATTCTTCAGGAGAAAAAGAGTCAGACGCACGGGCCAACAGATCCAGCATGGTAAAGATTCCCGAGAGAGGCGACCGCAAATCATGGGACACGAGCGATAGAAACGTGTCCTTAATCCGATTGGCGTTCTCTGCTTTCTGGCGCTGTTCCGTGAGGATCCGTTCCTTTTCGACGCGGTCACTGATGTCGTTAACCGCCACCAGATCGTATACTCCATCCCCAGACTTGAGCCGTGTCACATACACCAAGACCGGCGTGCTCCCTCCAAGTTCGTCCCGCACCTCGGTCCGAAGGCCATCGCTACTGGAGGTGGGAAGATCACTGAAGAAAGAGGAGACATCCTGACCCTCGAGGGCGGAAACTTGATCATTGGTGACCATCATCGCGAAGGCGTAATTCGCCCGTATGATACTGCCCTCCCGTACCAGAACCAGCGGCGCCGGTGCCGCTTCAAATAGCACGGAGAACATGTCCCGTTCGTCGTAAAGCAATCGATTGGCGCGACGTAGTTCCAGCTGACCACTCACCTGGCGCGCAAGTCTCTCCAGCATCGAAACGATCTGATCAGAAACCTCAGGACGCGGCTCGTAGTCCACCACACACAACGTGCCCAGCACGTGTCCATCGTCTGAGGTGATCGGAACGCCCACATAGAAGCGAACCTCTCTCCGGATACCCTGCGACAGATCTTCAAGTTCGGGGATCCCCGTCGGCGGACGAAAGGTCCCCTTAGCCTTGGTATCAGGAATGATCAAGGGCTTCCCACTTCCAAGAATCCGCTGACAGTACGTGTGCCCCAGTGGGGCCCGTTCCGCCAGCAGCCCAACTGCCGCCTTAAACCACTGCTCCGTGGCACTTAGGAAGCCTATATAGGCCACCGGCGCGTGGCCCACAAATGCAGCGAGTTCGACTACATCATCGAACTCTTGCTCTCGAGGTGTCTCTATTATCTTGTAAGAATGAAGCTTCGCAAGCCGTTTCGCTTCTCGAGGATCGGTGGCCTGGTCCATGGTGCGTTCCTTCACGATCTCCGATTATAACAGACGGCTGATCACCACGCCATGCGCCGCGGCTCCGAGTTTCTACGCGGGCACTAAAAAACGTCTCCTCGCCGCTTCGCGTCTTTGCCACGGCGCGTTCCTCGCTCCGCTGCGGTACGCGCCTCGGGCAATAAAAAACGTCTGGCGACGAGCTCCGGGACTACGTCCCTGCGCCACGGCGCGTTCCTCCC
>CAYQRW010000385.1:0-2679 GCA_964419735.1 uncultured Spirochaeta sp.
AGGCCCGCCACGAACATCTCGATACCGGACAGCAGCATCTGCACCGAGAGGGTGATCAGGATCATCCCCATGAGTCGCTCCATCGCCGCCAGCCCGCGGCGGCCCAGGGCGCGCCGCAGGAAGTCGGCGGAAATGAGCACCATTGACGCCGCGAGCCAGGCAACCACCAGCGCGATCAGCCAGTCGGTCAAACGGTCGGGATACTGGGTGGAGAACAGGATCAGGGTGGCCATCGCCGACGGTCCGGCGATGAGCGGAATCGCCAGCGGCACGATCAGCGGCTCATCCTCGTGCTCTCCCGCCTCACTCGCCGCCGCACGGCGTGGAAAGATCATGCGAATCGCGATCAAAAACAACACCGTCCCCCCGCCCATACTGAGCGCCGGCTGCGAGATATTCATTCCCTGCAGGATGTACTTCCCAAAGAAGAGAAACACCGACAGGATCACCAGGGCGATAATCATCTCCCGCAGAATGATCGCCTTCCGGCGCCCGGGCTCCACGTGGTCGAGCACCCCCAGGAATACCGGGATATTTCCCAGGGGATCGAGCACGAGAAACAGGGTAATGGCGGCGGCATACATGCTCATGGTGTACTCTCTTGCGACGCTCTGCGTTCTCGCAACAGGCCGTAGCGGCTTTTCAGGTGAATCACCCGGCGGGCACCGCGGTTGATATCGTCTTCGGAAATAAGACCTGCCGCGAGCAGGCGCTCCACGCGGCGCAGCACTTCGAGATAGTCAAAACCCGTGTTCAACAACAACAGATCGACGTCGTACCGTAGCGCCCGCTCCAGGATGAGGTCAAGATCGTAGTTGTCCGCCATGGCCCGCATGGAAAGTGCATCGCTCACCACCACGCCGGTGTATGCCATTTCCTCCCGCAACCGACGCTGCAGGAACTCCCGGGATACGGTCACCGCGTAGTCCGGATCGATTGCGGGAAAGAGCAAATGGGCGGTCATGATCGCCGGCACTCCCGCGGCGATCGCCGTTTCAAACGGAAGCAGGTGAGAGGCGCGCAGCTCATCCCAGGTGAGATCAACCACCGGCAACCGGCCATGGCTATCCACCACCGTGACACCGTGGCCGGGAAAGTGTTTGGCGGTGGCGATGACCCCGGCCCGCTCCATGCCGGCGAGATAGGCCGGCGTCAGGTCGCGGACCACCTCGGCATCACCGCTCCAGGCGCGGTCACCGATGATCGTATCGTCGGCACGGTCCGGTACATCCAGGACCGGCGCGTAGTTCATCGTGATTCCCATCGCCCGCAGTTCTACCCCGATCGTGTACGCCACCGCTTCAATAAACTCAGGATCGTCGTAGCGTCCCAGATTGGCCGCAGCGGGAATCTGTACCAGCTCCGGAAAGCGAAACGCCGCCACCCGGCCACCCTCCTGGTCGACACTGATGAGTAGCTGCGGCGCGCCCCCGGAGGTCATGGCGCGCTGCATCTTGGCGGTGATGCGCACCACGTCCTCCCGGTCGCCGTAATTCCAGGGGTAGAGCATCACCCCCGCCGGCGGATCGGTGGCCAGCGTAGTGACGTAGTCCCGGGCGGTGCGGGCGTCGGTTGCAAACCCCCGAGGCACGGCGATCACGAAGCGTTGGGCGATCCGCTCCCGCAGCGCCATCCCCTGAAACACCTCCTCCGCTCGCGCCAGCTCCTCCGGGGTGCTCACGCGCGGCGCGCGTTCCTCACGGGAGATATCCTCCGGCGGCGGCGTACCGACACATCCGGCGAGGACCACCGTTATCACACCGAGCACTACCGCCGTCCGCAGGTTGAGACCACACATGCCGCTATTCTACCATCCTTCGTGGCGGCTGGGAGCGTTCCGGCGGTGTAAGCCGCAGCACTACCGGTCCTCGGCGTCGCAGCCACACCCCCCGAGGCCGCAGCGATCCATCGGGAAAGCGGAGATGGGCGGAGCGTCCCCCGTCCAGGTTGAGCGCCCATTCCAGCTCATACCTCTGGAGCACGCGCGCCAGTTCTGCCGTGGTAAGGCCGTGGCGAGCCTCCTCACCGTCGGACGCTACCCCGCACCCTGTACTGGTCCCCGTACCGGTGGCCACGATCACCAGCCGCGGATCATCCCCGCCACGCCCCCCAATCGCCACGCGCGGCGCGCGAATGCTCCCGCCAGGATAGGCGTCCGCGACCACCCGACCCGCGGCGATCAGCGGATAGAACCCACCCACCCCCAGCGCGATCTCCTCCGGAACCGCCGCGCCGGTGGCCCGGGGGAGGTCGTTGCCCTCTCCCGCCCCGGCTCTCTGAAGCGGCTCCCGCTGGTGGAGACTCGGCTGCAGCTCCCGCTGTGCCGCCATCTGCCATGTGCCCTGGGAGGAGAGCACCACCGCCCAGTACGGCGGTACCGGCGCCGAGAGAACCCGGCCGGATTCGATCACCACCCCCACCGGCCGACGCCCCGTGAGTGAGCGTCGCCAGGGAGTGGTACCCACGGAGAGCCCCGGGAAGCTGCGGTCGCCGCCAACGCCGCCGGCAAGTTCCACCGCGTCCGGGCCCGGCGGGGGATCGAGAATGACGGCGGTCACCGGAACCTGGGGGATGGCAAACTCGCCACCGGCTGTGGAGGTGCCGGAGAGAAACGTTTCGGTAAACCAGGGGGAGTCCGGGATATCCGGAGCGCCCCGGCCCGGGGCGGAAAGGTCAGGA
>CAYQRW010000386.1:0-2657 GCA_964419735.1 uncultured Spirochaeta sp.
ATCTCCCTGGTCAGTGTGCTGTCGGGTCTCCATCCGGTGGTGGTCGTTGACGAGAGCCACAATGCGCAGACCACCCTCAGCTTCGAGATGCTGGCGAATCTTTCGCCTCGCTTCATCCTGGAGCTGACGGCGACCCCACGGGAGACAAGCAACGTCATATCAATCGTGAACGCCGGTGCTCTGAAGAAGGAGCACATGGTGAAGCTGCCGGTCGTCGTCTACAACAATGGGGATGCTACAGAAGTGCTCCAGAATGCGATAAGCCTCCGGGGCCATCTGGAGGAGATGGCGTCTGAGCAGCAGAAAAACGGTGGACAGTATCTCCGCCCGATCGTTCTCGTCCAAGCCGAGCCCAAGAATGCCTCGGACGCGGAGACCTTTCAAAAGCTCAGAGAGAAGCTGGTAGATGCGGGAATACCTGAGGGTCAGATTGCGATCAAGACAGCCAAGACGGACGAGATCGCAGGGATCGACTTGCTTTCACCGGATTGTCCCATTCGATACATCGTCACGGTCAACGCGCTGAAGGAAGGGTGGGACTGCTCCTTTGCCTACATCCTGGCGACGGTATCGAACCGAACCTCTCGTATCGACGTTGAGCAGATCCTTGGGAGGATTCTCCGGCAGCCGTATGCGCGCCGGCAGGCGAACAACCTCCTCAACCTTTCGTACGTGTTTACCTCATCCAACGCATTTCACGTCACCCTTGACGAGATCGTCCGGGGTCTCAACAAAGCAGGGTTCAGTGAGCGCGACTACCGGGTCGGTGAGGAGGCCATTCCGGAATCATTGGACGAAGATCAGCTTGAGATGGACGATTCCGGAGCGGCATCCGCGGAGTCCGAAGCCCCAGAAGAGGATGACCCAGTAGAATCGATCGAGTCGGAGTCAATCGGCGTGTTCGGTCAAGACGAGGACTACAATCGAAAGCAACAAGGTAAGCTTGCCAAAATCACCCAGGCAGCTCTCGAGCAAGAGAACCGTTATGGGGCAGTTGCAGAGACACCGACCGGGCCTCCGGATGCGTTTACCCTCTCTGGAGGCACACCGACGTTCGGAGAGACCGGATACGGTATGCGTAGCCAGTATCGGAAGCTGGTAAAGGAGCTGGCACTTCCTCAGTTCTTCTACAAGATTCCGGGAAGCCTGGTGTTTGGAGATGAAGCGAATGAGACGCTTCTCGATCGGGTGAATCTCCTCAAGGGATTCAAGCTGGCGGACAAGAACACTCAGATCGATTTCTCACTCACTGCTACACGAGCATACGCCATCGACATCGACGAGTCCGACGGTATGGCCAGCCCTGAGTACCGGAAGATCAAGACCGACGATCACTTCTACCAGCAGTTCGTTGAGTATCTTAGGAGGTTGCCGGTAGAAGATCTGAAACGAGAGGTCACCTCTCGAATCATGCACGTCTATCGCAGAAAGGACTTCCTCAACGACAGGGATCTCGGGATCTACGTCCAGCGAGTCCTCGAGAACCTCACCTCTGATCAGCTACAGGATCTCAAGCAGCGCCCGGGTGACTACGTGCGGAAGATCGTCGAGAAAATCGACGCTTTAGTCAGGGAATACGCCCAAGAAAGCTTTAGAGACCTTCTGACGACCGGCCAAGTCTTCCTCAAGCCCAACTGGACGTTTCCGAGTCGTATTGCTCCCACCCAGACCCAGAGCGGCATTCCGAAGTCGCTCTACGAGAAGGAAGGGAACCTCAACAGCTTCGAGCACCGAGTCATCAACGAGGTCGCGAACCTGGACAACGTCTACTTCTGGCACCGGAACATCGAGCGCCAGGAGTTCAAGATCAACGCCTTTATCAACCACTACCCAGACTTCATCGTCGTAACGAAAAATGACCGAGTAATCACTCTCGAAACAAAAGGTGACGACCGGGACAACTCAGACTCGGCCAATAAGGTTCGCCTGGGGAACGACTGGGCTGCACGTTCCGGGGAGCAGTACGACTACATGATGGTTTTCGATAACAACGCCATCGAAGGCGCGTGGGCGCTGGACAAGTTCGTGGATGTGATTCGGAGGATGTGATTAGTCTGGTTTTCAACCCCTGGCTGGGAGCTCATTACCGGCAAAAAGTGACGACTCTCAAATTCTATACTTATCTGTAAACTTTAGTTGACAAAAGAGAACATGCTGAGTAAGCTGTATACAGCTTACTCAGCAGGAGAAGGACGCGCGGATGGGCATTGGTACGCAGATCCACAAAAGGCGGAACATACTCGGTTTAACTATGCAGGATCTTGCCGATCGCCTGTCCGATCAAGGTGTAAGCCTTTCCAAGGCCGCTATCTCCAAGTACGAAAAAGGGCAGTCCGTGCCTCGAGCGTCAGTACTGCGAAGCCTTTCACACGCCCTCGACTGCTCAACGGAGTATCTGCTCAAAGAGGCGAAACAGGACATTCAGTGGTTGCGATTTCGCAAGCGAGTGCGGCTGAAGAAGCGGCTTGAGTTGGAGGTTAAAGAGGCTGCCACCGAGTGGCTCGAGGCGAGAATCTTAGTGGATGAGTCGGTCGGTCGGGAGCGCAGATCCTACCAACTGCCAAGCAGTACGGTTGATCACGTCGATGAAGCCGAGGGGGTTGCAGAGAAGATCCGCGGGATCTGGAATCTTGGCGAGTGGCCGATAGAAAGCCTCT
>CAYQRW010000387.1:0-2649 GCA_964419735.1 uncultured Spirochaeta sp.
TCGGAGTAGAAGGCGCATTCCCCTGGGGCGCGCCCCTCCGCCGCCAGATACTCCGAGAGGCGCCGGGCCTTCGCCTCGGCGTAGCACGGGCCACCGATGAGCCAACCGGTGGCCGTGTCTCCCGTAAACTCTAGCCGTGAGGAGAGTACCGCATCCACCTCCAGCGCCTCCGCCAGCGGTTCCAGGATTAGATCAAAGCTGGTACTCAACAGCACGATCCGATGTCCCCGCGCCTGGCACGCCCACAGGTGTTCCCGGGCGGCGGCAAATAGATCGTCCCTAATGAAATCGCGCCACGCCGCCGCCGCGATCTCCCGGATGCGCTCGCGGCGCATGCCGCTGATTACCTGGATCTCCCGGGTGATATCCGTCAGTTTGAGGGATCCCAGGCGGTAGCGCAGGTAGAACCACGGCATCGAGAGAAAGTCTCGAATGTGGAACGCCCCCAGCCGGATGCCCGCCTGGGCAAAGCGCCGGCCGGTGGAGTGGCGCGTCAAGGTGTGGTCTACGTCAAAGACGTGAATCGTGGCCTGGTCCAGGCACTGCTCCAGGTAACTTGCAGGCAGGTAGCTCACGGGGTGGAGTCCGTGTATTGACTCGACGCCGCGCTCTCACCGGGCCCACCAGCAGCCTGCCCGGCCCCCAGCTGCACACTCCCCGGCGCCACCTGCGCGAGATGCGTAAAAAATTCCGTGTAGGTCACCGCCGCGGCCCCGGCGTCTTCTATTGTTACCGGGCCGGAGGCTCCCAGCGCCGCCACTGCCATCGCCATCGCTATGCGGTGATCGCCATGGCTCGAGACTGTGCCGCCGTGCAGTGGGCCGCTGGCCCGCCGCGCCGCCGCGCCTCGTTCACCCGAGCTCCCCCCCTGAGCCGCCGTTCCACCCCGCCCGCCGGACGCGGCCGCCCCAGGCGCACCAGCCGGATACACCACCAGTCCATCCGGCATCTCTTCGATATGCGTGCCGAGGCGACCGAGCTCTTCGGCCATCACCGCAATCCGGTCGGTCTCCTTCTCCCGTGCCTGGGGAACGTTCACCAGGTATACGGGTTTCGGGGCAAAGCACGCCGCCACCGCCAACGCGGGCAGCGCATCGGGCATCGCGTTGAGGTCAAAGCGGCCACCGGAGGTAATCGGACCGCTCACCCGCACCGCCTCCGCGTCCTGTTCTACCGTGCATCCCAGCTCCCGCAGAATCTCCAGCACCTGCCGGTCGCCCTGCACATCGTCCGGGGCCAGCCCGCGCACCTCCACCGTGCCGCCGGTGGCCGCCGCCGCGCAGAACCAGAACGTGGCCGAGCTGTAGTCCCCCGGCAACGCCCGCTCAAACGGCCGGTACCGCTGCCCCGCACGTACCGCAAAAAACTCATACTCCCGCCGGGTATACTCGATGCCCTGCTGATCCAGCCACCAGCAGGTCATATCCACGTACGGACGTTCGTAGAGCAGACGAATATCGAACCCAGTGGTTGCGCCGGTGTTGTTCTCGCTCATCGGGGCCGGAATCAACGGGGCCATGAGGAGCAGGGCGCTCAGGTACTGGCTGGTGGGACTTTCCACCGCCACCGTCCGTCCCGCCTGCGGCGGGCCCGTCACGCAGTAGGGGGCGCACCCCGCGGTGGTGGGCGCCTCGGGATCCGCGGCGGCGGGCGCGGCGGACCCCGCCCCCGCGGGCGGTGTCGTCACGCTGGCCCCCAGGGCGCGGAGCGCATCGTGGAGCAGGGCCGCACTCCGTCGCCGGATCGACTCATCCCCGTCGAAGCAGATGCCCCCGGGGCGCAGCGCCGCGAGGCCGGTGAGCAGGTAGAGGGTGGTGCCGCTGTTGCCCACGTCGATCTGGGCCGGAGCGGGGTGGTGGTCGGCGACCAGGCCGCCCCCGGCGCCCGCCGCCTCCGCGCCTGCACGGCCCAGCATACCGCCGGCTGGGGGAACCACCTCCACCGAGAGGCCGCCACCGCCTCCGGCCTCGCCGTGGGCACTGCTCACGCGTACCGTGACGCCCAGTTTACGCACCGCGGCGATGCAGCTCTGGGCGTCGGCGCTGTCCAGGACGTTCTCGATCCGGCTCGTGCCGTCGGCGCAGGCGGCGATGAGGAGGGCGCGAATGGTGTGTGACTTGGACGATGGTACGGTGACGGTGCCGGTGGCCTCGGCGGGTACCACGGTCTGCGAGTACGGTGCGGTATCTTTGCTCATCTGGCGGCCCCTCCCCGCCGACCATAGTAGCAGGAGGCCTCCGTTTTGAGAATAAACAACGCGCGACGCTGGGCGTTCGCCATTATCCTCTGCCTCGTTACCGCGGTAGCCGTGTCCGCCCAGACGGTGTTTCGAAATCCCGACTACGAGTACGTGGTGGATATTCCCGCCGGATGGCAGCTGGTGGATGGCTCCCAGACGCAGTTGGTGAGCTTTTCCGACCCGGAAGGGGTGGCGGTGTTCCAGATCATGGCGTTTCCTACCGACCGCTTCGTCACGGTGGAGGAGTTGGACGAATACGTGCGTCAACAGTTCAGCATGGACGGTGACCGCGCCTCGTTTCGTTATCTGGACCAGCCGGCGATCTTTGCCGACTACCAGTTTTCCACCGGCGAGTTTACCGTCCGGGGCTACATGACGTTTATCAACGGCGATGACTACGACTTTGCCGT
>CAYQRW010000388.1:0-2644 GCA_964419735.1 uncultured Spirochaeta sp.
CGGCATCGATCCGGATGGCGTTCCGTCTGTTTGAGAGTCGCAAGATCGCAGGCGATACTTTCGAACACTCGATAAACGGGCTGTGCAAGCAGCCGGTGGAAGCGCAGCCCTCCTAAACGGCGGCCGCCGGCAGATTGAGTCGCCGGGTTAACCACTCGCCGACAGGTACTCTTGGGCATCCGCCGCGGGCCGCTCGCCGTTGAGGGCCTCAATCAGTACCTGCAGACCATCCCGTGAGAGAGCCCGGCCTTGGCTGAAGGTGACGATATCCCGAAGGGGAATCTCCTGCACCATGGAGTGGAACATCCGCTCCTCTGGACTGCCCTCCTGGTAATCACCAAAGACGGTGACGAACGACCGAAATAGCTTCTGCATGGCCGAGCCCAGATCTGGGTGATCAAAGGTATCCCCGAGCATCGAGTTTCGGTTGAACGGTTGCCGAATTTCAGGCAAGGCGGCACGAGTTGCGGTGACCGTCAGCCGGATATCACGACTGGACGCCCCAATCCGCAGTTCATACTCACCCGCCTCAACCACCCACCCGGCGGCGCTACTGTCCCAGTATGCAAAACTCCGGTGTGTCAGGGGAAACTCCACCGTGGCCGTAGCCCCGGGCGCCAGCAGCACTTTCTCAAAGCCCTTCAGCTCCTGCTCCGGGCGGACTACCGATGGTGAGCGATGGTGAACATAGAGCTGGACCACCTCCGCCCCCGGGCGATCCCCAACGTTGGTCACTACACAGGACACGTACGTTCCATCATCGGACAGCATACCATCGGAGTACGAGAAGTCGGTGTAGGACAGCCCGTGGCCAAAGGGATAGCGCACCGCCATCTTCCGGGAATCATAGTACCGGTAGCCGACGAACACTCCCTCGCTGTAGCGCACCTCCCGCGTGCCTCCGGGAAAGTCCAGGTAGGAGGGAACGTCCTCCAGTCGGAGCGGGATCGTCTCGGCGAGCTTACCGGAGGGATTGGACACGCCGAACAGGACATCCGCCACGGCACCACCCCACGCTTGACCGCCCAGATAGCTCTCGAGGACCGCCCCAACCTGCTCTTCCCAATCCATCTCCACGGGACTACCGTTACTCAGCACCACTACGGTGTGGGGCTGCGCCGCGACCACCTCCTGAATCAGCGTTACGTGGCTTTCGGGGAGGCGCATATGGTCCCGGTCAAAGCCTTCCGACTCGAACGCATCGGGGAGCCCGACACACACGACTGCCACGTCGGCCTTGCCGGCGGTGTCCACCGCTTCCCGGAGTAACGTCTGATCCACTCCTTTGCCGGTGAGGGAGTAACCCGGGGCGTACTCAATACGGGCACCGGGTGCCACGGCGCGCGCCTCCTCGAGGAGGGAGTCCTGACGGGTGGGAACGATATGCGAGCTTCCCGCTCCCTGGTAGCGGGGACTCTCCGCAAACCGGCCCAGAAACGCTACCCGCGCCTTCGGAGCCAAAGGCAGTACGTCGTCGTCATTCTTCAGAAGGACGAAAGACTCCGCCGCCACCGACCGCGCCAGCCTGTGGTGAGCGGTTTCAGCGTCGCCGACGGTCTGAGCGCCGTCAGGGTTACGGACAGACGACGTTGTCCCGGAAGCCACGGTCCCCGGATCCGCCGTCGCCACTGTGTCTGCCGCCGGTGCGCCTACCCCAGGCGCGCGTACCCCAGGCGCGTCTGCCCCCGGGCGGCCCGCAGCGAGGGCGCGTTCCACCAGCCGCAAGATCCGTTCCACTACCCGGTCCAGATCGTGTTCGGCAAGCGCCCCGGAACGCAGCGCCTCCAAAATCATCTCATCGTTAATGCCGCCGTTCCCCGGCATTTCCAGATCCAGCCCCGCCAAGACCCCGGCAACACGATCGTT
Organism: uncultured Spirochaeta sp.; assembly: GCA_964419735.1. Taxonomy (GTDB): domain Bacteria; phylum Spirochaetota; class Spirochaetia; order DSM-27196; family Alkalispirochaetaceae; genus Alkalispirochaeta. Next base: position 1,867 of record CAYQRW010000388.1, read on the forward strand.
ACACGCTCCCCAATCGGTCACCACGACGCCTTCGAAGCCCCACTCCTCCCGGAGCACGGCGTTCAGCAGCCACGGGTGCTCCGGGCAGTACGTTCCGTTCAAACGGTTGTACGCCGCCATCACCGTCCACGGCTGCACCCGTTTGATAGCCGTCTCAAAGGCGGGCAGGTAGATCTCCCGGAGCGTGCGCTCCTCCGCCACCACATCCACCGTCATGCGCCGCGTCTCCTGATTGTTGGCGGCAAAGTGCTTGAGGGAGGCCCCCACGCCACGGCTCTGCAATCCACTGATATGCGACGCTGCCATTTCCCCCGCCAAAAAGGGATCCTCGGAAAAGTACTCGAAATTGCGCCCACACAGCGGGTGCCGTTTTATGTTGGTTCCCGGCCCCAGAACGATGGACACATCTTCCGCTACTGCCTCCACCCCGATTGCATCGCCCACAGACTCCACTACATTCCGATTCCAGGTGGAGGCCAAGCCCACCGCCGGAGGAAAACAGGTAGCGGGAATCGCATCGGTGAGCCCAACCTCATCCGCCTCAGCGAGCTTCCGCAGACCGTGGGGACCATCGTTCATCGTAATCGCGGGAATTCCCAGGCGCGCCACCGCCTTCGTGGTCCACGGCCCGTCACCAGAACACAGCCCCGCCTTCTCTTCACGGGTCAGTGCCTGTATCAATACATCGATCTGCTGCATCTCATACTCCATCTGCTCCACGCCCCTCACCCCCGCGACAAGTACGAGAGTTCCTCCGGAAGGACGACGTTATTGCCCA
>CAYQRW010000389.1:0-2626 GCA_964419735.1 uncultured Spirochaeta sp.
GGCTGGCGGCGGAGTCGGGACGCTTTTCGATCTACGAAATGACGCGGGAGCGGACATCCATGGAAGACATCTTTCACGAACTCACGACGCAGGAGGGGGCCGACGATGAGCAGTAGTGACACACGGCCGGCCAGCGCGGGCGGCGAACGGCCCAACCCGCCGGTGAGCGGGGGCGGCGAACGGCCCCACGCAGGCCAGGACTCCGGCCCGACGAAGCGCTCCCTACATCGGCGGCTGCGCGGCACCTGGGCGCTCTTCCGCCGGGAACTCTCCTCCTTCTTCCAGACCCCGGTGGCCTACGTGGTGGGGGTGGTGTTTCTGGCGGTGACGGCGACGCTCTTTTTCTCCGTGTTTTTTCTGTTTGATCGGGCGGAGATGCGGCAGTTCTTTGGGCTATTGCCGTTGCTCCTGGCGCTGCTCATGCCGGCGCTGGCGATGCGGGTGGTGGCGGAGGAACGCCGCCGCGGCACCTGGGAGGTGCTCACCACCCTGCCGATTCGCAACGGGGAGATCGTGGTGGCCAAGTTCGCCGCGGTGCTGGTTACGGGGCTGTTCGTGTTGCTGCCCACGGTGATCTTCGTGGGCACGGTATCCTCCTTTGGGCCGCTTGATATGGGACCGGTGGCGGGAGGCTACCTGGGAGCGGTGCTGTTGACGGCGGTGTACTCCGCGGTGGGGGTGTTTGCGTCCTCCGTGGCGCGCAATGAAACGGTGGCGCTGATTCTCGGCCTGGTCCTGGCGCTGGGGCTGGCGTTAATGGAGGGCTTTCTGGTGCTGATTCCGGCGGCGGCGGTCTCCATCGTGGAGTATTTAAGCCTGGGCTACCACTTCTCCGGATTCACCCGGGGAGTGATCGATTCGCGGTCGGTGGTGTATCTCGTTACGTTGACCGCGGCGTTCCTCATGTTGGCGCGGTACCGGTTGGATCGGATTCGGTAAGGAGCACGGCACGATGAACACGGAACACATATTTGCACGGGTTAACCTTCTTCTTGGCGTGGTGGTGTTGGTTCTACTGAACCTGGTAGCCTCCAACAGCTATGTGCGTCTGGACCTGACGGCAAACGACTCCTACAGCCTCTCTCCGGTGAGTCGCGAGACGCTGGCCCGGGTGGAGGATCCGCTGCGGGTGAAGGTGTTCTATAACAGTGAAGTCCCGGCGCCGTATAACGGTGTCCGTCAGTACCTGTTGGACCTACTGCGGGAGTTTGATGCCACCGACTCGGAGTTTTTCAGCTACGAAGTGGTGGATACCGCAACTGAAGCGGGCCGGCGGGAGGCGCAGCAGTACGGACTCCAGCAGGTAGAAATCCAAGAGGTCACCTCCGATGAGTTTGCCTCGCGGGCGGTGTATATGGGGGCGGTTGTGCTCTACGGCAACGCGGTGGAGCGCGTTGATCGCCTCACCTCCACGGACGGGCTGGAGTACCGCCTTACCACGGCGATGCGCTCGGCGATCACCCAGGTCGACACCCTTTCAGCTACGGCGGAGGCGGTAGCGATGCAGGTGTTTGCCTCACCCACGCTGCAGGAGCTGCAGATCCAGGGGCTTCCCGAACTGGAAACGCAAATGGCGGCGATCCACGAGCGGATCAACCGCGATACCTCCGGCAGGGTACAGTTTGAATACGTCGCCCCGGAGACGGACGGTGCCATCGATCGGATCGCCGATGAGTTTGGGGTGGAGCCGGTGCGGTGGCGTACGGAGGCGGGAGATAGCCGGCGCGGTCTCTTGGAGATCGTCCTGACCCACGGCGACCGGATCGAGCGCATTCCGCTGGAGATCTTCTCCGGCGTCTTCGGGGGATACTCTCTGGCCGATCCCGCCGATATTGAAGAGGCGGTACGGGACGGGTTGCGCTCGCTGGTGACCGCCAATCCCCGGGTGGCCTACTCCCTCTCCGCCGGCGAGAAACGCTCCGATGACACCCAACAGGGGGCCGGCGCGTTTGCGCAGCTCCTGGATGACTCCTACGAATTGGTCACCGTGGACCTGGCTGAAGAGGGGGTGCCGTCGGGAATCGAAACCCTGATTCTGAACGGTCCCACCGAGCAGTATCCCGAGGCGGCGCGCTACCGCATCGATCAGTTCGTGATGGCCGGGGGGTCGGTGCTGATCTTTGTGGACCGCCACGTACAAAACGTACCCTCCCAGCAGCAGATGATGTCCGGCGCCCAGCCCACCTGGGAGTACAACGAAACCGGTCTCACCGAACTGATCGCGCACTGGGGGGCTCGCGTGGGAGACGCCGTAGTGCTGGACGAGGAGAGCTTCGTCTCCCGCGGCCGCGGCGGCCAGCAGCAGCTCTACCAGGCGCCGGTGATTTCCGGTGATGGACTCAACCGGGAGCTTGCCATGACTGCCGGACTGGAGGACGTGATCGTCCTCAACGCCACCGAGATCCTCCCCGTGCCGGAGTTGGGCGGCGAGGGCGAGGCGGACGGCGAGGAGCCGGCCAATGCCGCCGGCGACGACGAGGCAGGGGACGGCGCGGGCGAAGTGGACGGCGAGGACGAGGCAGGGGACGCCCCCCAGGCCGACCCGGCCGACCCGGCCGGCACCGCCGACGAATCCCCGGCGGAGTCCCCCGGCGCGCCGCGGCCGGAGTACATCCCCCTCCTGCGC
>CAYQRW010000390.1:0-2595 GCA_964419735.1 uncultured Spirochaeta sp.
ACTCCCGTGCGGCTTCCCCGCTACACCCAGCGTGACCTGGCGCGGGCTGCGTGATGCAGCGGAGCGCCTCAACCAGGCGGTCAGCGGGGGGTAGTGCAACAGGTTTATGTATATAGCAGTCGTATTGCAGCCACTGCCGCGAGGGTGAGGACGATGCGGCGGAACGTTTCCACAGGGACGCGCGGCAGGATCCAGCGGCCGATGAAGGTGCCCACCAATGCCACCGGGAAGACCAGTGCGCTCACCGTGAGCATCTGCTGCCACGTGACCGATCGCCACACCACCACATGCAGGGGAATTTTGGTGAGGTTTACGAGGAGGTAGAAGATGCTAGCGGTGCCGACGAAGCTCTGGTTGGCCAAACCACCGAGCACGAGGTAGATACTGACCAGGGGCCCGCCGGAGTTTCCGATCATCGTGGCGAAGCCTGCCGCTACGCCCAGGATGGGGACACCCCAGCGCGGAAGTTTGCGCCTGACACCGTCGGAATTGGTGCGCAACAGGACCGTAAGCCCCACCGTGGTGAGAATCAAGGCTCCCAGGACGCGGTTGAAGATCTCGGCACTTAGGTGTTGCCCTACCACGACGGCGATGAGCATGCCCGCCGCTGCCCCCGGGAGAAGTCGCAGCGCGGTGGCGAAGTTGAGGCCGCGGCGGTAGGAGGTAATTGCCACGATATCAGCGAAGACGTACAGCGGCATGAGAATCCCCAGCGCCATGCGCGCCTCCAACCGCAGGGTCAGAATCGGAATCACCAGCATAGCGGCGGTGGGAAACGAGGTTTTGGCGGCACCGAGAACCAGGGCCCCCACGGCGGCGATGAGAATCACATCTGGTTGGGGGATCATCGCGCGCGTCCCCCAGTCATGAACACAGCGCCGAGTTGAAGAATTATCTCACGTCTCACGGTGGTCAACAGAGCGTCCAGTTCGGGTATCAACGGGCGCGCCCCAGGGTTGCAACGACGACGACGAGTTCACCTATCAACGGGCGCGCCCCAGGGCGTGTAGAATTACAAATCGGTGCGGTCGTATCACGAGCTTCTCCCTGGGTTGAGTTCCGCCGCGATCCGGCGGTATTCGGCGAGGATCGACGGATCCGTCAGGGCGTCCACGTTGGTGGGGGCTGCGCCCTGGAGAAGATCGCGAATCGCCAGTTCGACTTTCTTGCCGCTGCGCGTATAGGGGATACCGGTGACGGCGAAGATGCGCTTGGGTACGTGGCGGGGGCTTGCCTGTTCCCGGAGCACGGTGCGGATTCGTCGCCGGAGCGTATCGTCCACCGTGACTCCCTCGGCGGGTACCACAAAAAGCACTATTTCCACATCTCCCGCGATCGGGCGTCCCACCACCAGGCTGTCGGCCACAGCGTCCATCGCCTCCACGTGGCGATAGATTTCGGCGGTACCGATGCGCACACCCCCGGGGTTGAGGGTGGCGTCGCTGCGACCGTAGACGATGATACCGCCGACTTGGCCTACGGAGCCGGTGATCTCGATATAGTCGCCGTGGGTCCACCAGCCGGGAAACCGTTCGAAGTACGCGCGGCGGTAGCGACTTCCAGTGGTGTCATCGCCGAGAAATCCTACCGGTCGCGAGGGAAACGGGGTTCGGCATACGAGCTCGCCACGCTGCCCTATGAGGGGCGTTCCCTCGCGATCGGCGGCACTCACGTCCATTCCGAGGCCTGCTGCCTGAATCTCACCGCGCCGCACCGGCAGCGTGGGAACGCCTAACATGAAACAGCTGATAATATCGGTACCGCCGGAGATACTCGCCAGTTGCGCCTGCGGGGCAAGGCGCTCATAGACGTAGTCGAAATCCTCCGGCAGCAGCGGGGCGCCGGTGGAGAAGAGCACCCGCAGTGAGCGCGCGCGCCGGCGGGCGTCGATCCGTCGGGCACGGCAGGCGGAGAGGTAGCGCGGGCTCACCCCCAGATGAGTCAATCCCTCCTGTTGGACCAGATCCCACAACCGTCCGACGGCGGGCCATACCGGTGATCCATCGAACAGGACCACGGTGGCTCCGGTGAACAGGGCGGAAACCAGCCAATTCCACATCATCCAGCCACAGGTAGTGAAGTACAAGATGCTATCTCCCTCACGGAGGTCGCTGTGGAGAATGTGCTCTTTGGTATGTTGCAGCAGCGTACCGCCGGCGCCGTGGATAATGCCTTTGGGCGCGCCGGTGGTACCTGAGCTGAACATGGTGTACAGCGGATGATCAAAGGGAAACTGTTCGAACTGCTCCAGCGCCGCCCGTCGCTCCTCCGGGGAGCGGCTCTGCTCCGGGGAGTGCCTCCCTTCCGGGGAGCGCCGCGCTGCAGATGTCCCCCCCGGATCAGGCAAATATCGAAGGCTGAAGCGTTCGAAGCCCGCCGGTGGAGCGCTCTCGTCGTCGATGATCGCCAGGGCCAGCTCTACCGAGGGGAGGCGGGAGCGCACCGACTCCATGCGTTGTCCCACGTCAAAGGGGGTGCCGCCGTAGCTATACCGGCTACAGCCCACCAGAACCTTGGGTTCGACCTGAAAAAACCGATCCACCACCGCCTCCGTGCCGAAATCGGGGGACGCGCTGGACCAGACGGCTCCCAGGG
>CAYQRW010000391.1:0-2575 GCA_964419735.1 uncultured Spirochaeta sp.
GAGGCGCCGCTCCATCCGCACCCGGAGGCGTTTATGGTGGGCATGTCCTACAACCCCGATGTGGAAACGGCGGAACGCCTGGGACGGCCCTACGACATCCTCCACGATCACGCCCGCTTCTACGACGCCTCCTTCAGTCCACTGGATATCGATTTGGGTGAACGCGAGAGCGAGCACGGTAACGCCGTGGCCGCCGAAGACCAGCGCTACCACTACCACCACGGCCTGGGCGCCGGAGATAACACCCTGGCGGCGCATCTGGTGCGGGTACTGATGCGCAGCATCGTGGCCAACCGTGGCTACGATCAGGACACGTTTCTGGAGGCGTTTGTTGAGCATATGACCACCCCTGGACGCAACCGCGATCCCTATTCGGAGATCTACGTGCGCCACTGGTTTGAAAACTGGACGCGCGGCATGCCGGCGTACGCCTCCGCCGACTACCAGCGTCGCGTGTGGTCGATCGGGAGCCACGGCGGGCTGATACGCCCGCTGGTTCTGAGCCTGCTCTCCGGAAGCGACTACCAGGCGGCGGGGGTCGCAATCGAACACCACAACCTGACCCACCGCTCGGAGAACAACGTCAGCGCCTTGTCGGTGTTGATTCCGCTCTTCCGGGCGCTGGTCTCCGGAGAGGATCCCGCCACTACAACCGAGGCATTTGCTCGTCAGGTGCGCACTCCGAAGGTTACCGGGGCGCAACTCTACAAAGCGTACCGCGACCACGGCGGCCCCGGCGGCATCCCGCGGGATGAGATGTGGCGCTTCCACACCGACCTCGCCGAGAGCGATTTTGATGTGGCCGCTCTCAACGCGGACACCGCGGAGGGAGATGTAGTGCGGAAGGTGTTTGCCACCGCCTGCTACCCGGAGCACGGCGTGCCGCTGATGCTCTCCATCGCGCACCGCCACGGGTTTGAGCCGGAGGCGGCGCTCCTGGCTAACGCCAACGCCGGCGGCGACAACGTCCACCGCGGCATGGTCTTGGGCCTCCTGGCGGGAGCCGCCCAACCGGTACCGGAGTCGCTGCGCACCGGGCTCACCGACCACGCCGAGATCGACTCCGAAATCGAGGCGTTTCTCGACTACGTGGCGGGGTGAGGGCGCGGGGCGGCGGCGCTGGATCGCGCGCCGCCGCCGAATAGCGCGCCACCGCCCCCTCGCCTAGGGGTTGATGCGGACGCGAATCGGCCCGATCAGCGTGCGATGCACCGGACAACGGTGCGCCATTTCAACCAGGCGAGCTTGCTGTTCGTCGTCCAGGTCTCCGGTGAACGTCAGTTCAATTTCGATATCCGTCCCTTGCCCCCGACTGTCCTTGGCACGCTCCGGATCGAATCCGAGCTCCTCCGCCTTGGCCTTGCGCAGGGAGAGCTGGGCGAAAACCTCTTCCAATGGCCACTCCTTGCGATCAGCGTACATGCGGACGGTCATCACGGTACACGCCGCCAGACTCCACAGAAGATAGTCGAAGGGGTTGCCGCCGAGGTCCCCGCCGTTCACATCCGGCGGCTCGTCGGCGAGCATCTGGTGGCGGCCGTTGGACATCTCCACCTTGTACTTGGTCTTCCCCATGCGGGCGGCGATCTGGTAGCCCTCGGAGGGTTGGGGTGCTGCGCCGGCCGGGTCCGGAGATGTGGCTGTGGGTTCTGCAGGTAAGGCGGCGTTGGCGGCGCCCGCAACCGCGTCCCGCGCACCGGCGGACTCCTCCGGCAAAAACGAATCGGCCCACGCGGCCAGGACCCGCGCCACGTGACGGGCATCACCGGGCCGGGAGAGCAAGTGGTCCGCCTGATCCAGCGACACGAAGCTCTTGGGGTGCTTCACGGCGGTGTAGATCTCCCGGGCGTTAGAAATATCCACCACCCGGTCCACGGGGCTGTGGAATATGAGCAACCTCGTGCGGAGCTCCCCTATCCATTCCGTCGGCGGATGCGCCTTGAGGTCGTCCACAAACTCCTTGCGGATGGAGAAGGGGCGGCCGCCGATGGAAACCCGCGCCTCCCCGGTCTGCTCGATCTCTTCCAGTTCACAGTCGAAGAGGTTGGTCACGTGGGCGGGATCCGAGGGGGAACCGATCGTGGCTACTCCTTCCAATCCCTCCACCTGCCGGGCGGCGTAGAGGGTAGCGGTGCCGCCCAGGGAGTGGCCCACCATAATCGCCGGTCCCGTGCCGTAAGTGGCCTTGAGATACTCCACCGCTGAGAGCAGATCCGCCGCCTGCGTCGCGAAGGAGCTTTCGGCGAACTCTCCCTCGCTGTCGCCGAGGCCGGTGAAATCGAAGCTCAACACCCCCAAGCCCTCGGTGGTGAGGCCCCGGGAGATGCGACGCACGGCGGAGAGGTTTTTGGTGCAGGTGAAGCAGTGGGCAAAGATCACCCACGCCCGGGGCTGCCCTGTCTCAGGCAGCTCGATCCGTCCCGCTAAGTCCATTCCGCGTTCGTTGGTGAAGGTTATTTTTGTGCTGTTCATGGTGCGCTCTAATGTAGGTGTAGATGCACGAGATTTCAAGCACCGTGGGGCCACGTCGTTGGGGACCTCACGGGAGCCCGGCGGCCCGGTTGCCTGGTGCCGG
>CAYQRW010000392.1:0-2553 GCA_964419735.1 uncultured Spirochaeta sp.
GAAGGGTTGCACCGCCACGCCTCCACCCACGCCGCGGGAATCGTGATCGGAGAGAAGGAGCTCACCGAGTACGTCCCCCTCTACCGCGATCCCAAAACGGGATCGATCTCGACCCAGTTTACCATGGACCTCCTGGAAGACGCCGGCCTGGTCAAGATGGACTTCCTGGGGCTCAAGACGCTCACCTTGATCCGCAACACGGAAAAGCTGATCCGCCGCCACAATCCCGATTTTTCCATCGATACGATCAGCGAGAACGACGGCAACACCTTCAAGATGCTCGGAGAGGGTGCCAGTAAAGCGATTTTCCAGTTTGAAAGCTCCGGTATGCAGGACATCCTCAAACGGGCCAAGCCCAACCGGATCGAGGATCTGATCGCCTTGAACGCGCTCTACCGCCCGGGGCCGATGCAGTTTATCGACCAGTTCGTGGATTCCAAAAACGGGGTGACTCCCATCTCCTACCCCCTACCCTCCCTGGAGCCGGTACTGAAAGAAACTTACGGCGTGATCGTGTACCAGGAGCAGGTGATGCAAATCGCCCAGATTGTGGGCGGGTTTTCCCTGGGAAAAGCGGACATTCTCCGCCGCGCCATGGGGAAGAAGAAAGAAAAAGAGATGGCCAAGATGGAGAAGGAGTTCATCGCCGGTGCCGAGGCCAAGGGCTTTACCCGCAAGCAGGGTGAAGAGATCTTTGAACTCCTCAAGCCGTTTGCCGGCTACGGATTTAACAAATCCCACGCCGCCGCCTACTCGATCCTGGCGTACCAGACGGCGTACCTCAAGGCCAACTATCCGGTGGAGTTTATTGCCGCTAACCTCACCAATGAGATCAACAGCACCGACAAGTTTGCCGAGTACCTGCTGGAGGCGCGGCAAATGGGCATCACGGTGCGCCCGCCGGACATCAATCACAGTGATAAGTACTTCGGTGTCCTGGAGGGGGAGATCGTCTTTGGGCTGGTGGGAATTAAGAACGTCGGAGCCGCGGCAGTAGAACACATCATTCAGGCCCGCTCCCAGGGCGGCCCCTTCGCCAGCTTTCTCGACTTCCTCGAGCGCATCGATACGCGCTCGGTAAACCGCAAGGTGATCGAAACGCTGGCGCAGGTGGGGGCCTTTGACCCGCTGGGACAGGAGCGTGCCACCATTCTCGCCAACATGGATGTCTACTTTGAAGCGGCCAGCCATACCCGGGAGAATCGCCTGGCCGGACAGACCTCGCTCTTTGAAGACAGCGGCGAAACCGGCGAGGCTACCCTGCCGATCGAGGAACAGGAACCGTGGAGTGCGGCGGTCCGTCTCGAATACGAGCGCGAGTTACTGGGATTCTACTTCTCCGGCCACCCGCTGGACGACTACGCCCAGGAATGGAAGGAGCGCACCACGGTGAATCTCTCGCGGCTGGACACCGCCCCCATTGGGGAACAGGTACAGGTGGTGGGATTGCTCCGCGCCCTGCGAATGGTGGTCACCAAGAAGGGTGACCGCATGGCGATCGGCCAGCTGGAGGACTACCGGGGAGAGTTGGAGCTGGTGGTGTTTCCCGAGTCCTACGCGCGCAACCAGGAGGTACTGCTGGTGAATACCGTGGTAGGGTGCGTGGGTAAGCTGGAACAGCGCAACGGTTCCGTGCAAATGGTACTGGATGAGGTGCGGCCGCTGGAAGAACTGGACGAGCGGGATGCGGCCGCAGTACATATTCGATTAAGCGACGACGGTATGGACGAAGAGGCGCTATACGGTTTCCGGGGAGAGCTCAACGATTTCCCCGGACGCTCCGATGTGTACCTTCACCTGGGTCGCAACGGCCATGAAGCCGTGGTCCGGGTGAGTTCACAGCTGCGAGTGTCTTCACGCAAAGAGAGCCTGGAAGGCATCGAGCGTCTTCCATTAGTACAAGAGGTGTGGAAAACGTGATTCAACAGATATTTCGATTTATCAGCGCGATTCTCTCGATCTATATGATGGTGATCTTCGTGAGGATCATCATGACCTGGTTCCGAGGGTTCCATAACGGCCGCGTCCAGGAACTGCTGTCGCGGGTGACCGATCCGTACTTGAACTGGTTTCGACACAATATGCCGGTCCGTTTTGGAACGTTGGACTTCTCACCGGTGGTGGGTATTCTCGTATTGGGACTGCTTAACACGATCTCCAACCAACTCGCTTTCGCCGGCACGATCACCTTCGCCTTCGTCCTGGCAATTATCGTATCGGCGGTATGGTCGGTGGTCTCGTTCTTTCTGACCTTTTTTCTCATTCTTGCCGGTATTAGACTGATTGGGCTCCTGATGAACGTCGATACCAGCGGCCGCCTATGGGTGGTGCTGGAGCAGATCGTCAATCCCGCGCTACAGACCGCGGTGCGCCCCTTCCTCCGCGGCCGCTTCACCAGCTACCGCCATTCGCTCCTGATCTTCGTCGGGGAACTGGTAGTGGTGCTGATCGCCGGGCGGCTGGCTACCAACCTACTCATAGGGTTGGTACAGCAGATTCCGATCTAGTCGCGTCACCGCGGGCGTGCTGTTCCACGAGCTCACTGATTCCCTT
>CAYQRW010000393.1:0-2553 GCA_964419735.1 uncultured Spirochaeta sp.
CTCGCTGACTTTGACCTGGGCGAAGAGAGCGGCGCGGATGAGCCGGATACCACCGATGAGCCGGATGCTAACGCTGAGCTGGATACCACCACCGAGCCTGACGAGTTTGACGAGCTTGACGATTCCGGCCAGTCCGAGCCGGCAGACCTAGATGAGCCCGACCTTTCAGAGGAGAACGAGTTTGAAGATCTGGATGATCTCGGCGATATCGCCGGGGACGACAGCTTTGGCTCCGACTTCGGGGAGCAGATCGACGAAGACTTTGGTGATATCGATCTTGACGGCGCTGATCTCAGCGACGATCCCCTGGCGGGTGGTGGTGCGGAGTCCTTCGATCTTCCCGACAGCGACGAGATCGAGGATCTGGAAAACGTAGACGAGTTTGAATCCTTCGACGACGAGGGCTTCAGCCTGGGAGACTTCGGCGAAGAGTTCGACATCAACGAAGAGTCGATCGATGAGTTTGCCGGTTTGGAGACGGAGACCGACGACGAGGGCGAAGGCATAGAAGAGGTGGCCGGTGCCGGAGAAGGCGCACTGGAGCGGGAACTCTCGGATGAAGAGTTCCGCCACCTACAACAGACGCTGGCCTCACTTCCGCTCAACGTAAAGATCGCCGCGGAAGAGGCGATCGCCGAGTCCACCGGAACCGCGCAACAGACCAATGATCTCATCGACCTGCTGATCGCCGGGGGCTCCCCGCAGAAAGTGGCGCAGCAGCTCTCGCAGATTCTCAACCGCAAAGTCGAGGTGCCTAAAGGATACCAGAAGCGCAGCGGCCTGGCCTTTGAGGAAGAAAAGGAAACGTTTTCCTACCGCCTGCGCTACGTGATTCTTCCCTTCCTCGGTCGGGCGGCGATCGTGGCCGTGGCCACGGCGATCGTTGGGTTTCTGGGATACCGCTTCGTCTACCGTCCCATCCACGCGGCGATCCTGTACCGGCAGGGCTACGAGTACGCCCAGGAAGAGCGCTACCAGGTAGCCAACGACACCTTTCAACGCGCCTATGAATTGCGGCGGCGGGACGAGTGGTTCAAGCGCTACGCGGAACTCTACGAGGACCAGCGCCAGTACCAGCTGGCGGTGGAAAAGTACGACCAACTCGTATTCGGAATGGACCCGGAGGTGCGCGCCTTTCTCCGCACCAAAGTGGCGGACAACGAACTGATCGAATCGGTCGAGGGTACCGACGGTGAGCGGCGTCAGGTGTATGATCTGCTCACCGTGGACGAGGAGGCGATCCTGGACCACGGTGCCCTGCAGTCCGAGACGCTGGCCAACTACCGCCGCGCCGAGGAGCTCTATGACATTATCCTCTTTGGAGATGAGTACAACTACGACGCGCTCATGGCCCGCGGCGCCAACTATATGCGCTGGGCGGAAGAGGATAGTGACTACTACGAGGATGCCCGCCGGACCTACGCGCGCCTCCTCGCCCAATACGGCGAGACCGATGCGATCCTGATGCAGTTCTTGCGCTACTTCACCCACGTGGACAACCAGACCGAGGTGGAACGGCTGACTGCGGTGTTTCTCAACTCTCCCGAGGCGGAGGTAGATCCGCAGATCTACGCCAACGCCACCGGCTACCTGTTAGATAAGGGCCGCATCGCCGATATCCGAGAGATGTTGATCCAGGCGTTTCAGGCAGACAGTGAGACCCCGGAAGTACACTATGAGCTCGCCCGCTATAACCGTCGGGTAACTGCTCCCACCGAGGAGCGCGAGGCCCTGGACAACGCGCAGGAGGCGTTTCGCCGGGCGGAGCCGCTCTCCCCGGAGCGCCTTCACAAACAGATCGACACCGATATCCGCAGCGGGGAGTACTGGTATGAACGGGATGAGCTCCTGCGGGCCACGGAGGAGTACTCCCGGGCGCAGAACCGCTACACCCAAGCGGTGGAGGCGGGCTTTCTCGATCCCACCGCTGAGCTGGCCCGCGTTTTTGCCCGCTTGGGCGATATCGACTACTACCACAGCGGCGAGCTGGACCGCGCGCTGCAGCGCTACGATCGCGCCGCCGCCGACGGCTTCATCACCGATGATCTCAACTACAAGCGGGGGTTTCTGCACTATCGTGATGAACGCTACGACCAGGCGGCGGAGTACTTCCTCGACATAGGCTCCAGCAACTCCCTGGTAGGTCCGGATACGGTGATCTACGCTCGGGGGAATACGCTCTTTCAGCGGGAGAACTACTCCGGCTCCCAGGCGTTCTACCAGGAGGTCCTGGACCGGCTGCAACGTCGCCGTGACCAGATTCGCACGCTTCTGGTGGAAGAAGATCCCGAGCATCGGGCGCTGGTGGAAAACCTGATCCGCGCCCACAACAATCTGGGGGTTGCGATCTACCGCGCCGAGCTCCGGGAGAACCCACAGGATCCGGACGTCTCCGAGGCGCTGAATCACCTTCGGGAATCCACGGAACTGCGGGAGAACTACCTCCGCGACGATGACACCGGCGAGCGCGCCGCCGCCACCACCTTGGGCTTCATTAACATGCGGGAAATTCTCTACCCCACCGAGCAGTACGAACCGCAGATCTTTGCCGAG
>CAYQRW010000394.1:0-2529 GCA_964419735.1 uncultured Spirochaeta sp.
TCGCCTATCTCCCCAGCCCCAACCTCTCACTGGAAGCGGCGGTAGCGGTCCAGGACGCGCTGGCCACCGAGGATCTGAACGATCTGCGGCAGGCGGCGTACATTTCCGCCTATGTGGAACCGGTGGACATCTCCCTGTCGCTGGTGCACCAGTACGCCACCATGCTTCGCCCGGGGATCGGCCTCTCCGTCCCCGCCGGCCCGCTCCTGATCGCCGGGGAGGCGGCGTTTGAGGCGTACGATCCCCGGGGCGAGGTGCTCAACACCCAGCCCCTGGCAAGTATCGGGGCGGAATATAGCTGGTACGGAGACCTCACCGACGCGGTGCTGTTGGGGGAGCTGATCTATAACGGCCTGGAGGAGACCTATCCCGGCCCGGCAGCCCCCACCGTAGTGGTTACCACCGATGCCGCCGGCGGGTTCCAGCGGCCCGGGCGGCACTACCTGGCGCTCTCCGCCGCAGTGACTACGAGCCAATCGTGGTCCACCGAGCACAGCGTGCTGGCCAATCTCACCGATGAGAGCTATCTCGTCCGTCACGATGCGACGCTGCTGCGGATCCCCGCGCTGGATCTCTCCGCCGCGGTCACATGGAACGCCGGGGCGGCGGCCACGGAGTTCGGCCGGATTCCGCAGGGGATGGTGGTAGAGCTGGGGGCCACCGCCTACTTTTAGAGCCGGGGCGGGCGCGTCTTGCTGCTGGACACGCGCCGGCCGCGCACACCCCGCGCCCCGGCCGCACACCCCGCGCCCCGGCCGCACACCCCGCCCCGCCGGCCGCGCACACCCCGCGCCCCGGCCGCACACCCCGGCCGGGGCGAACGCCCCCGCCGGGTACGGCCACCGCACCCGCCACGAAGAGGAGGACCCATGGCGCTGATCAGCCTACAGAACGTCACCAAAGATTATCCCCTGGGAAAGACCACGATTCACGCGCTGCGGGGAATCGATCTCACCTTGGAGGAGGGCGAGTTTGCCGCGATCGCCGGCCCCTCCGGCTGCGGCAAAACCACACTCCTCAATATCGTGGGCTGCATCGACCACCCCACCGCCGGCAGCGTACAGCTGCGGGAGCGGGAACTCCACGCGCTCTCCGACGCGGAGGAGGCGGAGCTCCGCCTGAGGGAGATCGGATTTATCTTTCAGAGCTTCAACCTGATTCCCGTGCTCACCGTGGAGGAGAACGTGGCGTTTCCCGCCGTCCTCGCCGGTGTCCCCAAGCCCGAGCGCCGGGAGATGACTTCACACCTGCTGGAGGCGGTGGGCATCAGCGAGTACGCCCACCACCGTCCGGATGAACTCTCCGGCGGACAGCGGCAGCGCGTGGCTGTGGCGCGGGCGCTGGTGAACCATCCCAGTCTGGTGATCGCCGATGAGCCCACCGCCAACCTCGACTCGGAGACCGGCGACCGCATTCTCGACCTCATGCGCACGCTCAACACCCGCGATCAGGTGACCTTTCTCTTCTCCACGCACAACCCGGAAATCCTGAAATACGCAGGTCGAACCATCCGGTTGCGCGATGGGGTAATCGAGTACCAGGAGGGCGCTCCGTGATCTGGAAGATCGCCTGGGGGAGCGTGGTGCGCCACGGCCGCCGCAGCCTGCTCATTATCCTGGTGGTGGCGATCAGTGTGGCGGTGATGCTCTTCGTCTCCGGCATGCTCACCGGCATGCGCCACGACTTCTTCCAGTCGATGGTGGCCACCGGAGGGCATATCCAGGTGGATCATCCCGATAGCGCCGAGGCGCTGGACCCCTACTCCTTGGAGCTTCTCGTGGAAGAGTGGCGGGACGCGCGGGAGTGGTTTGCCGCGCAGCCGGAGACGGTGCGCGCCGAGCCGATCCTCACCTTCGGCGCGATGGTGCTCATGGAGGGCAGCACCGTGCCGATGGTGGGCCACGGCGTCCAGCCGGAGACGGGCTTCTTCGCCGATGTCCGCGAGGGCATCACCGCCGGGCGCTTCCTCTCGGCCGGGGCGGACGCGCCGGGGACCGGCGGCACCACCGACGGCGCCATCGACGACACCACGGACAACGACACTCCCGACAGCGGCTCCGCTGACCGGCCCCTCCCGGAGATCCTGCTCTCCACCGAGACCGCCGCGATGCTCGAGGTCTCCGTGGAGGACACCGTTTCGGTACTGGTGGAAGATTCCACCGGTGCCCCGTACTACCTGGCCTACACCGTGGTGGGGCTGTTTGCGAGTAACTCCCCGGAGTTTGATCAGTCGGCGTTTTTAATCTCCCACCGCGCCGCGCAGGAGCTCCTGTACCTGGAGGACCACACGCGGCAGGTGCGGGTGGTCCTGGAGGATGAGAACGACGCGGAAGCGGTGGCCGCGCGCTTTGCCGAGGGCCCCGGTGGCGGGACCACCGCCGAACCCGATGAGCCTGCGGGCAGCGCGCAACCCGACAGTTCGACCTCGAGTTCCGAGGGATTGCGGGTGCGGACGTGGCGGGAGATCAACGGGGGGCTGGCGGTGCTGCTGGAGATGTTTGACGTGATGATGTACGCGGTGAACCTGCT
>CAYQRW010000395.1:0-2527 GCA_964419735.1 uncultured Spirochaeta sp.
CTATGGGAAAGAAACGTACCTCCGGCGGAGCACACAGCTCCGGGTCACCGATCGGTCGCGAGCAGCAAAAAGAGCAGAAGAAACAGCGCCTCCGGGCTCGGCGGCGGCGGCGGATGGTGATGATCGCGGCGATCGCGCTTTTGGGAATCGGAGCCGTGGCGGCGGTGATCGCGGCGGTCAATCAGCAGGACCGACGCGTGCGTGACTTGTCCGCGGTGGGTTCCGGTGTGCCCGCGGTGGTTCAGGTGCACGATATCGCCTGCCCCGTATGCAACGAGCTGCGGGACAACGTGCAATCGATCGAAGATGAGTACGCCGAGGATGAGCTGGTCCTCCGCGTAGCGGACATCGCCACCGACGAGGGGCTGGCGTTTGCCCGCCGGTACACCGCAAATCGTCGGGTGACGCTGCTTTTCTTCGACGGCGAGGGTAACCTCGTGGATGAGCAGGTGGGACTGCGATCTCCCGAAGAACTGCGCAGTAGCTTCGCGCAACACATGAGTCGCTAGCCGGAAGCTGCGGGAGACGTGAGGTCGGTACGCTCGGGGCCGCGTGCCCCCCGCACCCCTTGCCCCGCCGCTTGCCGCGCCGCTTGAGATTTGGATAGGTGAGCGGTACCCTCTCCATGTGTCAGCTATGGAACATGCCCGCAAAAAGCCGGCCTTTCACGTGTTCTACCGTCACGGGTGGGTCTATCTGGCCCTTCTTAGTGACGAAGGACAACGTTCCACCGTATACCCGGAGGACATTAAGAACCGGATGCGCCTGCTCGGTATGCCCCGGGTCCCCTCATCTCGCCTGCAGGAGATCATTGACACCGCCGCTGACGAGCCGATTGCCTTGGTGGAGTGGCCGGAAGGGGAAGGGCTGGCATCGCGGATTACCGTAGCGGTGGCCGATGACGAGATGTCTGCGGCGATCACGGTATCTACACCGCAGCGGGGCGCTGCCCCACCGTCAGTTGCCGATGTGGTAGCGGAGCTTTCCGCCGCGGGCGTCACTTTTGGCGTGGACCGAGGGGCGATCAACCGGGTGCTCATAGATTCTCGCTATGAGGAGCAACACACCGTGGCGTGGGGGCGAGAGCCGGTCTACGGCCGCAGCCGGCGGGTGGAGTTTCGCTTCAAGACGACCCGCGGTAAGCCGTACCTGGAGCTGCCTTTCGGCCGGATCAGCCTGCGGGAACTCAACTTCATAGACAATCGCGCCGCCGGCGATCTGCTGGCGGTGCTGCTTCCTCCCGTGGCGGCTCAGGACGGAAGCACCGTCACCGGCACCAGCATTCCCGCTTCCCGCGACGACACGGTAGTACATATTCCCGCCGGAGAAAACACACGCTTCAACGCCGACGAATCAGAGCTGTACGCTGCCATCGATGGGAATGTACGGTTGCGAGACGGACGGATCATCGTGGAACCGGTGGTGGAGGTAGAGAACGTCGACTATTCCACGGGGAATATCCATTTTGACGGCTCGGTGGTGGTATCCGGCCATGTGGCGGACGGATTCGTAGTGGAGGCTGGGGGTACGATCCAGATCGGAAAGGGCGTGGGGCGGGCCACGCTGCGGGCGGGGGAGAACATCCTTCTCACTACCGGCATGAACGGAAACGATGAGGGAGTCCTGGAGTGTGGCGGTAATCTCTTTGCCCGTTACCTGGAGAGTTGCACGGTCCGCTGTCGAGGTAACGTCTTCGTGGAAGAGGCGATCATGCACTCCACCGTATCCGTATGGCAGCATTGCATTCTCAACGGTCGTCGGGCGGAGTTTATCGCGGGGGAAGCGTTGGTGGGAGGGAGCCTTTGGTGCCGCAAATTGGGCAACATCTACGATGTACCCACCTTCGTGGCGCTCGGTACGCCGCCGGATCTCTACCAGGAGTACCGCACCAGCCGCCAACGGCTGTACCAGCTGGAGGAGGAGATCGACCTCCACACCGATAAGCTCTCTCGCCTGGCCGCGGCTATCCACGACGGTCGCCGAGACGCCAAGGTGTTTGCCGCGCAGTCCCAATTACAGGGTGAGCTTACTCGCGCTCAGGAGGAGGCTACCGGTCTGCGCAAGCGTCTCCCGGCTCTGCGGGAGCAGCTGGCTCCTTCCACGGAGAGCGTGGTGGTGGTTGAAGAGGTGATGTATAACGGGGCGGTGGTTATGTTCGGAACGCACGAATATCGCGCGCCCCAGTCCGGTTCGTGGAGATCGGTGCTGCGCATGAGTCACGGGGAGATCGCCGTCAGCGGTTATGATGGGCGGGAACCACCGGAGTTGACGTTCGCCGAACCCGTGGTGGATTAGCGGCGCACGCGTCCCGCGCCGTTTCCGTTCATCAGTTCTTGCACTTCATCCCGCGTTATCAGGTCAAAGTCTCCGTCGATCGTGTGGCACAGCGCACTGGCAGCGGTGGCAAACGCCATGCGCGTAGCGGTGGATACCCGTAACTCGGGATCGAGACCGGCAAAGATCAGTGCCGCCCCGAAGGAGTCACCCGCCCCCACGCGGTCAACGATCGGAGTGATCTCGTACGGGC
>CAYQRW010000396.1:0-2507 GCA_964419735.1 uncultured Spirochaeta sp.
GTGTCTCCGGTGTCGCTCTCGCCAAGACGTGCCGGAAGTTGACGGTTCCGCTGCCTGGTCGCGGGTATTGGGCCAAGCACAAGGTCGGCAAGGCGCCGAAGCGGCCACCTCTTCCGTCTATGAAAGATCCTCCGCGAATCTATCGTCAACGAGTTCCGGTTCGACAGCCGGACGACTTGGAAGAGCCTGAACGCCTCCGTCCCGACGTCTTCCGGGAGGCAAAGCGTCTGGTGGAGGAAGAGAGGCTTCCAGAGAACCGGATCTCGGTCCCCCGTACCATGGACGAATACCACCCCATGCTCGAGATCCTGACCTCGCGAAGGAAAAGGAAGCGGCAGGCGATCACCGAGAAGTGGCACCATTACCTACGGGATCCGAACGAAACCGTCCCTGGACTGCTGAACGTCGAAGTGAGTGACGATCACTTCGACAGAATGGCACGCATCATGTCAGCCTTCATCGAAGCGATGGAATCACGAGGCTACACCGTCGAAGCAGAATACCAGGGACAGCGTCGGAACACCTCCTTTGCAGTCATCATGGAGAGACGAGTCCCATTCAGGATTCGGGAACAGACAAAACGTCGAGAGCCGACTCAAGAGGAAAAGGCAAAGACCAGCTATCTCCGTTATGTGGACGAGCCCACCGGCTGGTTCACCTTTCAACTCACGGATCACCGTTCAGGTAGTAGGCGATCTCAGTGGCGGGACACCAAAACTCGCGGGCTCGAGGATTACCTGAACGACATCATAGCCGCCATGATAATGGACGCCGCCCACCAGATTGAGTGGCAGGCAGCGGTGGAGCAGCGAAAGAAGGAGTATGAGAACGCGGAAGTTCGCCGGAGACGAGAACGGTTTGAGCAGCTCAAAGAAGTCGCGCGCGAGAGGAATCTGGAGGTCGGGATGGAGCGCTGGCAACTATTTCAGCGAAGACGAGCGTACGTTGACGTGGTGAAGGCGGAGGCAGCCCGTCGAAGGGGGGACGGCGAAGACACCTCTGAAACAGACATCTGGATCAAATGGGCGGAGGAGTACCTCGCGCGACAGAACCCCATGACCAAAGCGCTTCCCACCACCGAGGTCACCAAAGAAGACATACGCGAGGTCGACCAACACTTCTTCTACAGCGAGTACGTTAAGCTCCAACGGGAGCGGTCTCAGGACCAAACGCCTGACGCCAAGGATCATTTCTTCGGCTTCACTAGATCTATCTGAAGGCCGGGGATCGCCGTCATATCCGCGACATTTGGCCCGGTGTAGCGGGGAGACTCCCGCTCCGCGGCTGGCGCCGCTACGCCTATCGGCGTGTTCTTCGCGCCGCCTATCGGTGGCGCTCCGCTACCCGCCTTGCGGTCGGGATCGTTCCTCGACCTATCGGTCTGCGGTACGACCCTCTAACTCCGTTCGAGTCTCCCCGCGCCCATCTACCGACGGACCGCCAGTAAGATGGACTGAGTACGTGGCAAGTCTCGAAGTTAAAGCGCTAAATTTACCGGCGGGGAGACTCTCGCTCCGCGGCTGACGCCGCTGCGCCACTCGGCGTGTTCCTCGCGCCGCCTATCGGTGGCGCTCCGGTTTGTTTGCGTTCCTCACTACGTTCCGGTACGCAAACGAGGTACCCGCCTGGCTACGTTCGAGTCTCCCCGCGCCCATCTACCGACGGACCGCCAGTAAGATGGACTGAGTACGTGGCAAGTCTCGAAGTTAAAGCGCTAAATTTACCGGCGGGGAGACTCGAACTCCCACACCCTTGCGGGCGGCAGATTTTGAGTCTGCTGC
Source organism: uncultured Spirochaeta sp. (assembly GCA_964419735.1). Classification (GTDB taxonomy): domain Bacteria; phylum Spirochaetota; class Spirochaetia; order DSM-27196; family Alkalispirochaetaceae; genus Alkalispirochaeta. The sequence continues at coordinate 1,782 of CAYQRW010000396.1, forward strand.
GTCTACCAATTCCGCCACGCCGGCTTGTGCGATTCGGGGATATTACACGGGGAGATATGCGTTCATCAAGCACTCCCGGTTGGTTCAGCCGGCTGGTGACCCCCGGGGCAGTATACACAAGCGTGTTACACCACACTCTCAACTCATTCACGGTGCAATACATACGCGCCGCACGGACGATGGGGAATTGTAATTGCTCTCGCCGCCGCTACTTATGGTCCGATCCGCAACAAGATTGTGTATATACCCCTCAGCGCCACACCGCGAACATGGCGCCCTGGGCGGCGTGGACCAGTACCATGTAGGCGATAAACAGCCAGCTCAGGCCGGCTGTGCGGTTCTCGAAGACGCCCGTGGTGAGCAGGCCCGTGCCACCGAAGGCAAACCACAACAGGGCGCCCCAGCCGGCGCCACCGGCCAGGGTGAACACTCGCAGCAGTCCGAGGACCATCGCCAGGACGACAGCGCTCACAAACGCTCCCACCACGGGGATCAAATAGGTGACGGGATTGGAGCCGCCGTGGAGCTCTTCTGGGGTGGTGTCCATCATGCGGAGCCAGATCTTGCCGAAGATCGGCCCGTACCACACGAACCCCACCACCATATTGAGCACGGTAGCCACGAGCACCGCCCACCAGTTGATCAGGGAAAAAGCCATATTCGCTACTCCTCCAGCGCTTTGTGCGAAACCACGCGTTCCATGACGTACTGAATCAGCGTCATATC